>NZCC01000035.1 GCA_002688175.1 Chromatiales bacterium
ATATCTTGCTTTCTGAGTACTTCGGCTTCTTCATCTGTAGAATCTCCTGTCATTGGAAAATTCTACTTCTAAACGCTGTTATTTTCCGGGGGGATTACCGAATTACGATGCCTAAATTATTTTTTCTAGTTACCGGAGCTTTCTTATTCCTTTCCTCTCAGCCACTTTGGGCCGATGATGAAGAAGATATGGCCGAGATGCAGCGACAGCTTAATGCTGATGTTATGGCCCAGCCTTTCGATGCTGCTGACGTTGCCCGTGTTGACGCCTATATTGAGCAGGCGATGAAAGATGACCTCAAACCAGTGACCAAAGCACCTGATTATTGGCGACCTGGATATACCTGCCGTGATATGCGCCGTTACACTTATCGTGCTTATCGAGACTGCCGTTATCACTATCGTTACTATGGACGCTATTGGTGAGTCAATATTAGGTGGCCCTATCAGGCAATTAAATTAAGTTAGTATCCTATTAGATTATTAAAAATAATAATGTTGTTGAATTGACTTCAATTTCAAAATATAAGTCTTTCGAAGTCTTTGCTGCCATCAATTGTTACAGAGATTTTGTCTCCGTAACAATTGATGGCAGGCCTGTTACGGAATAAGAAATGAATGATGGGGATTCCTCATTTGACTGGTCCAGTCTGGTACTTGGAGACTGGATTGCACGTCTGGATAGAATGGCTCTCAAACGCTTCGGGGAACAGGTTATTGCCGATGAGGCTGTTAATCACGTTTTGGAAAAATTATCGGCCAACAACTGGTCTGCTCTTGGGGGGTATAAAAATAAATCAAAGCCGATCAATTACCTTAATGTTGTAGCCACTCATCTATTAGAAGAATTTTCCCGGATGAAGTTTGGCCGACCCAGGCCACCCGTCTGGCTAAAGAAAAATGGCCATCTGTGGGTCAGCATTTGGCGCCAGATATGTCTTGAGCGCCGGGTTGCAGGTCAGGTGGTGTTCAACTGGATAAATGAAGAACGCAGCAAGGAATACCTGGAAAACATCGTCCGACTGATAAAAGCGAGGATGCCCTGGTGCGGTGTGAAACGACAAGAAATTCCCTCAAGTTACCTTGAGAAAGACGGTGAATCTCCACCCTTTGATGTCGAAGATACCCGATCATTTCAAGAGACGCAGAAAAATGAGGATCTAGAGGAATTGCTGTTGATTATCAGGCTGTTAATCGATCCAGAATCGGACTTTACCGGCATTACTGAGTCTCAAACCGCGAAGATTAATAATATTGTTACTCAGTTACATAAGGAGTTGGAATTATCAGACAGTGAACTGTTAATGCTAAAGATGGTATTTATTGAACGAATAAAGCAGGGGCTGGTAGCCAAGGCTTTTGACCTTAAACCCTATCAGCTGAGCAAACGATTGAAAGCTTTGATGATGAGGCTAAGATCTGGGCTGGGGGCGGTAGGGTTTGATAAAGAACAATTTTTTTAACCGGCGGTTGGCAACAAACTGGCATTTGTCCTTCTTGGTATTAAAGTAAGGAGATTTTTAGTGCCAGACCAACTGTCAGACATCGAATTAAGTGCCATTCTGCTGTTAAGTGCAAATAAGCAACAAAATGCTGCTGCAGCCAAGGGCATAGGCCATGAGCAATTAATTGCCGTGGCAGCCGGTGATCTGAGCACCGAGGAACGAGAAACGATACTTGCAGCCGTTGCGGCTGACGACAATTTGTATCATTTCTGGCTGGGATTACTGGAATTATCGTCGGAGCTTGGGGCGCCGGATACCCAAACTGCCTCAGTCAATAGCAGGCAAAAGCCATCATTTTTAGAGCGGCTGTCTGAGTGGTTAAATCCTGGCAAATTGGTCTGGTTAGCGGGTCCGGCATTAGCAGCATCACTGGTTATGTTGATGCTGCCTACGGGAAAGACCCCGTTTGATGCGGATCAGTTATATGACCGTTGGGGACTGGCTATACAGCCCTCATCGGCAGGATCCTACTCGGGTTTTCGCGGTGACGCGTCTGAGCCGGCAGTGAAGGACACTGAACAACAATGGTTCGAGTGGGGAGTCTATAGCGGATTGAAAAAACTGGGTGACGGCTATGTGATTACCGGGTTGCCTGACTATAAATTGCAGAACAGTAAACCTGACAACCCGATACCTTCCGGTGAGTCATTGACAATTACGGGCAAAGTGCTGGTACTGACATATTTTTTCTGTCAACAGGATATGGAATTAGCATTTCTTGATGATGTATTAGAAGTTACGGGTTCCTTGGGGAATATTCCTGTGGAGCAAGTTACGGGTTCCCTGGAGAATGTTCCTGTGGAGCAAGTTGCGGGTTCCTTGGGGAATGTTCCTGCGGAGTGGAGCCTGATATCAAATACATTAGGAGAAAAACTAGATAGGAGCGGGGGTATAGAAATAGAAATATGTACACGGACAAACACATTGATTAAAAAATTGATTTTTCTAAATGACTAGAACTTAACAATTAATTTAGCGATAAGATTGGTGGCGGCCCTGACGATATTAAGCTTTCTTGGCGGTTGCGCGGCTACTTCGGTAGCTTTGGGTAAAAAGGATTTACGGGTAGAAACAAAAACCAGTACAGCGATATTTGTGGACCCGGTAGCAAAGGATAAGCGAACGGTTTACCTGGATGTCAAAAGCGGCGTCATGGAGTTTGATCGCAGAAGCTTCAAAACCTTCGTGAAGGATCAGTTTATAGCAAATGCCGACTCCGGATATACTGTAGTGGATAATCCAGACACCGCTCAGTTCCATATGCAGGTGTATGTGCTTAATCTGGAAGAAGCGGCTCCCACTGCCGCAGAAGCCGCACTGAATACCGGCTATGTCGGATCGATCGGTGCAGGTGCTGTAGCCGGTGGAGTAATGACCAATAGTTATAAAGGGGCTGCTGCCGGTGGCCTGCTGGGTGGTGCTGCAGAATTGATTGCTGGCTCTCTGGTCCATGATGTGACGTTTATGCTGGTTTGTGATGTGAAAATCTCAGAGAAAACCCGAAAAGGGGTGATCGTTCGCAAAGATACCCAGATAAGCGGCAAGGATTCCGATGCCGGGTCCAGCAAGCAGCGTGTATCAGAGGTCAGTAACAGAAAGGAATACCAAACTCGCATCGTGACTACTGCGAATAAAGCAAATTTAAAATTACCGGATGCGCAAGACCTGATGTTTCAAAAGACCGCCTATGCGATGGCCGGTTTTTTCTAATCACCCGGCTGAAACAACTGAAAGCGGGAAAATCCTGACAGCACGCCGCCGCAATACAAGCGAACGGCGTGTCTGTCAGGTATATATTCCAGTGTTGGACAGTTTTTCTCTGCCTTCTGCACAAAACATCTGGCGCACAACTCAGCTATCCTTGCCTGTATAAATACCGCCTGAAAAGCAATATCCAGGTTCACAATAGCGCTGTATAAACCTGCAGCCGAACCCTTTTATGGCTCTTTATTTACTACACACAGGAAATCAGACCGATGTATTTTAATTTCTGGTATCCAATCTGTCTTGGCGAAGATCTCACGCAAGATGTGCCGCTGCGCGCAGAGCTGCTCGGCGTGCGGCTCGTGGCTTTTCGTGATTCGAACAACACCGCGCACGTTCTCAGTGATGTCTGCATTCATCGCGGCGGTTCGCTGAGTAAAGGCAAAGTCGACAGTGATTGCGTCGTCTGCCCATACCACGGCTGGCAATTTGACGGCAGTGGACGGTGCGTGAGCATCCCGTCAGTAGAGGGAAAAAAACCACCCGCCCGCGCCAAAATCGACAGTTACCCGGTTTACGAGCGCTACGGCATTATTTTCGCTTTTCTCGGCGACCTGCCGGAAGCGGAGCGCCCGCCGGTACCATTGATAGAAGAAGATGGTATGGACGGTTGGGAGCTCAGCACACCGATTGTTTTTGAGGTCGGTGCATACTTCGAACGCTCGGTCGAAAACGGGCTGGATCCGATTCACAATGAGTTCGTCCATCCGGCTCAGGGGGCGCCGACCGTCGAGGACAGCAGCATCAATGTAGAAGACCATGAGTGGGGCAGTAGTTTCGAAATCGCTTTCGGTGGTTACAAGCAGGCCGATAAACGACAAAAAGTTGCGCTTACCAGTGACACCGAAACGGAAGGGTTGCGGGCCGGTTCATGGCATATTGGCCCGAATACGCTGATAACCGGCATTCATCTGCCGGAAAACAACAGTTTCGTACAGTATTTCTTCGAAGCACCGCTTAGCGACAGGCGAACCAAAATCTTTTTCGTGCCGACACGAAATAATAACCTCGGCGCCGAGAACAATGAGTGGATTAACGCCACGTATATGAATGTTGCGGACGAAGACATTGCGATCATCGAAGAACTCTGGCCTATCGGCACACCTGACAACCTGACGAAGGAGTTGCTGGCGCCCGGCGATGCTGCGGTCGTCAAATACCGCGAGTTCCTGAAGACCTGGGAGAACAATGGCTGGCGAATAGACTGGTCAAACATGCAAAACGCACAAACCAACGTGGCATTCGCAATCCCGTCACCAGCCCGCCGCGAATCCGGCAACTGGATTCTCGATACCGTCCCGGTTTACACAGACTAATTGGATTCATGCATCAATTCTCCTCCAGAAGTCCGCATGGGCAGGAGGCCAGAGTTTTCCGTCAGGCCACACGACCACATGGATGCGTGAGGCTGTGCATCACAGGTAGCCGATGCCAGGAACAGGTCACAATCTGCTGGCTTTTTATGGCAGGTCCTGACGAATCGAATTGGTTCTTCCTCTGCCGCCATGCAGTGGATTGAACTGAATCAATGCTATAACCAGCTGCCAATTTGCCGGTAGACTGCAGCGTATAACGAATACCAAGAATTATTCATATGCTGCCAACCCCGCCCCCAAGAGCCCTCCGCCAGCTATTGTTGGCTGTATGCGCGTTACTGTTCACGAGCACCGACGCCCCGGCCCAGGGTCGCGTTATTCGCGTCACGACGACCGAAATCAATCGCATGAATGTCGAGCAAATCGAAACGGCTGTCGGCATCATCCAGAGCCGCCGCTCACCGCAGGTGGCCGCGCAGGTCGCCGGTGAAGTAGTCGCCGTACTTGTTGATGAAGGCCAGGGCGTCGAAGCGGGTGAAGTATTGGCACGTATCGACAGCGAACAGTATCGATTAGCTAAAAAAGCCAGTCAGGCTGAAATGCGTCGACTGGAAGCGCTGCTGGCACAAAAAAAACGAGAATTTGAACGCTCTCAACAACTGTTTGCAAACAAACTGATTGCCCAGGATCTGCTTGAGAATGTCGAAGGAGACCTGGCGGCATTGACCGAACAACTCTCCGGGGCAAATACCCAGGTGGCTGATAGCCAGCGTCGACTGGCCGAGACGGAGCTGGTCGCACCGGTGCGTGCCGAGATTGGCTTACGCCAGATTGATGTCGGCGATTATCTGCAGACCGGTACAATCGCCTTTGACCTGATCGATGTTGAAAACCTGCGTGCACGGCTGCCGTTTCCTGAATACCGCGCGCCGTTCCTGCGGCCTGGCCTGAGTGTACGGCTCAGTTCACCTGCTTCTGCCGGTGCTCCGGTTGTGGCAAAGATTACCGATATCCGGCCGAGCATCAATCCGGCAAATCGTTCGGTTGCGGTCATTATCGACTTCATCAACCCCGGTAACTGGCGACCTGGTGCCAGCGTGCGTGCTGAAGTTGTCGTCGAGACGCGTGAGGAGGTTATCATGGTGCCGCAGGTATCCATCGTACGCCGCCCGGCAGGTGATGTTGTCTATGTACTCAATGGTAAAACCGTCACTGAACAACAGATCGAACGCGGGCAACGCAGCGGCAGGTTTGTAGAAATTCGCAGCGGCCTGAATGGCAGCGAAATTGTCATCGTCGACGGTGCCGGTTTTCTAACCGGTGGCAGCGAAGTATCAGTCATCGAGTAACGCCATGAGCCTCGCGTCGATCTCAGTCAAACGTTACGTGTTCGCCGCAATGTTGAATCTTGCGATAGTATTGTTCGGTATCGTTGCTTATCAGGACATCGGCGTCGAACGTGTGCCTAACATAGATTTTGCCAAAATCCAGATTACGACCCGATTGCTCGGAGCGAATCCAGAGAACATCGATGTCAGCATCACTAATGTCCTTGAAGGTGCCGTAGCAAGTATCCCGGCGATAGATGAGCTGGTATCAACCTCATCACCCGGCCAATCCGTCATCACACCGTCATTTGACCTTGGCAAGGACATCGATATTGCCTTTAACGAGGTACAGGCCAAGGTAAGTGAGGTGTTGCGGCTATTGCCGGATCAGGCTGATCCTCCGATCATCACAAAAACAGAGACCAGTGCATTTCCGGTGTTCTGGTTAACCATCATCGGCAACCGGACGCTGCAACAACTGAACCAGATCGCACGCGGCGTCAAGAAAAAACTCGAAACAGTCGACGGTGTCGGCAGCATCATCGTCGGTGGACTGCGACCACGCACGATTCGAATCAACCTGGATCTGGACCAGCTGACTGCATTTGGTATCACGGTGCAGGATATCATCGCGGCATTTCGCAATGAACACATCCAACTCCCTGGAGGCTATCTCGTCGATGCCGAACGCGAGGAATTGCTGAAGCTCGATCTTGAGTACCATCATCCGGAAGATCTGGAGGGCCTGATTCTCGGCTATCGGGACGGCGGCACAATCTACCTGCGTGATGTCGCTGTAATCGAGGATGGACTCTCCGACAACCGGACTTTCGGTCGCTTTAACACGGAGCCGGGTATCGGCCTCGGCATTGTCAAAATAGCTGGCCGCAACACGGTCGAGATCAGCCGTGAGATCAAACGACGCCTGAATGAAGATGTAATTCCGCAATTACCCCCGGGCGTTCAGTTGTTTGTATCCAACGATGACAGCGAGTACATCCTCCAGCTTATTGCATCGATGGAAGAACATCTGTTCGCAGGCGCTATCTTTGCCGCACTCGTCGTATGGTTCTTCCTGCGCAGTGTCCGCGCGACATTGATCGTCTCAGCAGCTATCCCGGTATCGCTGCTCGGCGCCGTTCTCGTCATGTATTTCCTTGACTACACGCTGAATGTTGTAACGATGCTCGCCTTGCTGATATTGATTGGCGTTGTGGTCGATGATGCAATTGTTGTACTGGAAAATATTCAGCGGCGCCTTGAAGCCGGTGAAAAAAGCCGGGTCAATGCATCGATTGAGGGCACCAACCAGGTCCTGCTGGCCATCGTGGCATCTACACTGACACTTGCAGCAATTTTTACCGTGGTGCTGTTCATGGACGGCATCCCGGGCAAGCTGTTCAGGGCATTCGGTGTTGTTGTCGCTTGTGGCGTACTCGTATCGTTATTCGTTTCGATTACGCTGACACCGATGCTTTGTTCGCGCTACGTTAAGGTCGAGCATCATGGCGGACCTGTTTACACGGGCATCACACGCACCTTAAACGGCCTTGATCATCAGTATCGCGCAATCATCGCGTGGACCCTCGGCCACCGATGGAAAGTACTGCTTGCGGCACTGCTGATCGTTCTGCTGACACCCGTGTTTTTCTTTGGGCTCGGCGGCGAGTTCTTCCCACCTGAAGACGAGGGCAGTTTTCAGGTCATCGTCAAGACACCGCTCGGCTCAAGCCTTGCGTACGGCAGCCATCGAATGGCTGAAGTCGAGAAAACACTACTGTCCTTTGACGATGTCGCCACGGCGTATGCAACGATGGGTCGTGGCCGGTCATCACAGGTCACCGAAGGAACGATCTATGCCAGTATGGTGCCATCCGAACAGCGCCAGTTGAAACAGTACGAACTGATGCCATTATTACGCGAGAAACTTGAAAAGCTACCGGGTGTGCGGGCATTCCCGTCGGCATTTACTTTCACAGGTTCAGCACGTGGCGAGGCGTTGAACTTTGCGCTGACAGGTCCCGATCTCGAGAGCGTCGCACGATTATCGCGTGAGTTGCTCGATCGCTTGTCGACAGACCCGGAGATGGGAAATTTTGATCTCGATCTGAATCTTGATTTACCGCAAACACGACTTACGGTTGATCGTGAGCTTGCTGCCGAGTTCGGACTGTCGACCCTAAGCATTGCCGAGGCTGCCAACGTGTTGGCCGGGGGCCTCAATGTTGCAAAATTCAGTGACGAGCCGGGTGACGGTGAACGCTATGATATTCGTCTCAAGGCAGCTGGTGACTTCAACCTGGCAGATATGAGCAAGATCTATCTGCGCACTCCGAATCGGGCACTCGTGCGTCTCGATTCCGTTGCAGCATTCAAGCAGAATCTTGGTCCGGCCGTTATTTCACGGCTCGACCGGCAATATGCCGCTTATTTTTACAGCGACCCGACGATATCGCTCGGCGATGCGATCAAACGCCTGAATTCCGTCGCAGCTGATGTACTGCCGCCGGGCTATTCATTGCAGATGCTCGGCCGCGCCAAACAACTCGGCAACACATCAAATTCACTCGGTTTCGCTTTCCTGCTCTCTCTCGTGCTCGTTTACATGGTGCTGGCAAGCCAGTTTAATTCATATTCGCAACCGCTGATTATCATGGTGGCTCAACCGCTCGCGGTTATCGGTGGAATCGCAGCGCTCAACCTCTTTGACCATACACTCAATGTTTTCTCGATGACCGGCCTGGTACTGCTGATCGGCCTTGTCGCAAAGAATTCGATCTTACTTGTCGATCGTACCAATCAATTGCGCGACGAGGGTATGGCGATCGACGAAGCTCTGCTGGAGGCCTGCCCGATGCGGTTGCGTCCTATCCTGATGACATCGTTCACAATTATTTTCGCGATGATGGTACCGGCACTCGGACTCGGTGCCGGCGTTGAGCTCTCGGCACCTATGGCAGTAGCCGTTGTTGGAGGCATGGTGACATCGACGCTGTTGTCACTCGTCGTTGTCCCGGCTGTCTATTCCCTGGTCGAAAACGTCCGGGTGCAGCGTGCGGCCAGAATTCAAACCACCGAGAGCGTCTAACCGACACAGTCGCTAACCCTTACGGTCATTTGGCTCAGCTCAGGGCCTCGGCAACCGCGGCCTGAGCATGGATAACCGTCGTATCAAAAAGGGGCACGGAGGTGTGTTGCTGCTGGACGAGCATCCCGATTTCCGTACAACCCTGGATGATACCCTCCGCACCGGCAGCATGGAGCTGCTCTATGATGCGCAGGTATTCTGCTCTTGAATCCTGCCGAATGTCGCCGAGACAGAGCTCCTCATAGATAACCCGGTGCACGATCTTCCGATCTGCTTCATCGGGAATAAGCACCTTCAGTCCCTGCTGCTCCAGGCGCCCTCTGTAGAACTCCTGCTCCATAGTAAACTGCGTGCCGAGCAGTCCAACGGTCGTGATGCCGGCCTGCCTGATTCGTTCTGCCGTAGCATCTGCGATATGCAGCAGTGGAATTTCGATTGCTGCCTCAATATCTGCCGCAATTTTATGCATTGTATTGGTACAAATAAGCAGGAAGTCGGCACCTGATTTTTCTACCCGGCATGCCTGCTCGGCAAGCATGGAGCCTGCCGCTGCCCAGTCACCTTGACGTTGCAGATTCTCTATTACCTGAAAATCAACGCTCACCATAGCTATCGGCGCTGAATGCAAGTCACCAAGAGCGCGTTTGGTCTCCTGATTTATGCACCGATAATAAAGCTCGGTACTCTCCCAGCTCATGCCGCCCAGCAAACCGATCATCTTCATAAAAGCTGCTCACTCATTTCAATATATCCATGGAATCAAGGTCACTGCCCGTTTGTTTCGAAACGGTTTGTGGCATAGTTTTTCCGGACTGTGCCGGCCTTGAATATTTGCCCATTCATGGCGATATAAACGCCGGGTGAGACTGATTGTACGGCAGCAACAGCCATGCCGACATTGAACACAGCATCAGTTGCCTTGAAACGTGCCGGACTGAGCGCACCGGTCAAAACGATGCGCTTACCTCCCAGTCCTATCAGGCTATTACCGGTCGCAACTATTGAGTCAGTACCATGCGTTATGACGTAATGAGTGGCATCATCATTATTAATATAGCTTCGCAACGTGATTCTATCATCGTCGGTCAGTTCAAGACTGTCCTTTTGAAACATGGAAACAAGATCGTATTCAAACGTAACCAATCCTTCAGTCAGGATGTGCTCGACCTGGGATTCACCCACTTCAAACTGGCTCCTGGCATCAAAATAAATCTTATCGATTGTGCCACCGGTAGTGATGAATCGAATAAACATGATCTCCCCGCTGAAAAAACCTGCGGCAAGCATGCCACGTCACGTCCCACGCCTAAAGTCTCTACTGAAAATTTTGTATATTCATGCAAGCACTTATCCCGGACGGAGCACGATTGTTAATCATTCCGGCGTCTACCCTCCTCCCTGCGCATCATTTCCAGACCGCATCAACACCTGCAGACTCGATAATCCTTATGCCGGATTCGCCGCAAGGTGGACGGAACACCTGTTTCCAATGCTTCTGTTTAACCTCAGCGTCGATTTCTCATAATTCTTGAGCAGAACTGAAGTATTGTTTAGTCTGGATGTAGGTTGCACTGAGGAAGTCAGATGTTTTCAAAAATCAGATTAAGCGTGCTGCAGAGCATGCTGTCATTCGCACTCTCAACTATTGTCATTGCCGAACCGGCAGATGAGTTGGTGCTGGTAGCGGGTGCGACCGGCGGTACCGGGCAACATATTGTCATGCAGCTTAAGGAACAGGGCTATAAGGTTCGCGCTCTCGTTCGTAATTCCGAAAGTGCCCTGGAGAAACTTGGTACCGACGTTGAACTGATCGAAGCCGACGTACGCAACCCTGAATCCCTGAAACCGGCTTTCGATGGCGCAACATTGGTCATCAGCGCAATCGGTACAGGCGAGAAGGAGGGTCCGAATTCACCCGAGTTTGTCGATTATGGCGGTAACAATAATCTTGTCGATGCGGCAGTGAGTGCGAAAACACGGCAATTTGTGCTGATTTCATCGATGGGGGTAACCCATGAGGACCATGTGTTGAACCGAATCTTCGGTAACGTGCTGATCTGGAAAATGAAAAGTGAAAATTATCTGCGTGACAGCGGTATTCCCCATACCGTTGTTCGCCCGGGTGGTCTGCATGACAAACCCGGTGGAGAACAACAGATTGTCCTTGAGAAGGAAGACGCAGTGAAGGTGGTCGGCATTTCACGTACCGATGTTGCATCTGTCTGTGTAGCAGCATTAGCGTATCCGGAAGCACAGAACAAGACATTCTCGGTCTTTACCATCAAGCAACCGCCGAATACTGATTGGCAGGCAAAGTTTGCTGCGCTTGATTGAA
Organism: Chromatiales bacterium; assembly: GCA_002688175.1. Classification (GTDB taxonomy): domain Bacteria; phylum Pseudomonadota; class Gammaproteobacteria; order Steroidobacterales; genus SMWD01. The sequence continues at coordinate 11,336 of NZCC01000035.1, forward strand.
CTATGTGAGGGCAACTTGCAACAGCCAATTACCTGCCGGCTTGTGAGTTCAGTGGATACGAAAGCCTCCATGACGTAACCGGGCGCGGTGATCGAACCACCACCAGGACAGGAGGAATCCGATCACAAGGCTTGCGGCAGTCGCCACAAAAAATAATGTGCCCGGCACGCTGAACGCATAGGCTGCGAGACTATCGGTAAGCTCAACATTTTCTATCCTGAGTCGCGCCAATTCATCCATTTCTGCCTCAGCGCTGGCCTCTCGGTCTGCAAGCTGCTTTTCTATCTCACTGATCCGAGTCTCTCGATCATTGAGTCCAGATGTCAATGACTTGAGCTTGGCAATTGCTTTATCTCGTTCCTGCTCAACTTCTGATACCCGCAAAATAGCCGGCTTCTCTGTAACCAGATAATTTTTCTTGACCCAGCCCGTGCGGCCATCCTTAAGGGTGACCCGTATGTGATATAGATTTTCATCGGATGTCTCTACGCGTTCACCGCTCTTGAGATTTGTGAATGCCCGATCGCTGGTATCGGGTAACTGATGAACGCCAAGCTGCAGACGATCGGTGACATAGACTGTTCCCGCCAACGCGCTGCCGAATCCAGTCAGCAGCCCGCACACGATAACGGTAAGATATTTCCACTTATCAATCACAATTCGTGAACCCATTTCAATAACGCACTCTGTGCTTCTTCTCCCGGCCCTCGGTGTGCATCGACACCGTTCTGAATGGCAACTACCACATAGTCATCTCCGGAGCGACTGCGAACATAGCCAACCATCGAAAATACATCGTCAAGCCGCCCGGTTTTCAAGTGCATATGCCCGGCCAGGCTTTGTTCACGAAATCTGCGCCGCATCGTACCGTCCATACCGGCCAGCGCCAGTGATGAAACAAACTCGGCACGGTAGATACTCTGGTCGGCGGCCAGTAACAGCCGCGCCAGACTACTCGCCGAAATACGGGCATTTCGCGACAGTCCGGCACCATTGTCAATCCGCAGGCCCGGAAAATCCAGTCCGCGCTCAGCCAGCAACTGGATGGCCGCACGGCGGCCTTTATCTACGGTCGCCGGTGCACCGAATCGTTCGGCCCCGACCGTCAATAACAGGTGGCGAGCCATGACATTGTTACTCCACTTGTTGGTAGAGCGAATGACGTCTGCCAGTGGCACCGACTTCATAACATGAAACGGCTCAAGTTCGGCCGGTACCTCGGTAATGCGCATTGTTCCGCCAAGTGATGAGCCTCCCTCCTCCCATAAACTCCGAAACACACCATAGGCAAAAGTCGGCGCGCTTAATAGTGCCCGCGATAAACGATACTCCGGGCAACGACTACCAATCCGCCCGGAGAATGTGATGCTATCAAGCGCGACCTGGTCGACAGCATTAACCACGATGCCATTCTGGTATCCGCCACAACGTCCATTGTCAAGCTTGATACGGTTGCGAATATCGAGATTGGCGGGCAACGGGTCGGCAATGATCTGGACACGATTTGTTATCGGGTCCGGATTGAAAATGAAGCTGATCGCCTGGAAGTTGACGAGGAAGGCATCCGGTACGACGTTATAAGTCCTGAGTGCCTGGCCGTCAAATTCGCCCCGGTCAATCGGTGGCAGATCAAAGTAACTGTTGTCGATAACAAGATCGCCACCTATATCATTGAGTCCTTGTTGTCGCATCTGGCGCAGGAACGGCCAGAATCTCTCAACAACCATGTATGGATCACCGTAACCCTTGATATACAGATCACCATCGAGCGTACCGTTTAACAGTGTGCCACCGAGGTAGGCTTCCGTCAGCCAGCGAAAATTCGGGCCCAGAGCTTCGAGCGCCACGAATGTAGTCAACAACTTCATCGTAGATGCTGGGTTGCACAGCGTGTCAGGATTAATGGCGAGTAACGGCTGATCAGCACCGATCCGCTGCACAACTGCGCTGAAACTGGCGGCAGAAATTTTATGTCCGTCGACAATACGTTGCACGCTAGCGGGCAATGTATTCATAACCTCAGCCTGCGCAACCCGGGTGCTCAGCACCCAACTGCACGCTGCACAGCCAATTAACACCAAGATCTTGCCCGGAAAGCTCATAGTATGAGTGGCTTCACGAGTGACTGCGCGTATGCCGACCGGAAGCCGGCCGTTTGATATTCATTGCATGCATGCGATCAGTCAGCGTACTCGGCTTCAGGCCCAGCAAGCGTGCCGCCCCATGCTCACCGGCAACTCGCCAGTCGGCATGTTTGAGGGCTGCAATCAGGTTGTGGCGTACGCGTTCACGCATGGCTTCGTCGCTTATAAAGGTCGAGGTGTCGCCCGAAACGGTAGCTGACTCGTCAACAGACGGTGGATTCAGATGTGCTTCAGGCAATGACAAATCAAGCCGCAAATACTGATCATCCGACAGAATCACGGCACGCTCAATAACATTTTTCAATTCACGTACATTGCCCGGCCAACTATAGACACGCAGTGCATCAACCTGAGACCGGGTGAGCTTCAGGGTCTCGCGGCCAAAGTCGCGGCATACCTGCTCGAGTATATGTATTGCGAGCATGATGACATCATCGCCTCGCTTGCGCAGCGGGGGCACCCGAACCGGAAAGACCCCGAGTCGATAATAGAGATCTTCACGAAACTCACCGACTTCAACGGCTTTCTCCAGGTCCTTGTTCGTCGCAGCAATCACGCGGACATCGACGCTGCGTGACTGGGCCTCGCCGACACGTTCGAATTCCTTTTCCTGCAGTACACGCAACAATTTGCTTTGCAGCCCAAGCGGAATCTCACCAACCTCATCCAGAAACAACGTACCACCATCAGCAAGCTGAAACCGTCCGATACGATCCTGGTGTGCGCCTGTGAATGCGCCACGAACGTGGCCGAAGAATTCGCTCTCGAACAGTTCTGCCGGAATTGACGCACAATTAACTTTGACCAACGACTTGTCACTACGGCCACTACGCGCATGAATAGCCCGCGCCACAAGTTCCTTGCCGGATCCTGTCTCGCCAATAATCAACACACTGGCCGGTGTATCGGCAACGGCCTCAATACGTGCCGACATGGCCAGCAATGCAGGGCTCTGCCCGACAATCTGGCCAAAATTCATCGCTACCTCGACTTCCTCTCGCAGGTAATCACGTTCACGTTCAAGTTTATCCTTAAGCCTCTCGATCTCTTCATAGGCTTCGCGCAGCTTTAACTCAGTACGATTTCGCTCGGTAACGTCCTTGCTGGCAACGAATAACTTGGTATGACCGGTCAGTTGATCAAGCTCGGTACGTGACGACATGACAACATCGATCAACTCACCTTTCCGGGTAACCATCTGACGCGGCAGGTTCTTGCGAGTACCGGCCTTGATGACATCCCGAACCCTGCCGTCGAGCAATGGTCCACGTGCCTCCTCACTGAGAAAATCAAGAATGCTGCGACCGATGACTTCTTCACGTGTATAACCGAGTTTTTCCAGCCAGTGGTCGCTGACGGCAGTAATCCGCCCGTCATCATCAACCGTATGCAACATGGCCGGTGTCGACTGGTACAGGTCGCGGTAACGTTGCTCAAGCCGGGCCCGGTCGGACAGCTCGGTAAACACCGACAGTGAGTGAACATCTTCTATGAGTGCATCGGTATCGATCATCGTTGTCGTCGCTAACAACATGACCTTTTCACCACTCTTGTCCAGAAATTCAACCGACACATGATCGAGCCGTCCCGTACGACGGAACTGCGGCAAATGTTCTTCAAGAATATGGCGGATGCTCTCCGGGGTCGCAATGCTCTCCGGTCGCCGCCCGCGCATCTCCTCACGGCTATAGCCGAGTCGCCTGACCCATTCATCGCTGACATCGATGAAACAACCGTCCACATCCATCAAGGCCGCAATAACCGGAAGTTCACGAAACAGCCATGCATAACGATCTGAGATTTCCATCAGCTCAGTATACACGGAATTCCGTGAATATTGCTCACGGTATTCCGTAATTCACGGTATTCCGGGTCACCTTATTTATACTAAATCATTGTTTTTAAAGGGATATCAAGTTGGCACAGTTCGTGCAATGTTAGAGGTCTACGGATTCGGACCTCTGCAATGAGCGCGGATTCGGCAAACTAACTTTTAACTTTCTTGATTACTAAAGAATGGTGAGACACCAATGAACAGCAGAATAGATAGTCGCCCCAGGCGACCTGCTCGTTTGCTCACCGTATTGCTCTCGCTGGTATTTATTGTCGGCTTTGCATCGGTTGGGCACGCGCAGGAGTTACCGTCACTCGTTATCACGGCGGAACGACCAGTTTACACTGATTTCAGTTCGAGTATTCGTAATGAAATTCGTAACCAAACCGAAATTGCGGTCTGGATGACCCGTATCAACGTGCGTACCAACCTCGGCGTGAAACTTGGCCATTCCGAGCGTAGCTACCAGGTAGCTGCAACTGGCGTAAAAACACGCGGCTGAGAAGCTGCACCCGGTACATATTGCCTGCTTATCCTCCCTGGGTGATGTGAACCAAGACAGATGACGCCAGCCGTCATCAAACTGCAAAACCTTCCCCTGGGTTTTGCTACAGAGACGGGACCTTATCCCCCTTTGGTCCCGCAAGTATGGGGCCCGGTATGATCAACGGTGGTACACCGTGTTGTTCCGGGCCTTTTTTTTGCTATTTGCAGACCGGGAAAAATTGCAGCCACTCAATCCGGTCGGCAGTGCGCGCGGTGCTAACGCCAGACGTTCTGCAAAACCTGCAAAGCATCATTACCCGGACACAGATCGGAATGATCAACCGTAGATAGTGGCTCATCGACGATATTGCTGAGATCGTGCATTTCCTTGAGACTGTCATCGTAGTACAGCAAACCGGTGATAACCTCACCAGCCTGCTGATGCTGCTCGAGATAACTGTAGATCGAGGCACGATCAGTCGGGTCATATTTACCGGCAACCTTGCGCAATATGATCTGGCTACCATCGTGTAACGTAACCGGCATCGCCTCGCCAGCTTTGTACTGCACCTTGATCTCTTCGGAGGGCGGCACATAATTGGCCTGGATGGCCGGATGGAAATGCTGTCGCGTATATTCGTAGCTTTTCGTCGAACCTTCGTGATCATTAAATGTTACGCAGGGTGAGATCACATCAATGACGGCAAAACCCTTATGGCTCAGTCCCGCCTTGATCAGCGGTAACAACTGTTCCTTATCGCCAGAGAAACTTCTGGCAACGAATCCGGCGCCCATTGAAATCGCCATACGACAGGGGTCGATAGGTGGCTGCTGGTTCTCCGCGCCCTTCTTCGCCTTGCTGCCAAGATCTGCAGAGGCCGAGAACTGGCCTTTGGTCAGGCCATAAACCCCATTGTTCTCGATGATATACAGCATATTCACATTGCGACGAATCGCATGACAGAACTGACCGAGACCAATTGACAAGCTGTCACCATCGCCGGACACACCGATATACCACAGGTCACTGTTTGCAGCGTTTGCACCACTGGCAACCGAGGGCATGCGTCCATGAACGGTGTTAAAGCCGTGCGACTCTTTGACAAAGTAAGCCGGTGTCTTCGATGAACAACCAATGCCGCTAAGCTTCGCCATCCGGTGGGGCGGAATACTCAACTCGAACACAGCCTGCACAATCGCACCCGTGACCGAGTCATGACCGCAACCGGCACACAAAGTAGACATGCCGCCTTCGTAATCACGCACGGTCAGTCCAAGTTCATTCCTTGGGCTCTGCGGATGAATGACCTTCGGTTTGGCTATAAAACTCACGCTGCTACTCCCTTGGCCAGGTCCTGATTAATCGCTTCGATGATGCCCCGTGCATTGATCGGCAATCCATCATAAAACAGCAGTGGCACCAGCTTTTCTGCAACAACGTCAGTCTCAAGCATTAACAGGCTGCGCAATTGGGCATCACGATTCTGTTCGACAACGTAGAGCCGATCGTGGCTATCGATAAACTCCTGCACCCGGTCGGTAAACGGGAATGCCTTGACCCGCAGATAATTTGTACCCATACCCGAAGCGAGCAGTCGATCTCGTGCCTCGATCACGGCACCATCGCAACTGCCGACAGAGATAATGCCAACCTTGTATTTATCCGAGTAGTCGACCGCCGGCTCAGGAATATACTGCTTGGCCGTTTCCCACTTGCGCCGCAACCGGTCAACAACTTCCAGGTACTCATTGGAGTCCTCAGTGTATGCGCCGTACATATTGTGACCGGAGCCGCGCGTGAAGTACGCACCATTGGGATGTTCGCCCGGGAAAGTACGGTACGGAATGGCATCATCATCAACATCCAGATACCGATGAAATGATTCCATCTTCTCAAGTGCTGCGGCGTCGAGCGACTTGCCCCGATCGGGTTTGTAGTTATCGTCCCATTTCAGAATCGGGATCATCCAGTCATTCATACCGATATCAAGATCAGTCAAAATGATGACCGGGGTCTGCAACCGCTCGGCGAGATCGAAGGCTGCCACGGAATGATAGAAACACTCTTCCGGGCTGGACGGGAATAACAGTACATGGCGCGTATCCCCGTGCGATGCATAGGCACAGGCCATGATATCTGCCTGCTGGGTACGCGTCGGCATACCGGTCGAAGGACCGCAACGCTGCACGTTGACGACCACCGCGGGTATCTCTGCGAAATACCCATAGCCAAGTAATTCACTCATCAGTGAAATACCGGGACCACTGGTCGGCGTGAAGGCGCGGGCGCCATTCCAGCCGGCACCAAGCACCATGCCCATCGCAGACAACTCGTCCTCCGCCTGAATAATGCAGTATTTGGCCTGACCGGTTTCATCTTCGATACGGTAGCGTTCGCAGAAACTTATGAATGTATCCATAACCGACGTCGACGGCGTAAGCGGATACCACGCACCAACCGTCGCCCCGGCATAGACCGCACCAAGTGCCGTCGCGGTATTACCGTCGATCATAATATGCTGGCTGGTTTCATCCATCGGCTCTACCTTGAACGACAGCAGATCACCGAAATGCTGTTTTGCATAATCGTAGCCGAGGTTGAATGCAACATAGTTGGCCTTGAGCAGGCTGGCCTTTTTAGCAAATATCTTTTCGAGAGATGCCTTGATGACATCCAGATCCACATCGAGCAATGCAGCGACAGCACCGACATAAGCAACATTTTTCATCAGGACGCGTGAGCGGGCAGTTGAAAATTGTTCGTTACACATTCTTGCCAGCGGGATACCGATGATCGTCACATCATCGCGATTCAACAGCTTGTGACGTGGCCATGTCGAATCGTAAATCAGGTACCCACCGGGGGCGACATCGGCAAGATCCTTCCGGTAAGTCTGGGCATTCATCGCCAGCATAATGTCGATGCGGCCGGCGCGAGCCATGTAACCCCTGCCACTGACACGAATTTCATACCAGGTCGGCAGGCCCTGGATATTTGACGGAAAATAATTCTTACCGACGACCGGAATACCCATGCGGAAGATTGACTTCATCAGCAGCGCATTGGCGCTCGCGGACCCGGTGCCATTCACATTTGCAATGCGAATTGTAAAATCGTTGTTACTTGGTCCTGTACTCATACCAGGGCTCATAATTTATCTATCCAGGTTTACCGGCAATGGGCAGGATTTAAGCAAAGAGCCGGCACAAACCCGATGGTGAGTCGCTGCCGGAGTTGCCTGGCCCAGATTCAGGTACCCCATTTTCTGGCAATCAGTTCCGGTTTAGGTGGAACATTTTCATCTATCGCGTACGGCACGGCCAGCGTAAATTTCTGCATATCCCAGGCTGCTGTCGGGCAGCGCTCTGCACAAAGGCCGCAATGTACACACAAGTCCTCATCCTTGACCATGACTCTTGACGTTTGCGGCAGAGCAGCTGACACATACAAATCCTGCTCCAGGTTCCTGGCCGGGGTAGTCAACCGTTCCCGCAGGTCAGCCTCGTCGCCATTTTGAGTCATCGTCAGACACTTGACCGGGCACACGTCGATACAGGCATCACATTCGATGCACAGGTCTGCGGTGAAAACAGTTTGCTGATCGCAGTTCAGACAACGCTCGACTTCTCTGACCGCCCGTTCAGCATCGAAGCCCAGTTCAACTTCAAAATCCAGATTCTTGAAGCGTTCCAGCAGACTCAGGTGCGGTACCAGCGTCCGTTCAGCCACATCATAGCTATTGCTGTATGACCACTCGTGGATACCCATCTTGGCACTCGACAGGTGCATTCCATCCTTGAGACGGTCGGCTACATCCTCGCCCCGGCAATGTTTGTGAATGGAAATCGCAGCCTGATGGCCATGTTCGACGGCCCAGATAATATTCTTCGGTCCGAATGCGGCATCGCCGCCGAAGAAAACACCCCTGCAGCCGGACTCATAGGTTACCGGGTCAACGACCGGCACGTCCCACTTGTCAAAATCGATACCAAGATCACGCTCGATCCATGGGAATGCATTGTCCTGCCCAATGGCCAGCACCACATCGTCACATGGGACAACCGTCTCGCCGGTAATACGTTGTGCCACGATTTTACCTTGCTCATCGAGATCATATTCCATGAGCTCGAACTTCATGCCGACGAGCTTGCCGGCCTCGATAACAAACTCTTTTGGTGAATGGTTAACGACGATCTCGACATTCTCCTCCTCGGCATCCTTGAGCTCCCATTCGGAAGCCTTGAAGAACGCACGCGGTTTGCGCGCCATAACCTTGACGTTCTTCGCACCGAGGCGCAGCGAGCTACGACAGCAATCCATTGCCGTGTTGCCGACGCCTATAATCAGCACATTCTGGCCCACACTGTCGATGTGCTCAAAAGCAATCGATTCCAGCCATTCGATACCAATATGAATCCGATCGGACTCATAGCGACCCGGGATTTCCAGGTTCTTACCCTTCGGTGCACCACTGCCGATAAATATGGCGTCATAGCCCTCGCCGAGCAGTGCTTTGAGACTCTCCACCTTCGTCCCCAGGCGCAGATCAACCCCCATATCCACGATCTGGGCGATTTCCTCATCGAGCACGTCCTCCGGTAGCCGGAATGACGGAATATTGGTCCTCATCAGGCCACCCGGTGTGTCCTGAGCCTCGTAGATCACGATCTCATGGCCAAGCGGCATCAGGTCATTGGCAACCGCGAGCGATGCACAGCCGGCACCCACCAGCGCGATACGCTTGCCGCTCTTCTGTGCCGGGACAGGCGGCAGCCGGTCGCGGATATTGTCACGCAGATCTGCGGCGACGCGCTTCAAGCGACAAATAGCCACCGGCTCTTCATCGATGCGACCGCGCCGGCAGGCCGGTTCGCAGGGCCGATCACAGACCCTGCCGAGAACCCCCGGGAACACGTTGGTGCGTCGATTCAACAGGTAGGCGTCCGAGAATCGCCCCTGGGCAATCAGGCGTATGTAGCCAGGAACATCAGTATGGGCCGGACAGCCTGTCTGGCAATCTACGACCTTATGAAAGTAATCCGGATTGGTAATATCCGTGGGTTGCATGAGTATATGCTAAGCGCTGGTATGGGGTTGGTTGTGATACGGAACGTGACAGTTCGTGTGTGGAACGGATTCAGATTACAAAAAAGACGCCAGATTATACATACGTAACGCCCGAAATATATCAATTTTGCCGCCTGAATTAGTGGCCCAGGCCACAAATTTTCGCCCGGGGTGCTGCATTGCTTCCCACTCGGCTGAAAACCTCCATAATCGTGGCCGGCGACCGGTATTGCAGGGGCGCCGTGCGCATTTCTTGCCATCCTTCCCCTAAGGACGCAGGTCACGGGCCGAATTACAGTCGAGCCGCTGGCCGGCGATCTCGTCCGTCACGATGCCGTCACGATAAGCTATAACGCCATTGACGAGCGTCGCGGCAATTGACGAACGGAACCGATAGCCGTCAAAAGGCGACCAGCCGCATTTATACAGGATGTTTTTCGGCGACACGGTGGTTTTGCCCTTGAGATCGACGAGCACGAGGTCGGCCCGGTACCCCTCGCGGATATAGCCACGCTCAGTGATGCCGAACAAATCGGCTACGGCGTGACTCGAGCGGGTTACAACGAGTTCAAGTGACAAACGCCCGTCGTGCACGTGTTCCAGCAGGCTCAACAGCGCATGCTGTACGAGCGGCAGCCCCGCCGGTGCATTAAAATAAGTCCCGGCCTTCTCTTCAGCAAGGTGCGGGGCATGGTCGGTCGCCACCACATCGAGGCGTCCGGTCGCCAGCCCGTCGAGCAGAGCCTCCCGGTCGGCCGCGGTCTTGATCGCCGGGTTACACTTGATCTGCGTGCCCAGATCCGCATAACGAGACTCATCAAAGAACAGGTGATGCACGCAGACTTCGGCGGTGATCGACTTGCCGCCGATCGGGCCCGGTGCGAAAAGTTCAAGTTCACGACCGGTCGTCAGATGAAACACGTGCAGGCGCGCATCATGCCGACGCGCCAGTTCAACCGCTAATGAGGATGAGGCATAACAGGCCTCGGCCGAACGAATCACCGGATGCTCCGCCATCGGTACATCATCACCGTATTTTTCACGCATCGCCTGCTCATTCGCCGTGATCATCGGGGTGTCCTCGCAATGCGTGACGAGCAGCAACGGCGAGTCAGCGAACACCCTGTCAAGCACCTCCGGGTCATCGACGAGCATATTGCCGGTCGAAGCGCCCATAAACATCTTGATACCACAGGCATCCGTCGGCTCAAGTCGGCGAATTTCATCAAGATTGTCATTCGATGCGCCGAGATAGAAGGCAAAATTAGCCCGCGAACGGCCAGTCGCGCGCGCGTATTTATCCTCGAGCGCTTGCCGGTCCGTGGTCGGTGGCTTGACGTTCGGCATCTCCATAAAACTTGTAATGCCACCCGCAACAGCCGCAGCCGATTCAGTTGCAATATCGCCCTTGGCCGTCAGGCCCGGTTCGCGGAAATGTACCTGATCATCGATCAGGCCCGGCAACAGGTGCAACCCGCCCGCATCGATAATGTCATCTGCCTCGGCAGCAGTGATACCGGCGCTGATCCGCTCAATACGGCCGGCCCGGATCAGCACATCGCCGTCGATCGTTTGACCTTCGTTGACGATGCAGGCGTTTTTAATCAGCAAAGAGTGATTGGTCATAGCTGTGGTCATACCAAAGGAAAAAGGCAGGAAAACTTTCCCAACATGTCCGGCCCAGTATACTAGCTCCCAGTCTGTATATAGCCCGGATCAGGAGATCAGATCGTATGCGTTCAGGAACATCGTGGTTAGCCCGGCTCATGCTCACCTGCCTGTGTGCGGGTCCCGCACTGACAGCCGTAGCCAGTGATATCAATATTCCATATCAGAAATTTGTGCTTGACAACGGGCTGACATTGGTTGTCCATGAAGATGACAAGGCGCCGGTTGTCGCCGTCAATATCTGGTACCACGTCGGCTCGAAGAACGAGGCCCCGGGCCGTACCGGTTTCGCCCACCTGTTCGAGCATCTGATGTTCCAGGGTTCAGAGAACTACGATGATGAATACCTGCTGTTCCTGCAGCAACTTGGGGCGACCAACCTGAATGCAACGACGTGGTTCGACCGCACCAATTACTTTGAGACCATCCCGAAAAATGCCCTGGACACTGTCTTATGGCTCGAATCCGATCGCATGGGACATTTTGCCAATTCGATCACGCAGGCCAAGCTCGATGAACAACGGGGTGTCGTTCAGAACGAAAAACGCCAGTCCGATAATCAGCCCTATGGAATGGTCTGGTCCTACATGCTCAAGCAACTGTTCCCTGATGGTCACCCTTACGCGTGGGAAACAATCGGCTCGATGGACGATCTTGATGCCGCGACGATTGATGACGTCAAAGAATGGTTCAATACCTACTACGGACCAAATAACGCCGTATTGTCGATTGCCGGTGATGTCAGTGCGAATGAGGTGCTGCAAAAAGTTGAACAGTATTTTGGTGATATACCGCCTGGTCCGCCCCTGACAAGGGCGACTGAATGGATTCCCGAACACCGTGTCGAGCGCCGGCGCATCATGCAGGACCGGGTTCCGCAGTCACGACTCTACAAGGTGTGGACCGGACCACGCTGGGGCACAACCGAAGCAGTTCAACTGGCGCTGGCGGCGAGAATCCTGGCCAATGGAAAAAATTCAAGACTTTATGAGCGCCTTGCTTACACGGATCAGACCGTCACGGATGTAAACCTGGCGCCCCTGGCACTTGAAATCGCCGGTATCACACACCTGGTAGCCACCGCTCAACCCGGCATCGAACTGACCGCTGTCGAGGCAACGATCAACGAAGAAATTGATCGTTTTATCGACGATGGACCAACCCATAAAGAACTCAAACGCGCCAAGACCCAAATGCGAGCCAGCTTCCTGCGCGGTATCGAACGGGTCGGCGGCAGCAGCGGCAAGGCCGGCGTACTGGCTAAAAACCTTGTCTACGGCGATTCTGCCGATGCTTACAAAGACTACCTGGCGGCGATTGATACGACGTCCGCCAAAGACCTGCGCCTGATCGCCGATAAATGGCTCGGTCGTAACGCATTCATTATAGAGGTGCACCCCTACCCCGAACTCACGGCCGCCACTGAGGGTGCAGACCGCAGCACGACACCGGAACCCGGGCCGGCACCGGAGGTCAGCTTCCCGTCATTTACCCGCACTGAACTCGACAACGGCATGGAAGTCAGCGTCATAGAACGCAACGATGTACCACTCGTCGAGATGTCGATGTTACTTGACTCCGGTTATGCAGCTGACCAATTCTCACGCGAGGGCACAACCGCGATGGCGATGGCGATGCTCGATGAAGGCACGCACGATCGCTCTGCACTCGATATCAGCGAGGCCCTGTCATCACTGGGCGCCAACCTCCATGCAGGCGCAAGTCTCGACAATGCAACGATCAGGATGTCAGCACTGACTGAAAACCTGGCCGCATCGCTCAATATTTTTGCTGATATCACTCTGCATCCGGCATTTCCGGAAGCAGAACTCGTGCGCCTGCGCCGCAACACGCTCGCGCGCATTGAGCAGGAGAAGATGCGGCCAGTATCAATGGCCTTGCGAGTCATGCCGCGTCTGCTGTACGGCGCTGATCACGCTTATGGTCAGCCGTTGACGGGTAGCGGCACAACCGACTCAGTCACGGCGATCACCCGCGATGACCTTGAGGCATTTCATGATACGTGGTTCAAACCGAATAATGCACAACTCATTGTCGTTGGTAACGTTGATCATGACGTATTGATGGCGCAAATTGAGAAGCTGTTTGGCAAATGGCGACCCGGCGACGTGCCGGACAAAAACCTCGAGGTGAAAACGGTCAACCGGCAACGAACCATTTTTCTGGTCGACCGGCCCGGCGCTGATCAGTCTGTAATCTTTGCCGGACAGCTTGTACCGCCGCGTGCGAACCCTGATGAAATTGCGCTGCAATCAATGAATGACATTCTTGGCGGATTGTCTTCAGCACGAATCAACATGAACCTGCGGGAGGACAAGGGTTGGTCGTATGGCGCATTCAGCCTGATCGTCGGCGCGCGTGGTGAACGGCCGCTGCTTGTCTACGCACCGGTACAGACCGATAAGACCCGGGAAGCAATTGCCGAGATAACGGCCGAACTCGATGCAATTATTGCCACCCGACCTCCGACTGAACCGGAACTCGGCATTGTTAAACGCAGCAAGACACTATCACTGCCCGGACGCTGGGAAACCAACGCCGATATCATTGGCGCACTGAACGAAATTATCAGCTTCGATCTGCCCGACGACTACTGGTTGACGTACGCTGCTGAAGTCAACCAACTCAATATAGCGGATGTATCAGCTGCAGCCGGTAAATATATACGCCCGGATGACATCTCGTGGGTTGTGGTCGGCGATCGCACACAGATTGAACCGGCGCTGGCGGAACTCGGCTTCAACTCGATTCAGCTAATCGACGCCGACGGCGAACTCATTGTCAGTGACCAGTGAGCCCGCTGGCAGGCGCTTTTACGGTTGGTACATCGCCGGCACCTGCCTGCTGATCTATTTCTTTACCAACGGCATGGCGCTGTTTGTGCCGCAGAACCTGTTTCCGCGCTTCATGGAAACGTTCAACGCTACCGAGGGCGAGGTCAGCCTGACGACCGGCCTGATGTTCGGTCTGACTGCGATCCTCGCACCATTTGCCGGCGTACTGATTGACCGGTTCGGGCCACTGCAAATTCTTCGCATAGGCATCTGCATCATGGCGGTGTGTTTTGCGGCCTATCCCTTCGCTCAAACACTCACGCAACTGTACGTTCTGCACACCGGGCTCGCATTCGGCCTGGTACTGGGCGGCCTCCTCGCCAACGTCGTATTGCTGTCAAACTGGTTCGTCAGGCACCGCGGCACCGTTATTGGGCTGCTGACGGCGATGTCGAGCCTCGGCGGACTCATACTGCCGAATGTGATCTCGCCGCTTGTCAATGATCCTCAGCTTGGTTGGCGCTGGGGCATGGGCGCATTGGCCATCACATTCTGGATCCTGGCTCTTCTGCCGAGCTTCCTGGTCCTGAAGCAACACCCGGCCGATATCAGCCAGGCGCCGGACGGTAGCCCGGTCGCAAGCTCAAGCCCCGCGGTTAACCCGACCCTGTTGGACGGCGTACCATTCAGTGCGGCCTTTCGCTCCCGAACACTCTGGGTACTAGCCATCGGCTCGGCCTGTCTGTGGTTCACGTTCCAGGCCATCAACAGCCAGGTCACGATCTTTCTCGAACTCGAGGCAGGTTTGACCCCACAGGATGCAACGCGGCTGTATACGATGATTTTCGGCTTCAGTGTGGCAGGCAAATTCCTGTTCGACGCACTCAGCGACCGGATGGCAAAACGCATGGTCATGCGCATCACCAGTGCCATGCTGCTGACAGGTTGCCTGAGCCTGTTCGCACTCGATGGATCAACCGTCGGACTGACGACGAACCCACTGCAATTGACCTTATTCACGATCGTGTTCGGACTCGGTTACGGCGGTTCCTTCACGATGATCCAACTCGTTTGTATCGAAAGCTTCGGTCAGCGAGCACTCGGCAAAGTCCTTGGCATCATCATGTGCGTCGACAGCATCGGCGGTATGTTTGGTACCATCCTGACCGGCCAGTTGAAAACAACCACCGGTAGTTATCTCATCCCGTTTACGATCGTAGCCATTGTCGCCTTCGTCGCACTCATTAACATACTGTTGATTCGCCCGGTCGAACCCACCCGGTAAGGGGCCGAATTCAGCACCAAAATGGACCTGTCCGGCTACCCGGGCTGCATACCTGATCAGCATCCGGGTTCATTCCGCCTGGCAGGGAATGATCAGAATTTACGGCTGAAGCCGCTCCCAAATCGCCAACCCTCTTGCATGACCCCTGCATCTATGCAAAATACCCTGAACCCACGGGTCGGCAACGACCCCTTCATATAAATTCAGGACAATCTGATGATCAGGGCGGATGTGCTCAGCAAACATTATGGCTCACTGGTGGCGGTCGACGGGATCTCATTCCAGGTGCAACCCGGCGAGGTACTGGGCTTTCTCGGACCCAACGGTGCCGGAAAATCTACCACGATGCGGATGTTCGCCGGCTTTGTACCGCCGACCTCGGGCACTGCCGAGGTTTGCGGTTTCTCGATCGAAAAACAGCCCACCGAGGCAAAACGCCTGATCGGTTATCTGCCCGAAGGTGCGCCTTCGTACGGTGAGATGACGCCCCGCAGTTTCCTGAACTTCATCGCCCGGATCCGGGGTCTGTCACGCCGCGAGACCGCTGTGCGCAGCGAGGACATGATCGAACGACTGAACCTTGCACCGGTGCTCGACCAAAGCATCGAAACACTTTCAAAAGGCTTTAAACGCCGGGTCGGCATCGCCCAGGCAATTCTTCATGATCCACCGGTACTGATCATGGACGAGCCGACCGATGGCCTGGATCCAAACCAGAAACATGAAGTGCGCCAACTGATCCAGTCAATGGCGGCCGATAAAATCATCGTAATCTCGACACATATCCTTGAAGAAGTCGATGCAGTTTGTAATCGTGCAATCATCATCTCGCAAGGTCGAATTGTTGCGGATGAAACTCCCTCAACATTGATCAACCGTTCACGCTTCCATAATGCCGTGACACTGAAGCTTGACCGCAAGACTGATCTTGATGACATCACACAACAACTGCAGGACCTCAACGGGGTTGAACATATCGAGGTCAGCCACAAGACTTGCACAGTCACGGCATTTCCCAAGTCTGATGCATCCATCCTCAAAGGGATCACTGATCTCGCCGCTATAAAAGACTGGCCTATCGAACAACTTAAGCTCGAATCAGGCCGACTCGACGAAGTGTTCCGAACCATCACGACCGCGGATGGTGCAGCGTGAACACAATCAAGATTATCGCTGCCCGGGAGTTACGCGGCTATTTCGCCACACCGCTGGCCTACGTCTTCATCGTGCTGTTCCTTGCCCTGATGGGCTTTCTGACCTTTTCCCTCGGCGGCTTCTACGACCGCGGGCAGGCCGACCTGATACCATTTTTTGGCTTCCACCCGTGGCTGTACCTGATTCTGATCCCGGCCATCTCAATGCGACTGTGGGCAGAAGAGCGGAAATCAGGCAGCATCGAACTCTTGATGACGCTGCCGGTCACGATGTTCGAAGCGGTACTCGGCAAGTTTCTGGCTGCGTGGAGCTTTACAGCCGTCGCGCTGGCGCTGACATTCCCGATCTGGATAACGGTTAATTATCTCGGCGAACCGGACAACGGCGTCATTTTTGCCGCCTATATCGGCAGCCTGCTGATGGCCGGAGCATTCCTCGCGATAGGTGCCTGTATCTCGGCAGCGAATCGTAACCAGGTTGTCGCATTCATTATTACCATAGTGATTTGCTTTATCTTTTTACTCAGTGGCTTCCAGCCGGTGCTGGATTTCTTTTCCGGTTGGGCACCACAACCCATGATCGATGCGATCGCATCTTTGAGTTTCCTGACGCATTTCAATGCGCTGAGCAAGGGGGTGCTGGACTTGAGAGATATTGTGTATTTCCTGCTGGTTATCGGTGCGTGGTTATATGCCAATACCATTATTCTCGACATGAAAAAGGCCGACTGACATGAGCAACAGCAAAATGACGCTCGGCCGAGCGGGACTGGTAACCGTTGCCGCGATCTTCATCATCGCAGTAGCTGTGAGCAACACGATGTTTCGCGGCATGCGTCTCGATCTGACCGAGAACAGTCTGTACACACTGTCCGCCGGCACAAAGAATATTCTTGGCAATATTGGCGAACCCATTAACCTGTATTTTTTCTATTCCGACCGGGCAACAGCAGACATTTCGCAACTCAGAACATATGCCGGGCGAGTACGCGAGATGCTCGAGGAGTTTGTTGAGCAATCTGGCGGCCAGTTGCGGGTAACGGTGATTGACCCCTTGCCATTTTCCGAGGATGAAGATCAGGCTGCCGCGTTCGGTCTGCAGGCCATCTCACTGGGCGGTGCTGCAGATGCTGTCTATATGGGTATCGCCGGCACGAACAGCGTGGATGATGTAGAACGCATTACATTCCTGGACCCAGGCAAGGAAACCTTTCTCGAGTACGAGCTTGCCCGGCTGGTCGATACACTGGCTAACCCTCAGCGTCCCGTTGTAGGCCTGATCAGCGGGTTACCGATCAGGGGTAGTTTCGATCCGGCTACCCAGCGCAGATCCGAACCATGGATTGTTATGACGCAGATCGAACAATTGTTCGATATCCGCGAGTTAACCGGCACGACGACCACGATCGACCCGGAGGTTAACGTGCTGTTCGTCGTACACCCAAAGGAGCTGCCCGACTCAACACTGTACGCCATCGATCAGTTCATCCTGAGTGGCGGGCGGGCGCTGTTAATGGTCGATCCGTATGCCGAAACCGACATACCGCCACAAGATCCGAACAATCCGGCCGCTGCGATGCTGGCCAGCCATGCATCTGACCTTAACCGTCTCATTGAAACCTGGGGCCTGTCGGTTACAACCGATGAATATATCGCCGATGAACGGTTCGCGTTGCGGGTTACCGGGTTCGATGCCCGGCCGGTTCGGCATATTGGCCTGCTCGGCATCGTCCAGACCGCTATCGACCGTACCGACATCGTCAGCGCCGAACTACGTAACCTGAATCTGGGCTATCCAGGATTCATTACGGTCGCCGCAGACACCCCCGTGGATATCATGCCGCTGATCACATCAAGTGATATGGCCGCACCACTCACTACAGGCGGGCTGGCCTTCATCCGTGACCCGGCACAGCTCCGTCAGGGCTTCGTACCAACCGGTCAGCAATACACCATGGCCGCACGCATTCAAGGCACAGTACCGAGTGCGTTTGCCGACGGGCCTCCTGATGGCTTTACGACTGGCGATCATTCGGTTGAACACCTGAGCACATCGAATGGCCCGGTCAACGTCATTCTCATCGCCGACACTGATATTCTGACTGATCGGCTCTGGGCCCAGGTACAGAACTTTTTCGGCCAGCGCATCTCGACGGCGTTTGCCGGCAACGGTGATTTCATCATCAACAGTCTCGACAACCTGACCGGTTCCGGAGACCTGATCAGTGTCCGTGCCCGGGCGACCTTCACGCGCCCGTTCACACGCGTGCAGGAGCTGCGGCTCGAAGCCGAGAGCCGCTTTCGGGAAACCGAGGAACGTTTGCAGCAGGAACTTAGCGATGCCGAGACGAAACTCAGCGAGTTGCAGGCGAGCCGAAAAGATGTGAGCACAACCATCCTGTCACCCGAACAAGAGGCTGAACTACAGCGATTTCAGGAACAACGGCTGCGAATTCGCAAGGAATTGCGCCAGGTGCAGCGCAACCTGGACCAGCAAATCGAAGATCTCGGTACCTGGCTCAAGGTTATCAATATCGGTCTCGTACCGTTCGCGATCACAGTATTTAGTATCACACTGCTGTTGCTGCGCCGAAGTCGGCAGCGGAAAAATATTCTGCGCGGTAGCGGGGCCTGACAGTGAATCGTCGCACCTTCATTATTCTCCTGACGACTATTATCGTCATGAATTTGCTCCTGATCTTGAACCGCGACAACTTCGGGCGTGATGAGGCATCAGTAGTGCTTCCCGGACTCGACACCGTACTGAACGACATCACGAAGCTGACGATAAAAACCGCCGGCAATCAAACGGTTACGACGCTGATGCGCGGCACTGAACGCTGGACAGTCGCCGAACGTGGCAACTACCCGGCAGATGTCGGCAAAATTCGCCAGAATCTGATCGCACTGGCAAATGCGACGGTGATCGAAGAAAAAACTGCAGACCCGGCACTCTACGCCCGACTCGGCGTCGAGGATATTGCAGGTGAAGATGCCACCGGTATCGAACTCATCATCGACAGCTTGAACTCGTCATATCGTATTATTGTCGGTAAGACCGGCATCCGTGGCAGCCAGGCCTATGCGCGCATACCCGACTCAGATACCAGCCTGTTGATCGCGGCCAATCTTGAGCTCGGTTCCGAACCCACCGACTGGCTCGATCGCACACTCATTGATATTCCTTCGACTGATATTGTCCGGGTCACGACAACGCATCCGGATGGTGAAACAGTAACCATCCAGAAGAACGGACCGGACGCCAGTAACTTCGAATTAGTCAACCAACCTGTCGATAACGAACTCACCACCCCCGGCGCAATCAATTCAATCGGCTCGCTGCTCACCAGCCTTAGCTTCGATGATGTTTCGACACGTGCAAATGCCAGCCTGAATGACCATCGACCGATAGTAACCCGCTTCGTGACTTTTGCCGGACTCGTTATTATTGCGAATGTCCACTCAAGTGCAGATCAGAATTTTGTCAGTTTTGAATTCACGACGGACACTGAGGGTGAAGCATCCCGTGCCACGGCATCCGCCGAAGCTGACGAACTCGATGCCCGTTACGGCAAATGGTTATTTATATTGCCGAGTTACAAACTCGAGCAATTGACCCGTCGCCAGGCAGACCTGCTCAAGTAACCCATACAACCCAATGCGGGAGCGACTTCCAGCCACAATTGAGCTTCTGGTCGGGGGTCACAACTGACAACCCAATCAATTTGATCTGCCTGTATCTATAGGCCTGAACGACCGTTTCTCTTAAACTAGGCCCCGCAACGGTCACAAAACTCATGAAATCTGAATACTTACACAGAATCCTCACAGCACGTGTCTATGACGTTGCCATCGAGACACCGCTTGAACCAGCCATGCAACTGTCACAGCGGCTCGACAATAACGTGTTGTTCAAGCGTGAGGACCTGCAATCTGTTTTTTCATTCAAACTCCGTGGCGCCTATAACAAGCTGATTCAGCTGCAACCGGCTGAGCTGGCTCGCGGCGTGATCTGCAGCTCGGCCGGCAACCATGCACAGGGGGTTGCACTTGCTGCCCGGGAACTAGGCGTACGGTCTGTCATCGTCATGCCGGAATTAACCCCGACGATCAAGATTAATGCCGTCGAATCACTCGGCGGGGAAATTATTCTGCATGGTGTAACCTATGATGATGCCTATGATCAGGCACTCAAAGTCGCAGATGAACAGCAGCTGACATTCATCCATCCGTTCGATGATCCGGAAGTCATTGCAGGCCAGGGCACGATCGGCATGGAGATTCACCGTCAACAGTCAGGAATGATCGACGCCATTTTCGTCCCTATCGGTGGCGGTGGTTTGATCGCCGGAATCGCCCTGTATATAAAATCACTGAGCCCGGACATAAAAATCATCGGTGTTGAGCCGGAAGATTCAGCCAGCATGGCTGCGGCGATTGAAGCCGGCCAACCGATCACGCTCAACGATGTAGGCACCTTTGCCGACGGCGTAGCAGTTCGTCGTGTCGGCGACGAAACATTCAGAATCTGCAGCCAGCTCATTGATGACATCATTATCGTTGACAATGATGAGATCTGTGCAGCGATTCAGGATATTTTTGAAGAGACGCGGGCAATCGTAGAACCGGCCGGCGCACTATCGGTTGCCGGCCTGAAACGTTATGTCAGCAAGACCGGTGTGACCGGGCAAACACTCGTAACAGTTAACTGTGGTGCAAATGTTAATTTTGATCGGCTGCGCCATATTGCCGAGCGTGCCGCACTCGGCGAGCAGCGAGAAGCGCTGTTCGCTGTAGAAATACCTGAACAGCAGGGCAGCTTCATGGCATTCTGCAAGGCAATCGGCAAACGCAATATCACGGAATTTAACTACCGTTACCAGGATGCGAATGCAGCAAATATTTTTGTTGGCGTAGAACTGCGCCGCGGTAACGAGGAGCGTGAAGAAATTCTCACCTCACTCAAAAATGCCGGCTACCCGGTCATAGACATGACAGACAACGAGATGGCGAAACTGCATATCCGGCACATGGTCGGTGGTCCGTCGCCAGGGATTGACCATGAACACCTGTATCGCTTCGAATTCCCGGAACGCCCCGGCGCGTTACTCGCTTTTCTGACTGCGATCGGCAATAACTGGAATATCAGCCTGTTCCATTATCGCAATCATGGTTCCGATTACGGTCGCCTGCTAGCCGGTGTACAGGTACCTGATGCTGAACTCGAACGCTTTCGTCAACATGTTGATGATCTCGGTTATCCGCACACGGACGAAAGCGACAATCCGGTCTACAAAATGTTCCTTGCGTGAAGAGACCCCAAGGATGCAGCCATGAAAGCGGCCATCATGTGTCTCTTAAATTCGTCTTTACCCGTGTTTCGCTCACCTATTTCTGATAGCGTAACGACAATTCATAAACCGCAGCGTGTTGCCCTTCCCATCAGGCTTGGTGTGGCGCCTGCATTACAGAGGATTCTTCGATGAACGGTGACGGTAACCTGGCCCTGTTCTGTGACTTCGAAAATATCGCCCTTGGCGTACGCGACGCCAAATTTTCCAAGTTTAATATTCAGCGCGTCCTCGAACGACTCCTGATCAAAGGCAGTATCGTAGCCAAGAAAGCCTATTGTGACTGGGACCGGTACAAGGAATTCAAGGCCCCAATGCATGAAGCAGCATTTGAGCTGATCGAAATTCCACATGTACGCATGTCCGGCAAGAACTCGGCCGACATCCGAATGGTCGTCGATGCACTGGACCTGTGCTACACGAAGGAACATATCGATACTTTTGTCATCATCTCGGGTGATTCCGATTTCTCTCCACTGGTCAGCAAACTGCGCGAAAATGCCAAGACCGTTATCGGTATTGGCGTCAAAAATTCAACTTCAGACCTGCTGATGGGTAGTTGTGATGAATTTATTTACTATGATGACCTCGTCGCCGAATCTACCGCACCGAAGCGGGCACGCCGCAGCAAATCCAGCACGAAAAAATCAGCCACAAAGGCTTCAACCGACAAGGCAAAGAAAACCAAGAGTCAGGATGACCCCGCCCAGCAAGCCATTGATCTTGTTATCGAAACAACTGAAGCACTGTATGCGGAACGCGGTGATCGTGCCAGGCTATGGGGCTCAATGATCAAGCAGACACTCAAACGCCGCCGTCCCGGATTCAATGAGTCGTTTTATGGCTTCAGTTCATTCAGCGACGTACTGGAAGAAGCGCAGTCGCGTGGCTTGCTGGAACTGGAAATGGATGACCGCTCTGGCGGCTACATCATCCGTAAAGTCACCCGATAACCGCCTGGAGCGGCCCGGAATCAGTCAAGCTTTGTGATTGTGCCTTGAGCGACCGCAACCAGCGTTTCCTTATTTTCCTTAACAGCAGTTACCTTGCATTCACACACTGCCTGTCGTTTACCCAACGACAGGACGGTCGAGCGGGCAATTAATTTCTGGCCCAGCGCCGGGCGAACAAAGTTTATTTTAAATTCTGCGGTAACAGAATCACCCAAAACAGATCCACCTGCATAGGTAAGGCAATTATCTGCAAGATAACTGATCACGCCTCCATGCACAAAACCATGCTGTTGTTTCAATTCATCCCGTACCAACAGGACAATCTCAGCATTCCCCTCTTCCATGGCAGTTAATTCAGCACCTATCAGGTTACTAAAGGGCTGGGCCAATAAAACAGTCTTTCCAAACTCAAGCAGATCACTCATTACGCTATCGCCTCTATAGCAAAATACGGTCTCACCGCCTCGTCTATAGTAGCCCTGCACAGGGACATTATCTGCACCACCTGCCCTTTCACCTGAAAACACCACCAGACAGGCAGGTTTTGCCGAATCAGGACAGCAGCATCGTGAAACTATAAAATATTGAAATTGATAGATATTATTCTGTTTTTCCCTAGGAAATTCCATGCCCCACACGCAGCCCCGGCACTTGTATATTTCTCTGTGCCTGCTTACAGCCCTTGTTATTACCACTGGCGGAGTTGTTGCCCAGGGGTTTGACCCCAGTAAGATTAATTGGGAAGCACTCAGCAAAATACCCATGCATGATGGCTTCATTAAGCAATTTAATGAGCAGTGTGCAGCGTGTCATGGCGAGGATCTGCAAGGTGCGCCACTCGGAACACCGCTCGTGGGTGTCGATCTGCGGCACGGCGACTCCGTAAAGGAAATTGCCCTGAGTATCTCGAACGGCTTCTCGGAAACAGGTATGCCCGCCTGGAGAGAAACGTTAGATGAAACTAAGATCTGGAACCTGGCACTCTATGTGGCGGAACAACGCCAGGGAACGACCATACTCGATAAACGAGCCGACATTCCATTAATCGTTCCCGAGGGTTCTATTGCAAGCGAGCGCCATGCCTTCCATATCGAAGTTATTGCCGAGGGCCTGGATCCAATGCCGTTCTCTATTGAGCCACTGCCTGACGGCCGTATTTTGCTGTCCGAACGAATGCGCGGCCTCAGTATCATTGCAACGGACGGCAAGCAATCCGACCCGATCAGCGGGACCCCGCCAGTTTACGACGACTCCAGTACTTTTCTTGGCCAGGTTCAGGGTTTAGGCTGGATGCTGGATGTTGCTATTCATCCACAATTTGAGCAAAACGGATGGATCTATATTCACCACACGGATCGTTGCAGCGATTGCAATGAGCTCAGCCGCAAGGGCAATCAACCGGTCTCCATGAACAGGCTTATTCGTGGGCGTATCAAAGAAGGCAAGTGGGTCGATGAAGAAATAATCTGGCAGGCTGACCTCGAAACCTACACCAATACATCGGACCTGGCGTCCGGGGGGCGCATTAGTTTCGACGCTGAGGGCCATGTCTATATCAGCATTGGCATGAAAGCGCCGCTTGATTTTCTCGGTATTCAGGACCTCAGCCTCCCCTATGGCAAAATTCACCGTGTGCATGACGACGGGCGCATACCGGCGGACAATCCCTTTGTTGATCACCCGGAGGCCATGAAATCTATCTGGACCTATGGGCACCGCAGCGTTCAGGGACTCGAATTTGATCCGCTGACACAACTGCACTGGAATACCGAGATGGGGCCGCGCGGTGGCGACGAACTCAACCGCCTGATCCCGGGTGGTAACTATGGCTGGCCCGTCTTTACCAATGGGGTCAATTACGACGGCAGACCGGTAAATGTTGCCGGCAAGCTCGGTATCGAACTGGACCCGAAGGATGCCGAGTTTCCCGTTCTCGATATGACGCCTTCACCGGCAATTTCCAGTTTTATTTTCTATTCAGGATCTGAGTTTCCCGGCTGGAACAACGACATTATCGTCGGCACCCTGCGCGCAACCGATCTGCTTCGCATGGAGGTTACAGATAACAAGGTCAGCCACACTGAAACTCTGCTGAAAGACCTGGCCCGGTTCCGGGATATAGAAATGGGCCCTGAAGGTGAGCTATACGTGTTACTGGAAAATGCGTCTGGCTCGCTAATAATCCGGCTGCTGCCCGATGCTCCCAACGAAGATGGATGAATACCCGGATATATTGATAAGCAGGCTCGTTAATTTAACAACCTATTTCTTCAGATAACGTAAACCGATACAAATCAGTATCGCCGGAATGGCTGAGAGCACCAGGGCGGTAACGATTGTATTCCAGACACCAAGGTTATCCATAATATGCTTACTCTCAAAATATCGAAAAGCCAGGAAAACCGGTACAAATACAATTGCCCAAACGAAAAAAAACTGGTTGCCAAATGTTTGCTTACTCATGTCACAACTCTATATAACCGGTCGATTGATTCAACAGCTTTCATATACCCCAGAGTAACCACGAATTCCAGATTCCGCAAAGCCAAACGACAGGTTCCTGAACTGCTGTAATTTCAGCAAATCCCTCGAAAGGATTGAATATCAATGGGATACAGAAACCTCGTACTGCTGAAACCGGCCGATACGGACTCCTTTTGACAGCGCATCGCCGCACACAAAAAAGCCGGGTATTGCCCGGCTTTCTCTAATCACACAGACCGCTCTGGTTACTCTACTGACGTTGCCTCAGGCTGATCAAGCAGTCGTACAAGCGCCATCGGCGCTGAATCTCCGGGGCGAAAGCCAATCTTCAGGATTCGCAGGTAGCCTCCCGGACGATCCTTGAAGCGTGGACCCAGTTCGTTGAACAACTTACCTACCGAACGATTGTCGCGCAGTCGATCAAATGCCAGCCGCCGCCGGGCAACACCGTCGGTCTTGGCCATCGTGATCAGGGGCTCAACAACACGGCGCAATTCCTTTGCCTTGGGCAAGGTTGTGCGAATCGTCTCGTGCTGAATCAGTGATACCGCCATATTTTTGTACATCGCCTTGCGATGCGAGCTCTTTCTGCCGAGCGAACGGCCTGACTTTCTATGTCGCATGGTTATAGTTCCTGCAAGTTTCCTTGCTTCTCGTTAGGCGGCCTGCTCATCTTCAGGCATGAGGCTCGGTGGCGGCCAGTTCTCAACACGCATACCGAGTGCCAGGCCATGACTCTCGAGGACTTCCTTGATCTCAGTAAGCGATTTCTTGCCAAGGTTTGGCGTGCGGAGCAATTCGACCTCAGTACGCTGAAGCAGATCACCGATATAGTTAATATTCTCTGCCTTCAGGCAATTCGCCGAACGAACCGTCAATTCGAGTTCGTCAACCGGACGCATCAGGATCGGGTCAATTTGTGACTCGACTTCAGCATCACTATCATCCTGACCGCTGAGGTCGACAAAGACATCGAGCTGATCCTTAAGAATGGAACCGGCGCGCCGAATCGCTTCCTCAGGATCAATCGTACCATTCGTCTCGATATCAATGATCAACTTGTCGAGGTTCGTGCGCTGTTCGACACGGGCAGACTCAACAGTATAGCTGACCCGAGAAACCGGGCTGAATGTTGCATCAAGTTGCAGACTTCCAATCGTACCTGTCGTTTCTTCGAGATCCAGACGCTGTACAGCCGGACGGTAACCTCGGCCACGTTCAACAACCAACATCATCTTCAATGAACCGCTGCTGGTCAGGTTCGCAATGACGTGATCCGGATTGACGACTTCAATATCGTGGTCGCGAGCAATATCTCCCGCTGTTACCGGGCCCGGACCGGTCTTGAATAATGTCAGCTCGTCCCGTGACCGATTGTGCATCCGGATGGCAACAGATTTGAGATTCAACAAAATCTCAACGATATCTTCCTGAACGCCTTCGAGGCTCGTGTACTCATGCAAAACTGCATCAATATCAGCCTCGACAATTGCGGCACCGGGCATGCTCGACAGCAGCACACGCCGCAATGCATTACCCAGCGTATGACCGAAGCCACGCTCGAAAGGTTCGATGACAATCTTAGCCTTCGTCTCACTTTCCTGCTGAACCTTGACGGTACGAGGTTTTAAAAATTCTGTAGTCATTTCCTGCATTTCTATCAATGCCTCCTAATTACTTGGAGTAAAGCTCAACAACGAGATTCTCGTTGATGTCTGGTAAAATTTCCTGGCGTTCGGGTAATGCTTTCAAAACACCAGCCATTTTTTTCTCATCTATTTCCACCCAGTCCGGCAGACCGACCTGTGAAGCAATATCCAGCGCACTCTTGATGCGCATCTGCGACCTGGCCTTCTCACGTATCTCAACCTTGTCGCCAGGCGAGACCTGGCAGGAAGGAATGTTTACGACGTGATCGTTGACGACGATAGACTTGTGGCTAACGAGCTGCCGGGCTTCGGCCCGGGTAGATGCAAAACCCATACGATAGACCGTATTATCCAGCCGGCCTTCGAGCAACTGCAGCAGATTTTCACCGGTCGAACCTTTCTGCCGGGCAGCTGCCTTATAGTAATTCCGGAACTGACGTTCGAGAACGCCATACATCCGGCGCAGTTTCTGCTTTTCGCGCAACTGCAAACCATAATCACTGAGTCGCCCACGGCGCTGACTTGCTGTCGACCCCGGCGGTGTCTCAAACTTGCACTTCGACTCAATGGGCTTAATACCGCTCTTCAGAAAAAGATCGGTTCCCTCGCGGCGGGCGAGCTTACATGTTGGACCTAAATACCTTCCCATACTTCTTTCCTCAGACTCGGCGCTTCTTTGGTGGCCGGCAACCGTTATGCGGTATGGGCGTCACGTCTTCAATATTTAAAATCTTGAAACCGGCAGAATTTAGTGAACGGACAGCTGATTCACGACCCGGACCCGGTCCACGAACCCGCACCTCCAGGTTCTTCATACCAACTTCCTGAGCTGCTTTGCCGGCACGCTCTGCGGCGACCTGAGCAGCGAAAGGCGTACTCTTGCGTGAACCACGGAATCCACAGCCACCTGCCGTTGCCCACGACACAGCATTACCCTGACGATCTGTAATCGTCACAATCGTGTTGTTAAACGTCGCGTGGATATGAGCGATACCATCAAGGATATGCTTTTTAACCTTCTTGCGTGCTTTCTGTTCTGTCATTTTTAGCTTGCTCTCAATTCACTTCGGACTTTGCCAGCCCGTACAACTATTTATCTCTATTACTTACGCACCGCACGACGTGGGCCCTTACGGGTACATGCATTGGTGCGGGTACGCTGACCGCGTAACGGCAGTCCCCGCCGGTGACGGATGCCGCGGTATGAGCCAAGATCCATCAGGCGCTTGACGTTCA
Source organism: Chromatiales bacterium (assembly GCA_002688175.1). Classification (GTDB taxonomy): domain Bacteria; phylum Pseudomonadota; class Gammaproteobacteria; order Steroidobacterales; genus SMWD01. The sequence continues at coordinate 39,443 of NZCC01000035.1, forward strand.
TCGAAATCTCACGTCGCAGATCACCCTCAACCTCGAATTTAGCAACCGCCGTTCGCAGCAGTTCGACCTCAGGCTCAGTCAGGTCTTTGACCTTTGTATTCTGTGCTACGCCAGCCTCATCGCAAATCTGTTTTGATCGCGTTTGGCCAATGCCGTAGATAGCCCTCAATGCAATTACCACGTGCTTTTGCAGTGGGATATTTATTCCAGCGATACGCGCCATCTAATATTCTCCTTAGCCTTGACGCTGTTTGTGCCGCGGATTCGTGCAAATCACACGTACGACCCGGTTGCGGCGAATAATCTTGCAGTTTCTGCAAATTTTCTTGACTGATGCTCGAACTTTCATATCGAACTCCTTACTTGACCTGTCCGGCGCGGCCATAGCCCCGCAGGTTAGCCTTCTTCAACATGCCCTCGTACTGATGGGACATCATGTGTGACTGTAGTTGAGCCATGAAATCCATGCTTACAACAACGATGATCAGCAGCGATGTGCCACCGAAGTAAAAGGGTACCCGCCAGTACAAAATCATAAACTCAGGCAACAGGCAGACAGACGTGATGTATATACCGCCCCAGAACGTCAGACGTGTTAATACCTTGTCAATATATTCGGCAGTCTGATATCCGGGCCGGATACCCGGAACAAAGGCACCGGACCGCTTCAGGTTGTCGGCCGTCTCCTGAGAATTAAAGACAAGCGCCGTATAGAAAAAACAGAAAAACATGATGAACGAGGCATAGACCATGATGTAGATCGGCTGTCCCGGGGAAAGCTGAGCACCAAGAGTCTGCAACCAACCCCAGCCCTCATTCGTACCAAACCACTGCGCGATCGTGGACGGGAACAGGATAATACTTGATGCGAAAATTGGTGGAATAACACCCGCCATGTTCAGTTTGAACGGCAAGTGTGTGGACTGCCCCTGCATCAGGCGCCGGCCCTGCTGACGTTTCGCATAATGCACCGTAATACGCCGCTGGGCTCGCTCCATGAATACCACGATTGCCGTGACAGCCAGGACCAGGAGAATCAGAATCAGTGCCAGTGCACCCGCCATCTCACCCGTCTCAACGAGCTGTAACGTACCGCCAATAGCCGGTGCCAGACCGGAAATAATACTGGCCAGAATAATCATCGAGATACCGTTGCCGATACCACGCTCAGTGATCTGCTCGCCAAGCCACATCAAAAACAATGTTCCCGTCACCAGCGTGACCGCGGCCGTAAAGACGAAGTCAGGTCCGGGGGAGATAACGACACCCTGATTTTGCAATGCGACCGTGGCGCCAATTGACTGAAATCCGGCCAGAAATACTGTGCCATAACGAGTGTATTGAGTAATCTTGCGGCGTCCGGCTTCACCTTCCTTTTTCAAGGCGGCGAGTGTTGGGACGACTACACTGGCCATCTGCATGATAATCGACGCAGATATATACGGCATGATGCCAAGTGCAAATATACTCAGACGACTCAATGCACCGCCGGAAAACATATTGAACATGCTCAGGATCGTACCGTCCTGCTGTTCAAAGAAACCCTTGAGCGCGACGGGGTCGATACCCGGTACCGGGATAAATGTACCAATACGATAAACAATCAACGCCCCGACAAGAAATAACAGGCGCTGGCGCAGATCGGAAAACCGGGCCGCTTCGCCCAGTGCCGCTGCAGGATTTACCAGCTTACTTTTTGCCATGTATATCTCTCACCCTATATGCACGTCATAACGACCCACATAACTCAGACGCCTATCACTATTCAGTCTTCAATCGAGCCGCCGGCAGCTTCTATTGCCGCACGAGCACCCTTGGTAACAGCCAGGCCCTTCAGTTTTACAGCCTTGTCGATCGCCCCTGAAGCAATGACTTTGACCCGCTTGACTCGATGAGCAACGATACCGGCACTTTTCAGACTCAGCATATCGATAACATCGTCCTGCGGGATCGCCAGCTCATGGAGCCGAACTTCATCTGTATCTCCTCGCGTGGGAGATGCAAATCCTACTTTCGGCAAGCGGCGCTGCAACGGCATCTGGCCGCCTTCAAAACCAACTTTATGATACCCGCCTGACCTTGAGCGCTGACCCTTCTGGCCGCGCCCGCAAGTCTTGCCCTGTCCTGCAGAGTGGCCGCGCCCAAGGCGCTTGGCAACTTTGCGACTGCCTGGTTTTAACGTATTTAGTTTCATCAGGTCTCCTCGACCCGCAGTAAATACGACACTTTATTGATCATGCCGCGATTTTCCGGAGTATCGATGACTTCCACAGTCTGGTGAATGCGCCGCAAACCAAGACCTGCCACACAAGCCTTGTGCGCCTTCAGGCGACCATGCTTGCTCTTAACCAGCGTAACTTGAATTTTTTTTGCCGTAGCCATGCTGTCAGCTCACAATTTCCGCGACCGACTTGCCACGCTTTGCCGCGATACGCTCAGGTGAAGTAACACCATACAGCGCATTAATAGTCGCGCGAACGACATTAATGGGATTACGCGAGCCATAACTCTTGGCCAATACGTTACGCACACCGGCACATTCGAAAACAGCTCGCATCGCACCACCGGCGATAATACCGGTACCATCTGATGCCGGCTGCATATAGACCTTGGTCGCACCATGCCGACCAACCATTGCGTAATGCAGCGTGTCTTTGTTCAGAGCGACGCGCTGCTGATTCTTCCTGGCAACCTGCATCGCCTTCTGGATCGCAACAGGCACTTCACGAGCCTTGCCGTAGCCAAAACCTACGTTACCGTTGCCGTCGCCGACAACTGTCAATGCCGTAAAACCGAACTGACGACCACCCTTGACCACCTTCGCTACACGATTGATGGTGACGAGTTTCTCGATCAGATCGTCAGATTGTTGATTTCGTTGAACCCTAGCCATGTTTGCCTAGCCCTGTAATAAATCCTGCTTAAAACTCTAATCCGTTCTCGCGAGCCGCTTCTGCCAAAGCCTTGACCCGGCCGTGATAACGAAATCCCGATCGATCGAAGGCAACCCGCGTGATGCCGGCTGCCTTTGTCTTTTCTGCAACCGCCTTACCAACAGCTGCTGCAGCTTCGATATTCCCGGTGTACTTGAGATCACCGCTAATATCCTTCAACACCGTCGATGCCGAGGCGATGACAGTGCCACCATCCGGCCCGATGACCTGCGCATAAATATGGCGCGGCGTCCGATGCACCGACAAACGATGCGCACCGAGCTCCTTGATTTTGGCCCGGGTGCGACGCGCGCGGCGAATTCTGCTTTTACCTTTCTTCATAACCTTGTCCTGGGTCTGGTCGGTTTGATCAAACCCTGCTATTTCTTCTTCGCTTCCTTCAGAACAACACTCTCATCGGCATAGCGCACACCCTTGCCCTTATAAGGTTCAGGCGGCCGATACCGGCGGATCTCCGCAGCGACCTGACCGACTTTTTGCTTGTCGATCCCTTTGATAATAATTTCAGTCTGACTTGGTGTATCAATATCAATACCGTCCGGCACCTTATAAACGACAGGGTGCGAAAAACCGAGTGTCAGATCCAGCTTCTTACCCTGCGCCTTGGCCCTGTAACCAACTCCAACCAGTGCAAGCTTACGTTCGTAACCATCTGTGACGCCGGTCAGCATATTGTTGATCAATGCACGAGTCGTACCCGCTATTGCCGATGAAAAGCGTGAACCGGAGCGTGGCTTAACACTGGCAACACCGTCTTCGACAGATATTTCGACCTCGGAGTTGACCGTCATCATCAACTCACCTTTCGGCCCCTTTATCTTCAACACGTCAGAGGTTTGATTGAAATCTACCCCTTTCGGCAAAGGCAATGGCCTTTTTGCGATTCTGGACATGGCTAAACCTTTGCTAACATCTTATTCAGGACACGACACAAATGACTTCACCGCCGAAACCCTGGCTGCGTGCAGCCCGATCGGTCATGAGGCCGTTAGACGTTGAAATAATTGCCACACCGAGACCACCGAGTACTTTCGGTAACTCATCATTCTTTTTATAGATACGAAGTCCAGGCCGACTGACACGCTGAATCTGATCAATGACCGGTTTGCCCTCGAAATAACACAAATTAACAATAAGGTTTGCCTTGTTACCTTCAAGTTGCTCAACCTTGTAATCGCCAATGTAGCCTTCATCCTGAAGAACCTTGGCAATCGCTTCCTTACGGTGTGACGACGGCATCGTCACACTTTCAAATCCGACATTCTGTCCATTGCGGATACGCGTCAGCATATCGGCTATGGGATCTGACATGCTCATTTATTCAATCTCTCTCTTGGCATTTTCTCTTTTGGCAACCTATCCACTCAACAACATCAATTGGCTTCGCGCAGCGCTTACCAACTTGCCTTGCTCAACCCAGGAATGTTGCCCTGCATTGTTTCTTCTCTAAGCTTGTTACGTCCCAAGCCAAATTTACGGTAGTAACCATTTGGACGCCCGGTAATTGCACACCGGTTCCGGAGCCGACTTGGGCTCGCATCACGCGGAAGCTTCTGCAGCTTCGCCACCGCTTCACTACGCTCCTCATCGGAACTAGATACACTCAAGATGATCTTCTTCAGCTCAGCTCTTTTCTTTGCGAAGCGTTTAACCGTCTTTGCTCGCTTACGCTCACGCTCCAACATTGATTTCTTAGCCATTCGGGTTTCCTGTCACTCTATTTCTTGAACGGAAAGTTAAACGCTTCGAGAAGCGCCATGCCTTCTTCATCATTGCGGGCACTCGTGGTGATCGTAATATCCATCCCGCGCAATTCATCGATATGGTCATAATCGATTTCGGGGAAAACAATCTGTTCCTGAATACCCATACTGTAGTTACCCCGACCATCCATTGACTTGGGGTTCAGACCCCTGAAATCACGAATACGCGGGATTGAAATCGTAACCAGTCGGTCGAGAAACTCGTACATCCGTTCACGTCTCAACGTGACCTTACAGCCAATAGGCATTTCCTCGCGCAACTTGAATGAAGCAACTGACTTACGCGCACGGCGCATGAGCGGTTTTTGCCCCGCAATCAACTCCATGTCATGCATGGCTTTTTCCATGACCTTGCGGTCGGCGATAGCTTCGCCCACGCCCATGTTTAACGTGATCTTCGTAATCCTTGGGATTTCCATCACATTCTTAAGCTGCAGCTTTTCCTTAAGCTGCGGCATGAGCGTGGTCTTGTATAGCTCTTGAAATCTCGACATTGCTTTATCCGGTTAACGCCTTATCAGACGTCGACCACCTCATTATTAGATTTGAAGAATCGCACCTTGCGACCATCTTCGAGCGTCTTGATACCTACCCGATCACCCTTCTCGGTAATGGGGTTAAACAACATGATATTGGATTGCTCCAGCGACATTTCCATTTCGATAATACCGCCCTGCACGCCTGCATTCGGATTCGGCTTCTGATGCTTCTTGACGATATTTACACCTTCAACAAGCACCCGACCATTGTCCAGAATGTTCAGCACAGTGCCTCGTCGACCCCGGTCACGACCGGTAATCACAACGACATCATCGCCTTTCTTAATCTTCTGCATGTCTCTCGACTCAATACTCTGGCTGGCGGCACTCGCCCTACAGGACTTCCGGTGCCAGCGAAATAATTTTCATAAACTTCCCGGATCGCAATTCGCGAGTCACAGGGCCAAAAATACGTGTGCCGATTGGCTCAAGCCGTGCATTCAACAACACTGCTGCGTTGCCATCAAAGCGAATCAACGAACCATCCTTGCGCCGCACACCTTTTCTGGTACGAACAACAACGGCGTTATAAACCTCACCTTTCTTGACACGCCCACGTGGGATTGCATCTTTTACGCTAACTTTGATGACATCGCCCACGCCTGCATAACGACGTTTGGAACCACCCAGCACTTTAATACACATGACGCGCCGAGCTCCGCTGTTATCAGCCGCGTTAAGCATTGTCTGCATCTGAATCATGATCGAATACCGTACTTATTCCTGATTACTGCGCTTCGGCGCGTTCCAGAACTTCGACCAACTGCCACGCCTTCCGCTTCGAGAACGGACGACACTCGGTGATCGAAACAAAATCGCCTGCATGGCAGGTGTTCTGCTCGTCATGCACCAGCACTTTAGTCGAGCGCCGCATGTACTTACCGTACAATGGGTGCTTGACAACCCGTGAGATCATCACGGAAATAGTCTTATCCATCTTGTCACTAACGACACGCCCGGTCACAGTTCGAGACTTCGCTTCAGCTTTAGCTTCGCCCTGAGAGTCACTCTTTGTTACTTCTGTCATGATCAGGCCTCAACCTTTACTGGCTTTTGCTGCTGTTCACGCAACACCGTCTTGATGCGCGCAATATCACGCCGTACCCGGCGATACTCGTGTGGCCGCACAAGCTGACCTGTGGCCTGTTGCATACGCAGATTGAACTGCTCCCGCCGCAGCTCGAGAAGCTCATCAGCCAATTCCTGGCCATTCTTCTGTCTTAACTCAGTTGCGTTCATTTACAGACCCGTCCGTGATACAAAGGCGGTGGAAACCGGTAACTTGGCTGCCGCCAGACGAAATGCCTCACGCGCAATATCCTCACCAACACCTTCCATCTCATACAACATGCGACCCGGCTGAATCTGGGCAACCCAATACTCAACATTACCCTTGCCCTTGCCCTGGCGAACCTCGAGAGGTTTCTTCGTGATCGGCTTGTCCGGGAAAATCCGAATCCAGATCTTGCCGCCACGCTTAACGTAACGGGTCATCGCACGACGCGCTGCCTCAATCTGTCTAGCCGTGATGCGGCCGCGACCAGTTGATTTCAGGCCAAACTCGCCAAATGCGACGGTATTGCCTCGCTGCGCCAGACCACGATTCCGGCCCTTATGCTGTTTTCTGAATTTTGTTCGTTTCGGCTGTAGCATCGTTGCTTACCCTTGGCGAGCCGCTGGTTTGTCATCCGGAGTACTGCTACTAGGCGCGACCTCAAAAACCTCACCGCGGAAAATCCAGACCTTGACACCGATGATGCCGTAGGTCGTCGCCGCTTCGGCAAAGCCGTAATCGATATCAGCACGGAAAGTATGCAAAGGTACACGACCCTCGTGGTACCACTCAGAACGTGCGATCTCAGCACCGTTCAAACGACCGCCAACCTTGACCTTAATACCCTGCGCACCGAGCCGCATCGTGTTGGTCACTGAACGCTTCATCGCACGACGAAACATGACACGGCGTTCCAGTTGTTGCGCGAGACCTTCGGAAACAAGTTGCGCATCAAGTTCGGGTTTGCGGATCTCGGCGATATTGATACGAATATCGGCCAGGCTCATATTCAGCATTTTGGCGACAGTACGACGCAGTCTCTCTATATCTTCACCCTTCTTGCCAATCACGATACCCGGACGAGCCGTGTGAATCGTGATAGTCACCTTGCGCGCCGGGCGCTCGATTGCAATTCGACTTACAGATGCATCTTTGAGCTTCTTCTTCAGAAACGTCCGAATCTTGTGATCCGTGGCGATATACTGAGGAAATGTCTTCGAATCTGCATACCATGTTGACGTCCAGTCCTTGGAAATCCCCAGACGAATGCCAATTGGATGTACTTTCTGACCCATACCCTGAATCCTATTCGTCCGCGACCTGCACGGTAATGTGGCTGTTACGCTTAATAATCCTGCTCGAACGACCCTTCGCACGAGCACGAAAACGCTTTAGTGTTGGTGCTTCATCGATGTGAATCAACGACACCTTCAACTCATCGATATCAGCGCCGTGATTATGCTCGGCATTAGCGACAGCCGATTCGAGCACCTTCTTCACGATCCGCGCGCCTTTTTTCTGCATTAATGTAAGTGTCTGCAGCGCATTACCTACAGACTGGCCACGGACTGCGTCAGCGACCAGGCGGCATTTCTGCGGCGAGATACGTGCATATTTGAGTTTTGCTAAAACCTGCATTGATCCGTTCCTGAATAATTCTTTCCTGGTTCTCGTCCTGAGCTAGCTGGTCTTTCGATCGCCCGAATGGCCTCTGAACGTACGCGTTCCAGCAAACTCACCCAGCTTGTGGCCAACCATATTTTCTGAAATCAGTACCGGAACATGATCGCGGCCGTTATGCACGGCAATCGTCAGTCCCACCATGTCCGGAATAATCATCGAGCGCCTCGACCAGGTTTTGATCGGCCGACGATTTTTCGTCGCAACAGCCTCATGGACTTTCTTCGCGAGATGATCGTCGATGAAAGGTCCTTTCTTAATCGAGCGTGGCACTTAATTAGTTCCTCTGGTTCCTGGTGACATCAATCAGCAGCGGGCTTACTTGCGGCCCCGACGGCGGATGATCATATTATCGGTCCGCTTGTTATTTCGAGTCTTCTTGCCCTTGGTCGGCGTGCCCCACGGTGATACCGGATGACGGCCACCCGACGTACGACCTTCACCACCGCCATGAGGGTGATCGATCGGGTTCATTGCCACACCACGAACAGTGGGGCGAACCCCACGCCAGCGTGACGCACCGGCCTTACCGAGCTTACGCAGGTTGTGTTCGTTATGCCCGACTTCACCGACCGTCGCACGACAATCGACATGCACTTTACGCATCTCGCCCGAGCGAAGCCGCAACGTCACATAAGTACCTTCACGGGCAACAATCTGGGCACTGCCACCGGCAGCGCGAACCATCTGTGCGCCCTTGCCTGGCTTGAGTTCAATACAATGAATCAGTGTTCCGACCGGAATATTACGCAATGGCAATGCATTGCCCGGCTTGATCGGTGCCTGACGGCCGGACATGACTTCATCGCCGGCACGCACATTCTTTGGCGCAAGAATGTAGCGTCGTTCGCCATCTGCATACAGGATTAGCGCGAGGTGCGCACTGCGATTAGGATCATACTAAATCCGCTCGACCTTGCCGCGAATATCATCCTTGTTACGGCGAAAATCGATGATGCGGTAACGGCGCTTATGACCACCGCCGCGATGACGCGTCGTGATCCGACCGTTGTTGTTTCGCCCACCCGTGCTTGTCTTCTTCTCGACCAGCGGCTCATGTGGCGCACCTTTGTGCAGCTGTGGTGAATTGACCTTGACCGTAAACCGACGGCCGGGCGAGGTAGGTCTAAGCTTTTGTAATGGCATTTTCCCTGAACCTCAACTCTTACTCTGTACCAAGAAAATCAATGTTCTCGCCTTCAGCGAGAGTGACATAGGCTTTCTTCCACGCGTTACGCTGACCCCAGTCCTGACCAAATCGTTTGATCTTGCCCCGGCAATTCACAACCTGAACATCGGTGACATTCACTTCAAAAAGCATCTCTACGGCGCCACGTATCTCTTTCTTGGTTGAATCACGACGTACCTTGAAAACAATCTGATTGTGGCGTTCGCCAACATCCGTGCTCTTTTCAGATACATGCGGACCAAGCAAAACTGTCATGAGTCGTTCTTTGTGATGCGAAACACCGCCACTCATGACAACTGCTCCTCTAGTCCCTTGACAGCTGCCTTAGTGGCCAGTACCCGGTCGAAACGAAGCAGGCTGACCGGATTGATTTCGCGCAAATCCAGCACATCAACTCCCGGCAGATTGCGTGCCGAAAGACACAGATTCTCATCATATTTATCAACGAGAATTAACACGTTATCGAGCTTAAGCTCGGTGAGCCTGGCAACGAGTTCACGGGTTTTCGGCGCTGCCACTTCAATCGAATCGACAACCATCAGACCATCCTGGCGAATCAATTCCGACAGCATCGAACGCATTGCTGCACGATACATCTTGCGATTAACTTTCTGCGAATAGTCGCGTGGACGTGCAGCAAATGCCCGACCTCCGCCGACCCAGATCGGGCTACGCGAGGTACCAGCACGGGCCCGGCCCGTGCCTTTCTGAGCCCATGGCTTTGCGCCGCCACCGCGTGCATCAGAGCGGTTCTTTTGCCGCTTGCTGCCGCTACGGCCTGCTGCCCGGTATGCCGTGACAACCTGGTGAATCAGCGCTTCGTTAAAGGTTGCAGCGAAAGTACTATCCGCTACTTCTACGCTTCCCGAACCACCTGTAATAGTAATTTTCATTGCAAAATCTTCTTCGCTAGACCCAATCGACTTTACTTGCTGCTCTTTGCCGATACTTTGATCGTCGGTTTTAAGATCAGGCGACCGCCCTTGGACCCTGGAACCGCACCTTTAACAGCAATCAGGTCACGCTCAGCATCAATCTGCACGACCTCAAGCCCCTGCGCAGTGCGACGCACATTACCCATGTGGCCGGACATTTTCTTGCCCTTGAAAACACGACCCGGAGTCTGGTTCTGACCGATTGAGCCCGGAGCCCGGTGTGCCAGCGAGTTGCCATGGGTGAAATCCTGAGTGGAAAAGTTGTGCCGCTTGACGGCACCAGCGTAGCCTTTACCTATCGATGTACCAGTCACATCAACAATCTGGCCGGTCTCAAAATGCTCAACGGTCAACTCCGAACCAGCTTCAATTTCACCGAGATCAGCGCTGTCGACACGAAACTCAAACAGACCTTCACCCGGCTCAGTTGATGCCGCGGCATACTGGCCAGCGATGGCCTTTGAAATACGCTGTGGCTTAACACTACCGGTGGTAACCTGGAGCGCCGAATAGCCGTCCGACTCTTCTGTCTTGATGCGCGTCACACGATTCGGCAGTACCTGGATAATTGTGACGGGCACCGATGCACCATCGTCAGTGAAGACGCGACTCATTCCAGTTTTTCGACCTACAAGCCCGATGGCCATGTCGATTTCCTTACATTGAGAGACACACCCCACAAGAGCGGGGCAAGTATTATTTCTATGAAAATAGGTCAGCCTCCAGCTTTCGGGCGATTTATAGTCGAATAAACCTGAAATCGAAGCCTGACCCGTCAGATTCCTTGTGCGAAGCTACTATCAGCCCCACTCTTTGCCAGACAGCCCACAAATCTTCCCTGCAGCACGCCTCTGGCAGCACGAAGCCCGGTGCAGGTTAACCTGCACCGGGCCCGAGCGAGCAGGTAATTATAGCAAAATTTCTGCTTAGTTCAATTTTATCTGCACATCTACCCCAGCTGGTAATTCCAGCTTCATCAACGCATCTACGGTCTTGTCCGTCGGATCCAGGATATCCATGAGCCGTTTGTGGGTCCGGAGCTCGTACTGGTCCCGTGCATCCTTGTTGACATGCGGCGAAATCAGCACGGTGAACCGCTCTTTTTTTGTCGGTAGCGGCACCGGGCCCCGTACCTGGGCGCCTGTGCGCTTCGCTGTCTCAACGATCTCCCGGGCTGAATTGTCAATCAGCCGATGATCAAATGCCTTGAGTCGGATCCGTATATTTTGATTCGTAGCCATAATTTCTTCTCTAAATACCTGCTTTAAGGGGTCAGACCCCGGCTTTCCTGTTATTCAAATATTTTTGCCACTACTCCGGCACCCACCGTTCTGCCGCCTTCGCGGATCGCAAACCGCAGCCCGTCTTCCATCGCAATCGGTGCTATCAGGTCTACCTTCATCTGCACGTTGTCGCCCGGCATCACCATCTCCGTGCCCTCCGGCAACTCAACAGCGCCCGTTACGTCCGTCGTGCGGAAGTAAAACTGGGGACGATAACCCTTGAAAAATGGCGTATGACGACCGCCCTCATCCTTCGTCAGGATGTAGACCTCCGCCTCAAACTTCGTGTGCGGCGTGATCGAACCAGGCTTGGCCAGCACCTGGCCACGCTCAACCTCTTCACGCTTCGTGCCACGCAGCAACACACCTACGTTGTCGCCCGCCTGGCCTTCGTCCAGCAGCTTGCGGAACATCTCTACGCCCGTACACGTCGACTTCGCCGTGTCCTTGATACCCACAATCGCCACTTCATCGCCTACCTTCACGATACCGCGTTCAATACGTCCCGTGACCACCGTGCCACGGCCCGAAATCGAGAATACGTCCTCGACCGGCATCAAAAAGGCTCCGTCAATCGCCCGCTCGGGCATCGGGATCCAGCTATCCAGTGCTTCCACCAGCTTCTCTACCGACGGTGTGCCTATATCGCTCGTATCGCCTTCCAGCGCCTTGAGCGCCGAACCGATAATAATCGGCGTGTCGTCGCCCGGGAACTCATAGGTCGACAGCAGGTCGCGGACTTCCATCTCAACCAGCTCCAACAGCTCGTCGTCGTCCACCATGTCTGCCTTGTTCAGGTACACCACGATATACGGCACACCCACCTGGCGCGCCAGCAGTATGTGTTCTCGCGTCTGCGGCATCGGTCCGTCCGCTGCACTGCACACCAGGATCGCGCCGTCCATCTGCGCCGCACCCGTGATCATGTTCTTCACGTAATCCGCGTGTCCCGGACAGTCCACGTGCGCGTAGTGACGCTCATCGCTCTCGTACTCCACGTGCGCCGTCGCAATCGTAATGCCGCGCTCGCGCTCCTCCGGAGCCTTGTCAATATCATCAAACGCAGTCTCGTCACCACCATGCTTTGCCGCCATCACCTTGGTCAGCGCCGCCGTCAGCGTCGTCTTGCCGTGATCTACGTGACCAATCGTGCCCACATTTACATGTGGCTTGGTGCGTTCAAATTTCTCCTTAGACATCAAACTCTCCAGA
>NZCC01000036.1 GCA_002688175.1 Chromatiales bacterium
GTCCGATACTTCATGGGCAACGTCCTCCTCTCTATACCAAGAGAGTCTAGGTGTTGCGCTCACCGGTTGAGGTCACCCCTCGAAAGCAGACATTGATCCTGGCAGCTTCAAAATTCTGGTCTGAGTGGCTGGTTTGGAATGCTAGAGGACGGCTAGAAGCCTTGAACCCGTTGGGCTGCGATTAACCCGAAGCTGTAATTTGGCCCCATTGGGGGTAGACAAATCATCATCCTGGGACCCATGGCCATCCGGGAGTGCCCTGTAGACCCATTTTTCCTCCTCAGATGGGTTCACATTCCCGTAGATTCCAGTAAAATCGCTCGATTAGCCGATCCGGATCGGGAGTACCCGATACGCCGGCCTATTTTTTTGACAGGAAAGAATTGAATCATGGTCAGTATCCGATTGTCCCGCGGCGGCGCAAAGAAGCGCCCCTTTTATCACATCGTAGTGACGGACCAACGTAATCGACGCGATGGCCGCTATCTTGAGCGGGTTGGCTTTTTTAACCCGGTTGCGCGTGGTGGCGAAGAAAAATTATGTGTTGATATCGACCGCATTGAGCACTGGATTGGTCATGGTGCCCAACCGAGTGATCGTGTTTCGGCGTTAATAAAGAATTTTCGTGAGGCGCAGGGAACTGGGGCGGCCGCAGCGGCTGCCAAGTAACTTGGCGTCAGGGTCTGCGCTTTCGGTGTGGACGAGAAGTTAGTTGTTGTCGGGCGAATTGCCGGACTGTATGGCGTAAAGGGTTGGGTCAAGGTTACTTCCTATACCAAACCGCGGAAGAATATCCTGGATTACCGACCCTGGTGCCTGGAGCGTGCCGGCGTCATCGAGCAGGTTGATCCGACTGCGGGCCGCGAGCAGGGCAAAGGTCTGATAGCACAGATTGCCGGGATTGAAGATCGTGATGCGGCCGCCGGGATAATTGGTGCGGATATTCTCGTTAGTCGAGAGTTGTTTGCGCAAACCGGGGATGACGAATATTACTGGCGTGATCTGGTTGGATTGCGGGTCATGACGATCGATGGTGTAAACCTCGGCGTTGTGGATAGTTTGCTGGAAACAGGTGCGAATGACGTCCTGGTAGTAATGGGTGAACGTCGCCGGCTGATTCCGGTTGTTTTGGATGACGTGATTAAACGCATCGACCTCGCTGCGGCAACCATCACTGTTGATTGGAGTCCGGAGTTCTGAACACCGGGGTGGATTCGGCGAGAAGCAGAGATTAGGGCATGGACTTTCGTGTCGTGACGCTTTTTCCGCAATTCGTTGCAACGTCAACGAGTTTCGGTGTTTGTGGACGCGCCGTGCAACGTGGGTTGATTGATATTAATACGGTCGATCCGCGGGAGTTTACGAGTGACGTACACCGAACCGTCGATGACCGCCCGTATGGCGGTGGTCCGGGGATGGTGCTGAAAGTAGAGCCGGTCCGTGCGGCCATAAACCAGGCACGGGACAAGGCACCAACGGGTAGTCCGGTTGTTTTCCTGACGCCCCAGGGGCGCAGGTTTGATCAGGATGTGGCGCGCCAGTTTGCGAAACTGGCCGGTATGGTTCTGGTTGCAGGGCGCTACGAAGGCTTCGACGAGCGATTGCTTGATGCGGAGGCGGATGATGAGATTTCGCTTGGCGATTTTGTGCTGAGCGGCGGAGAAATTGCGGCGGTGGCTGTCATCGATGCGGTTACCCGGTTACTGCCTGCAGTGCTGGGTGATGAGGCTTCGGCGGAACAGGATTCGTTTATGGATGGTCTGCTGGACTGTCCTCATTACACGCGTCCGGAGACAGTTGACGGTCGAGGGGTCCCACCGGTATTACTTGAGGGTGATCACGAGGCGATTCGGTGCTGGCGCCTGAAACAGGCATTGGGCAGGACCTACCTGCGACGTCCGGAATTATTGACCGGGCGCGAGTTGAACACAGAAGAACAGCGATTATTACGCGAGTTTCTTGAAGAACAGGATTTGGAACCGGGCCAGGATGGGCCGGAGCAACATTTTACGAGCTGAACAGAGCTCTTGAACGCAAGGCGGATAGAACAAATGGGTAACATCATCGAAGAATTTGAAGCCGCACAGATGAAGACTGATCTTCCGGATTTTGCTCCGGGCGACACCGTCATCGTGCAGGTTCGTGTCAAGGAAGGCAATCGCGAACGACTGCAGGCCTATGAAGGCGTGGTTATTGCAAAACGCAACCGCGGTTTGAATTCATCTTTCACGGTGCGCAAGATTTCACATGGCGAAGGTGTCGAGCGCGTCTTTCAGACTCACAGCCCAAGCATTGCCAGCATCCAGCGCAAGCGCCGCGGTGATGTTCGGCGTGCCAAGCTCTACTTTTTGCGTGAGCGCAGCGGCAAGTCAGCACGTATCAAAGAGAAGATTGGCTGAAGTATTCCTGCCGGGAGAGCAAATCGGTGCCAGATCCTTCGCACTCGAATATCGCAGGAGCGGTATCCAGTCGCTATAGCTGCGACTGTGTAGCGCAATCACTTGGCGAAAATCCTTCAACAGATGAGTCTTTGCAGTTAATGGGCCGGTTTCTGGCCGTTGTTTGTCTTGTCATCATCATGGTCGTACCGGTGGGTTGTGCTCGCATTGCAGCCTCGGCGGGTGCCCGGATGGCCGATGACCTGTCGGCCGCCATCCTTGACCAGGACGATCCGGAACTGGTGCGCGAAGGTATGCCGGCCTTCATGCTGTTGCTTGATAGTATGGTTCGTTCGGCACCAAAAAACCCTGATACCCTGGGCGCTGCTGCCGAGATCTATGCGGTTTACGGTATTGCTTTCGTTGATGACCCGGAGCGGGCCAGGCTTTTAACCAGTCGAGCTCGTGACTATGGACTCAGAGCGCTTTGCGCCCGTCAGAATCGGGCTTGCAACCTTGATGAACTGATCTTTGAAGATTACACCGATATCATCGGGCAACTCGGAGCGCGTGATGCGGACGCGTTATACAGCTATTCGGTTAGTTATTTAGCCTACATCCGCGCCCACAGCGCAGAATTCGGTGCCTTGACCGGCTTGCCGAAAGTCGAGTTTGCGCTCGATCATTTGCTGGCGATTGGAGCGGGCGATGATGCGGGTTCGACTAACATGTATCTCGGCATTCTCAATACGTTGCGCCCCCCTGCACTTGGGGGTAAGCCAGAAGTCGGCCGGGCGTATTTCGAGAAAGCCCTGGTGTTGACGGGGGGTCGAGATCTGAGCGTTAAGGTTGAATATGCTCGTGGCTACGCGCGACTCATGTATGAGCGAGAATTACACGACCGGTTATTGAACGAAGTGCTCGTTGCCGAGGTCAAACAACAAGGATTTACGTTGGCCAATCGGCTTGCACAGCAGCAGGCAAAGGATTTGCTGGCTTCTGCCGATGACCATTTTTAAGGGTCTGCCAGCGCGGCTAACAGTGGAGGTTAATGCATGCGTTTTCATTTGGGTCTGATATCAGGCGTTCTGTTCCTGGCGCTGTCCTGCTTGCCGGTCGCTGCGGCACAGGCGACTACCTTTAAAATTGCCACGATTGCGCCCGAAGGTTCGCAATGGATGGTGGACTTAAAGGCGGCCGGTAAAGAGATAGAAAACAAGACCGCTGGCCGCGTCAAGCTGAAGCTGTATGGCGGCGGTGTTATGGGTTCTGACAAAAAGGTATTGCGCAAGATTCGTATTGGTCAGTTGCAGGGCGGTGCATTTGTTACCAATGGTTTGGCAGAACGTTATCGCGATATCGTCCTGTATGGTTTGCCGATGGCGTTTCAGACCCAGGCCGAAGTTGACTATGTACGCGAGCGCATGGATCCGGTCCTGATGAAGGGGCTGGAAGAGGCGGGTTATGTCAGTTTCGGTTTTGCCGGTGGCGGTTTTGCCCGGCTGATGGGCGCCGAACCGGTCGCTGATATTCATGCTCTGCGGGGCCGCAAGGTCTGGGTGCCGGAAGGCGACCCAATCAGTTATAAGGCTATGGAGTCCATGCAGCTTGCGCCGGTTGTATTGCCGATTACCGACGTGCTGACGGGTCTGCAAACGGGACTGCTGGAATTTGTGGCATCGCCTCCGGTCGCTGCTGTCGTGCTGCAATGGTACACAAAGGTCAAATATGTAACCTCGGTACCGTTTGCCTATACGGCCGGTGTGCTGGCGATTGACAAACGTGCATTTAGTCGGATCAGTGAGACCGATCAGTCAATAATGCGTGAAGTCCTGACCAGCGTATACGCCATGTTCGAGCAACGTAATCGTCTGGATAACCGGGAAGCTGAGGCTGCACTGCGTTCGAACGGGCTGAAGTTTGTTGATGCCGATCCGCAACTGGTGCCGGCCTGGCGCAAGACAACAGCCGCATCCAATCGAAAGATGGCGGAGGAAGGCGTTTTTTCGATCAAACTGCTGGATGAATTTCTCGGCCACCTTGCTGATTTTCACGCCACCGCAGGTACGGATCAGGCTGCGTTAAACTCGACTGAGTGATTACTTCCAAAGAGCAATCCGGTCTGCTCGACAAGGCCGAAAAGTTTGGCCGCTTCGTCGAGACGGCTTCATTAGTGCTTATTCTTGCGGCCATGATTATTCTGGCCGCGGCGCAGATTGTCATGCGCAATATGCTCGATCTCGGCTTGTCATGGAGTGACGAGGCATTACGGCTGATGGTGCTCTGGGTCACGATGCTCGGTGCCGTTGCAGCAAGCCGTGACCGTCGGCATATTGTTATTGACGTACTGTCCAGGGTGCTTCCGGCGGGGCCTAAAGTATGGGCCTCACTCGTCGTGGATAGCTTTGCAGCTGCGGTGGCTGGTGTGCTGGCATGGTATGCGGCCTTGTTCGTTGCAGATTCCAGGGAGTTTGGTGATCTGTTGCTGAATGATTTCCCGGCCTGGCCGTTTCAGCTGATTTTGCCGATTGCATTTACCGTGATCGCTTATCGTTACGGTATCTGGAGCGTGCGACATCTGCGTGACATTATTCGTGGAGCTGATCGCTCATGATGTTCGGCATACTTGCATTGCTTGCTTTGCTTGGGACACCGTTATTCATCGTGATTGCGATGAGCGCAATACTGGGATATGCCCGCAGTGATATTTCTCTGGCGGCTGTACCGATCGAGGTTTTCGGAATTGCCGAGATGCCAATCCTGCTCGCGATCCCGTTATTCACTTTTGCCGGCTATCTGCTCAGCGAGAGTCGTGCTCCTATGCGTATCGTGCGACTGACTGGTGCGCTGCTGGGCTGGATGCCCGGTGGGCTGGCGTTGGTCTCGATTGCAGCCTGTGCATTTTTTACCGCCTTTACCGGCGCTTCGGGGGTAACGATTGTTGCACTCGGGGCGGTTTTATATCCGGCCCTGAGTCACGCTGGTTATACGGAGCGGTTTAGTCTTGGCCTCGTGACCTCAGCCGGTAGTCTTGGGTTGTTGTTCGCACCGTCGTTGCCGTTGATCCTGTACGGCATTGTTGCTGAAGTGCCGATCGATGATTTGTTTCTCGCTGGTATCATGCCGGGTATCGTGATGATGGTTTTCATGGGCGGTTACTCGCTATGGGTTAATCGCAGCAACCGGACTCCCTTGAGTCATTTCTCGCTGGATGAACTGCTTGGTGCGTTAAAGGCTTCAGCATGGGAAATTCCATTGCCTGTTATCGTGCTGGGCGGAATCTATAGTGGATATTTTGCTGTTTCCGAGGCCGCCGCTGTGACGGCCGTTTATGTGTTGATTGTCGAGGTGTTGGTGTTGCGTGATGTCAATTGGCGCCAGTTGCCTGAGATCATCCGTGAGTCGATGGTCCTGGTCGGTGGTATTCTTATTATTTTAGGCGTGTCTCTGGCCTCGACAAATTATATGATAGACGCGCAAGTCCCTGAAAAACTTGTTGAAATAGTTAATCGTTTTGTTAGTGGCCCGGTCAGCTTTTTGCTCTTGTTGTTTGTGTTTTTACTGATCCTTGGTGCGATTCTTGATATTTTTTCTGCGCTTGTACTGGTAGTACCGCTCATTCTGCCCATCGCGCAGGTTTACGAAGTGCATCCGGTACACCTTGGTATCGTCTTCCTCGCTACCATGCAGCTGGGTTTCCTGACTCCACCGGTTGGTTTGAACCTGTTCATTTCGAGCTATCGTTTCGAGCAATCGATTGTGAGAGTATATCTGGCCACTTTCCCTTTCCTGATGATGCTGTTATTCGCAGTATTGCTGATTACGTTCTGGCCAGGTTTATCGTTATTCATGCTTGGAGAATAACCTTATGGTATTGATTGTTCGTGTCGTGGCGATTTCGCTCCTGTTGCAATTTTGCGCCTGGCAGGTTTTGGCGGATGAGGCAGATATTGGTTTTGATCTGCCTAAGGGTTTCACGGCCACGGTTCTGGTCAGGGATGTGGGCAAAGCCCGTTCTCTTGCTTTAGGTGAACAGGGCACATTGTTCATCAGTACCCGTGGTCCCGGAAAACTCTATGCAGTGACAGATGCATTTTCGTCAGCACCACAGCTTATTACCATTGCCACCGGTCTCGACATGCCAAATGGCATCGCTTTCTTTGACGGGGCTTTGTATGTGGCAGAACTGAAAAGAATAGTGCGCTATCGCAATATCGAAAAAAATCTTGAGAACCCCGGGGAACCGGAAGTAGTAGTTGCTGAATTACCCTTCGATGGCAAGCTGCACGCTTGGAAGTACATCGGTTTTGATTCGCAGGGCAGACTTTATGTAAGCATTGGTGCGCCCTGCAATATTTGTGAGGCATCTGGTCTGGCGGTTATGTTACGCATGAACGCGGATGGTTCTGAGCGTGAGACCATTGCTCGTGGTATTCGTAATTCAGTCGGTTTTGATTGGCATCCGACAACCGGAGAGCTCTGGTTTACCGATAATGGCCGCGATATGCTCGGTGACGAGATCCCTCCGGATGAGTTAAACCGCATTCACCAGGAAGGTCTCGATTTTGGGTTTCCGTATTGTCACGGAGTTGATATTGCTGATCCAAAGTTTTCTGCGCTCGGTCATTGTTCAGATGCGACTCCGCCGGTTCAGAACCTTGATCCGCATGCTGCTGCTCTGGGGATGCGATTCTATACAGGGTCGATGTTTCCGGCAGAGTATCACCAGCAGGTTTTTATCGCTGAGCATGGTTCGTGGAATCGCAGTAAGTCCGCCGGTAAAACCGGATACCGTATTTCACTTGTGCGCCTGAATAAGAACCACCCGGTTAGCTATGAACCGTTTATGGAAGGGTTTATGAATGCTGATCAGAAGGTGCTGGGCCGCCCTGTCGATCTGTTGGTTGCGCCCGATGGTTCGCTGCTGGTCAGTGACGATAAGCGTGGCGTGGTATACAGAGTTACCTATCATGAAGAGGGTTGAACGGGCACCGGTTCAGTCAACCTGGCATCGGGAGTTATTGATCAGATGAGATTTCTACGTTTTATTTGGCGTTTTCTGAATAACATCCGGAAAGGTTTTCAGATACTTTTGATGCTGTTAATTCTGGGCTTGATTATTGCCGGCCTGGCTGAGACAGAGCCTTCAATTCCGCCATCAGCGGTACTCGTGGTTTCGCCAAGTGGTGTTCTTGTCGATCAGCTCAAAGGTGATCCGCTGGAGCATGCTATTGCCGAGGCGCAGGGTACCGGTATCCAACAGACATTGTTGACAGATATTACCGATAGCCTGCATGCGGCGGCTGATGACGAGCGGATCAAAGCAGTTGTGCTGGAGCTGGACGGCCTCGCCGGGGGCGGTTTGGCAAAATTGCAGACCTTTGCGGCCGCACTCGGCAAAGTGCGTGATGCCGGCAAGCCCATCATTGCCATTGGCGACGGCTATACACAGGATCAATATTATCTGGCCGCATTTGCCGACGAGATTTACTTGCATGACCTTGGTGTTGTTTATATTGACGGTTACGGGTATTACCGCACCTATCTCAAGGGTGTTATTGAGAAATTGAATATAGATCTGAACGTATTTCGGGTCGGCAAGTATAAGTCTTTCGTTGAACCATTCATCCGTGATGATATGTCTGCAGCAGATCGTGAGGCGAGTCAGCGCTGGCTCGATGCTTTATGGTCGGCATACAAGAATGATGTCAGTACCGCTCGGCAACTGGAATCGGGGCATCTGGACAACTACGCAAACCGGTTTATCGACAACCTGCGTGAAGCCGGCGGTAATACGGCACAGATGGCGCTCGCTACCGGCCTTGTTGATAGCGTTGCCGGGCGCGGGGCAGCCCGGGAGCGCCTGATCGAATTGGCCGGCCCGGATGCCGATGATGACAGTACTTACAGCAGTATAGATTTTCTCAGCTATGTATCACGGGTGCGCGCAAAACAGGTCGATCAGCCTGGGGCGCCAAAGGTTGCGGTACTGGTTGCGGCGGGAGAGATCGTCGATGGTGAAGCTCCGCGTGGCATGATCGGGGGTGATTCACTGTCGGTATTAATCGATCAGGCGGCAGATGATGAACAGATTAAAGCGCTTGTTCTGCGGATTGATAGCCCGGGTGGCAGCATGTTTGCGTCCGAGGTCGTTCTCGAACAGCTTGCGCAGCTGAAGTTACTGGGCAAGCCACTGGTCGTCTCAATGAGTTCGGTTGCAGCTTCGGGTGGGTATTACATCGCGATGCTTGCAGACCAGATCTGGGCAAGGGAAACGACGATTACCGGTTCGATTGGTGTCGGGGCGCTTATGCCGACGTTTCAACGCAGCCTGGACGGGATTGGTGTCCATATCGACGGGATTGGTACCACGCAATTATCAGGCCAGTTCCGACCTGACCGCGAACTTGGTGAGCAGGCCCGTCAGTTCCTGCAGTTAAGTGTCGAGGAAGCCTACCGGATCTTCGTCAGTAAGGTTGCAGATGCGCGCGGTATCTCTTTCGAGCGTGCCGACAACCTGGCGCAGGGTCGCGTTTGGGTCGGTAGCGATGCGCTGGCCATCGGGCTTGTCGATGAGATTGGCGGTCTGGATGACGCCATTCGATCGGCGGCAGACCTCGCGGGGCTGGCCGAGGAAACCTACAGCGTGCAAACGATCGAACCGGAGTTAACTTTCAGTGAACGTATTGCGTCAGAATTTTCCGGCAAGGTGGTGAGTTTTATCGGTGCGTTTGGCATCAGGTTTGATAATGGCTGGACCGGCTCATGGGCCGAAAGTTTTGTGCTGCGTCTGGAGCAGGAATTTGGGCAACTCGGCAGCCTGAATGATCCGCGGGGTATCTACTACCACTGTTTCTGTGTGTTGCCCTGATCAGCGGAGCAGCTAACCGGGAAAATCAGCAGGAATTTCAGCAAAGACCTGGCAGTCAATACTTTTACTGTCAAAACAGCCTCCCCGGGGGCGAATATTTCTGCTATGATCCCGCTCGCCCGAATGAGGGTGGATATCCCGAATACCCTTTCTAATCAGTCCCTTGTTGTCTGATGATGGGTGCAATCGGGCCGCAATTTCAGCCACACACTAACCTGGTACACAAGCTTGATCTCTACTGCAAATCTGTCGATTCAGTTCGGCGCTAAGCCCCTGTTTGAAAATGTCTCTGCCACTTTCGGCAATAGCAACCGCTATGGCCTGATCGGAGCGAACGGATCGGGGAAATCTACCTTCATGAAAATTCTGGCGGGGGAGTTACAGCCCACCGTGGGCAATGTATCGACTGACCCCAATGAACGAATTGGTCAACTGCGTCAGGATCAGTTTGCCTATGAGGATTACCGGGTTGTCGATACGGTAATTATGGGGCACGAAAGAATGTGGCAGTTAATACAGGAACGTGAGCGGCTGTATTCGTTGCCTGAGATGAGTGATGAAGAAGGTATGTTGGTCGCTGATCTGGAAGTCGAATTCGCAGAACTCGATGGCTACTCGGCTGAATCACGAGCCAGTGAGTTACTGGAAGGCATTGGCATTCCTGTCGGCCAGCACGAAGGTCCGATGAGTGCTGTCGCACCAGGCTGGAAGCTCAGAGTTTTACTGGCCCAGGCATTATTTTCCGATCCGGACATTTTGTTGCTCGATGAGCCGACCAATAATCTTGATATCAACACCATTCGCTGGCTTGAGGATTTTCTGAATGAAAGTAAATCCACGATGGTTATCATCTCGCATGACCGCCATTTTCTGAACAGCGTTTGCACGCACATGGCCGATCTCGATTATGGCGAACTGCGCGTATTCCCGGGTAATTATGATGAATACATGACTGCGGCTACCCAGGCGCAAGAACGTAAACAGGCCGACAATGCAAAAAAGAAAGTAAAAATGGCCGAGCTACAGGCATTTGTCAGTCGTTTCTCAGCGAATGCATCGAAGGCCCGTCAGGCAACTTCGCGGGCCCGTCAATTGGAGAAAATCCAGCTAGAGGATATCAAGCCATCAAGCCGGGTCAGTCCTTTTATTCGCTTTGAACAGCAGAAGCCGCTACGCCGTCTCGCCGTTGAGGTTACCGACCTGGGCAAGGGCTTCGATGAAGGTCCATTGTTCGAGAATCTGGATCTGATTATTGAAGCGGGCTCCCGGGTTGCGATTATTGGCCCGAATGGAATCGGCAAGACTACGCTGGCGCGTTGTTTGCTGGAGGAACTTGAGGCCGACAGCGGCACAGTCAAATGGGCTGAGAATGCCAGCATAGGTTACTTCGCCCAGGATCATGCGGAAGAGTTTAATCAGGACATGACCCTGTTCGAGTGGATCACGCAGTGGCAGCCCAAGGGTGCCGATGAACAACTGTTGCGCGGCACGCTGGGCAGAATGCTGTTCTCAAGGGATGATAGTGAGAAGTCGGTGAAGGTGGTATCCGGTGGTGAGGAAGGCCGACTATTGTTCGGCAAATTGATCCTGCAGCAGCCCAATGTGATGGTGATGGATGAACCGACTAACCATCTCGATATGGAGTCTATCGAAGCGCTGAATCTGGCCCTGGCGAACTATCCGGGTACGCTGATCTTCATCAGTCATGATCGGGAGTTTGTTTCATCACTGGCCACCCGCATTATCGATATAACGCCCGACGGGATCATCGATTACAACGGCAGCTACGAGGAATACTTGCGTGCCCAGTCGGGCGCTAGTGAGACTACTAGAGTAGCGTAAGCGACCGGTACTAAATGCGCTCGCAGATCTGAGCGGGCGTTAATCAAACAGTAAAATTTCAAGAACCTGGGTGTTGTTCTGATCAGTAATCGTAAAACCTCTTCTATATTACATAATGCATTATTTATTACGAAACGATTTATAAATAGAAACAGAATCTATTGTTAGTTTTATGTGTCATCTTGATAGGTATTTTGAAATAGGGTATAAATAATAAAAATGATTTGCTACGAGGGGGTCTTGCATGGAATGGCAGATGATGACAGGGGTTGAAGTAGGTAACGGCAAGTGTGTAGAGGGGAGATGGTGCATTACAGAAGATAATAAAGAGACCCGGCTCTTTATTCAGTCAAATAATCTGGATTACATCTGTCAGGTTGACTCTGTCATACACCCGGACGGTCACTCGATTCTTGCAAAACTTGCCATCCAGGGACTCAATTGAATCGATCGTATTAAATAGAATTATTCACAGGCACCTGTCTCGGCGACGGGAATCAGGCTTGCGTATTTAACCCGATCTGTTGGTGCCTGTGCAGGCCGCACCGATGCGTCACGATAGACCCGGCAATATTTGCAGGAATCCTTCAATCTGCTGGATTACTGAGTTTTTTTCGGGTAATCGAAACCTATGAATGAGCGGGCTGAGCTGGCAATCTCGCTCCAGTGGTCAGTATCAGTCGTGATGATTACCATGCCACAAGTAGGCACATTATCGATGGCCAGACCACTTAACTGGTTTGCCAGATCCGTAATGCCAGGGTTGTGGCAGCAGATAATGATGTCGCTGAACGCATCTTCCTGAGTTTCGATGACCTCGAGAATGGTTGTCGGATCGGCCAGGTAAAGTGATTTTTCTGTGTGCATGAACTCAATCGGATAGCCGATCTCCCGGGCCAGCAACTTTGCTGTTTGCCGGGCACGTTTGGCTGAGCTCGTTACTATCAGTGATGGGCGCACATCATGGGTGACCAGTCGACGAGCCATGAGTGGAGCATCATGCTGGCCGCGCTGATTCAACGGCCGGTCATGGTCGGCCAGGCCGGGCTGACCCCAGCTGGACTTGGCATGCCTGAGTAAGGTGAGTCGTTTCATGGTGTTGTCAGGGTGTCGGGCTCAGATCAGAGCAAACCGGTTTCCAGTTGTGCTGCTTCGGTCATCATGCCCTGATTCCAGGGCGGATCAAGGACCAGTTCGACATCAACCTTGCTGACCGTCGGGATCATGCCAACCTTTTCGTGGACATCCTGGATCAGAATATCGCCCATTCCGCATCCGGGAGCCGTCAGCGTCATTTTTATGTAGACGTAACGTTCACCATTCGGAAGTTTTGAGATACCACATTTATAGATCAGGCCCAGGTCGACAATATTGATCGGGATCTCGGGATCATAAACGGTTTTCATCTGGTCCCAGACCAGTAGCTTGAGTTCTTCATCAGACGCATTCTCAGGAAGCTTCGGCGGCTCAAAAGGTTCCTTGCCAAGTGCATCGGCATCCAGGGCGCCGACCCGAAACAGATTGCCCTCGAAATAAATCGTATAACAACCACCCATCGCCTGGGTAATGTAAACGAGGCTGTCAGTATTAAGAGTGACCGGAAACCCATCAGGCACGAGTATGACTTCGCAGTCACGTTTCAGAGTTACCGGTTCACTATTCGGTCCAAACATAGTTCATTTTTCCGTCGTGGTTGTTTGCGTATTTTCCTGTAATGCTGCTTCCAGCGTTTTCCAGGCCAGGGTTGCGCACTTGATACGTGAAGGAAAGGCTCGTACGCCGCCCAACGCCGCCATGTCACCCTCTACAGTTGCATCATCAGGATTGGTTGAGTCAAATTGGTGCATGATTCTGGCTATTTCGTGTTGCGCTTCATCAAGATCGTGGTGTTTTACTGATTCGGTCATGATCGATGCCGAAGCCATGGAAATTGCACACCCGGTACCTTCAAATGCAAGGTTCTCGATCCGGTTATTGTCGAGGCGCAGGTAAAGGGTAATCTTGTCACCGCACAAGGGGTTGTGGCCGACTACAACACGGTCGGCTGGTGTCAGACGCTGAAAATTACGCGGATTCCGACTGTGCTCGAGTACAGTTTCACGATACAGTGCCTGCAGTTCCCGGGCATTGTTCATGAGCGGAACATCCCTATGGCAAGTTGCAGACCGTGAATTAACTGATCGATGTCTTGTCGACAGTTGTAAAGTGCCAGTGAGGCCCGCGCCGTGCCGGCAATGCCAAAATATTCCATTACCGGCATTGCACAGTGATGACCGGTGCGAATCGCAACCCCCTGATGATCGAGTACCGTGCCCAGGTCATGAGGATGGATGCCGTCAAGGTTGAACGACAGGACTCCGGCCTTGTGTGCAGCAGTACCGATGAGTTGTATCCCGTCGACCGTGCTGATTTCCCGGGTTGCATAATCCAGCAAGGCAGCTTCATGTGCCTGTATCCGGTCCATACCGATATCGAGCAGGTAATCAATTGCTGCGCCAAGTCCAATTGCGCCGGCAATATTGGGCGTGCCTGCTTCAAATTTATAGGGCAGGTCATTGTAGGTCGTACCGGAAAAACTGACCGCCAGGATCATGTCGCCGCCACCCTGATACGGAGGCAGACGCTCCAGCCATTCTTCCCGTGCGTAGAAAACGCCAATGCCGGTTGGGCCGAACATCTTGTGTCCTGAAAATGCGTAGAAATCGCAGTCCAGTGCGGCCACATCGACAGATTGGTGAGGCACTGCCTGGGCGCCATCAATCAGTACCGGAATGTTGCGCTCCTTGGCAGCCGCAATGATTTGTTCGACCGGATTGATTGTACCGAGCGCATTGGATACATGTGACATCGCCACGAGTCTTGTTTGTGGGCCGAGGAGGGCAAGATACTCATCCATGATGATCTCGCCACGTTCGTTAATTGGCGCAACTTTGAGTGTTGCGCCAATACGCTCACATAACATTTGCCAAGGCACGATATTGGAATGATGTTCGAGGTGAGAGATGACAATTTCGTCACCGGGTTTAATGCTTTGGCCAAAACTGGCGGCCAGCAGATTAATCGCTTCGGTCGTGCCGCGGGTGAAAATGATCTCACGAGTGGATGCCGCATTGATAAAGCACCGAACTTTTTCACGTGCTCCTTCATAAGCCTCAGTGGCGCGATGACTGAGCGTGTGTACGCCACGATGAACATTGGCATGGTCGCGTTCGTAATAGTGACGTACGGCATCAATGACACACTGCGGACGCTGTGATGATGCGGCACTATCCAGAAATGCGAGTCGATGCCCATTGATCTCCTGTGCGAGGATCGGAAAGTCGCGGCGCAACTTGTCAATATCAAGGTCTGTCACAGGCTCACTCTTTTGGTTGAATGCGGGCATAGCTAGGTAATATCCGGCAATTGTTTGCTCATTTGCGTGCTGAGATAGTCGGCCAGTGCAGGGGATGCTGATCTTATGTGATCAATGATCTCCTGTGCGAACGCGCTGACCAGCATCATTCGTGCACTTGCCTCAGGTATGCCGCGGGCGCGCAAATAAAACATTGAGTTCATATCAAGTTGCCCGGTCGTCGCGCCGTGTGCGCACTTGATGTCATCGGTATATATCTCGAGCTCTGGTTTTGTATCGATCTCAGCTTGTTCGCTTAACAACAGGTTGCGATTGCTCATCTGTGCGTCGGTACCGTCAGCACCGGTATGGACGATAATTTTTCCGTTGAATACCCCGCGTGCCTTATCGTTCAGGATGCCGCGATAGATCTCCTGGCTGGTCGTGTGTGCCGCATGGTGATCGACGCGCAGGTGATTATCGACATGGCGCTGACCATTGGTCATGAATAGTCCGTACAGGTTTGCCTGGGCTCGTTCACCACACAGGTCAACGACGAGATCGTTGCGAGCCAGTTGGCTGCCAAAGTCGATGCTAATGCTATTGAAAAGGCTGTCGGCAGCCACACGTACTACCTGGTTAGCAACGTGCATGGATTGTTCGCTCTCATTCTGCAGCCTGACAAAGAGTAGTTGTGACTGTTCAGCGCAGTTGATAGTGGTTACGGCATTGGTAAGGCTTTCGCCCATACTGATGTGATGTTGAACGACAAGTGCATGGGCATTTCGACCGACATTGATGGACAGTCGTGGCTGTGCTGCGCAGGGTTGTCCGTCGGCTATGAAGATGACGTGTATTGGTTTCCCGACCTTCTTGTTGTCGGCTACTCGAACGGCCAGGCCATCGGCCAGAAAAGCCGTATTCAGAGCAATCATCACATTGTGATCGATCGGTTGCTGGTGCAGGATATTTTTACCGGTTGATGAGTCAGCCGTCGAGTACGGTGTCAGTTCCAGGTCGAAATCCGGTTGGACCGCGATCGACAGATCGGGTCGGTACAATCCGTTGACAAAAACAATCCTGATCTGGTTTTCCAATATCGGCAGATCGCCCAGTAATACAGTGGCAGTTTTATCTTTAACTGCGAGTGGCTGGTTTTCCAGGTAGGCGGCGCTGCGTTCGGCAAAGCCGGTCAAGTTGGTATATTTCCAGTCTTCATCCTTTACCCGGGGGAAGCCTGCGTCGCGTAAATTTGCAAAGGCCATTTCCCGTGCGGGTTGTAGCCATGCCGGGGTGCCTGCTGCAGGCTCCGCCTGCAGTTTTTCGAAAGCAGCTTCGATCGTTGTCAGCGCGGCAGCTGAGCGGGTATCACGGTCTTGAATGATCTTCTTCATCCGGGCGTCGCCGTTTCGTCGAGAACCCAGTCATAGCCCTTGGCTTCGAGTTCGAGAGCCAGTGATTTGTCGCCGGACTTGATGATTCGTCCGCCCGCCAGTACATGCACAAAATCCGGCTCAATATAGTCCAGCAGTCGCTGATAGTGGGTCACGATCAGGAATGAGCGGTCTTCACTGCGTAGTGCATTGATACCGGCAGCAACAATTTTAAGTGCATCGATATCGAGCCCGGAGTCGGTTTCGTCAAGAATCGCCAGCCTGGGCTCAAGGACAGCCATCTGGAATATCTCGTTGCGCTTTTTCTCGCCGCCTGAGAAGCCCTCGTTGACGCTTCGATTCAGGAAACTCTGTTCCATTTGCATCAGGCGGGCTTTGTCTTTGATGACACGCAGGAATTGCGCTGCATCGATCTCAGGTTCGCCGCGAAATTTTTGCCGGGCATTCAGGGCAGCCTTGAGCAGATAAGTATTATTTACGCCCGGTATTTCAATCGGATATTGAAAACCAAGAAATATACCGTGCCAGGCGCGCTCCTCAGGCAGCATGTCGAGTAGCTCAGTGCCGAGGAAGGTGACCGTGCCACCGGTAACTTCATAGCCATCCCGCCCGGCCAGTACATGAGCGAGTGTGCTCTTGCCCGAGCCGTTCGGACCCATGATGGCGTGAACTTCACCTGTGCCGATTGACAGGTTCAGGCCCTTGAGGATTTCAGTATCACCTGCATTGGCATGCAGATTGTCAATGTTCAGCATAGTAAATTTATCCTACCGCGCCTTCGAGACTCACGTTCAGCAGCGCCTGTGCTTCGACGGCAAATTCCATCGGTAATTCTCTGAATACTTCTTTGCAAAACCCGTTGACGATCATATTAACCGCGTCTTCTTCACTGAGGCCACGTTGCCGGCAATAGAAAAGTTGATCATCAGCAATTTTTGAAGTTGTAGCCTCATGTTCGACGATTGCGGTTGGGTTTTTGATTTCCATGTATGGAAAAGTGTGAGCGCCCGATTGCTTGCCCATCAGAAGGGAATCGCACTGGGTATGGTTGCGAGCATTGTGAGCAGTCGGGAGAATCTTGACGAGTCCGCGGTATGACTGTTGCGCATGGCCGGCCGAAATACCTTTGGAAATAATCGTGCTGCGTGAGTTTGCTCCGATATGCAACATCTTGGTTCCGGTATCGGCCTGTTGCATATTGTTGGTAACCGCGACCGAATAAAATTCACCTACCGAATTTTCACCGCGCAAAACACAACTTGGATATTTCCAGGTAATTGCAGATCCCGCTTCGATCTGGGTCCAGGATACCTTTGAATTTGTACCGCGGCAGTCCGCACGCTTCGTGACAAAATTGTAAATACCCCCGCGACCTTCTTCGTCGCCCGGATACCAGTTCTGTACCGTTGAGTATTTAATTTCTGCTTCTTTGTGGATGATCAGCTCCACGACGGCAGCGTGCAGCTGGTTTTCGTCACGCATCGGTGCTGTGCAGCCCTCCAGGTAGCTAACATGACTGCCTTCATCCGCAATAATCAGGGTGCGTTCAAATTGACCGGTCTTGGCTTCGTTAATCCGGAAATAGGTCGACAACTCCATCGGGCAACGAACACCCTTCGGAATATAGACAAATGATCCATCAGAAAAAACAGCTGAATTCAATGCGGCAAAAAAATTATCGCGGTATGGGACGACCGTGCCGAGATATTTTTCAATCAGTTCCGGGTAGTCTTTGACGGCATCGGAAAAAGGACAGAAAATTACGCCTGCATCGGCCAGTTTCTCCCTGAATGTGGTTGTGACAGAAACACTGTCAAACACGGCATCGACGGCTACGCCGGCCAGTGCGGCACGTTCGTGCAGCGGTATACCCAGCTTTTCATAGGTTTCAAGAAGCTTCGGGTCGACCTCATCCAGACTCTTTGGTCCATCATCATTCTGCTTCGGGGCCGAGTAGTACGAGATGTCCTGATAGTCGATCGGATCGATATTCAGCATCGCCCAGTCCGGCTCTCGCAACGTCTCCCAGTACCGGTAAGCCTTGAGTCTCCAGTCGAGCATGAACTGTGGTTCATCTTTCTTGTGCGAGATAAGACGAATAACATCTTCATTGAGTCCGGGTGGAATCGTATCGCTGCCGATATCAGTTACAAAGCCATGACGATATTTCTTATCGACAAGTTTTTTAACTTCACTGTTTTTTGCAGACATTGTTCTTTCAGTATGGCTTTCAGTGGTCAACTACAGGAGTCGGGTGTGCATCTTTATTGCGGGTCAGATCGAGTTCTGGAATATTGGCCTGCGGATGCCCGAGGTCAGCCAGGGTTATGTCCGACAGTGCGACACGTATGGCACTGTTAATTTTCTGCCATGCGCTACCAACCTGGCAGAGTGGTTCAAGCACGCAATCGCCATCATCTGTACTGCATTCGGTGATGGCCACCGGCCCATCAAGCGCGTCAAGAATCTCGGCCGTGGTAATCAAAGCGGGGTTGCGGGCCAGTCGATAACCGCCGTCCGCACCCCGCGCCGATTCCACGAGCCCGGTCTTGGCCAGCACCTTGAGCAGTTTTTGGGCGGTTGGCTGGGCCACATGGGTGCCGGTTGCAACCTCTGAGGCCGAGCACAGGCGCCGTTCCTGGCCCGCCAGGAAGACGAGGATCAACGTGCCGTAATCGGTTAGTCTGCTGATGCGGAACATATTCAGATCCAGAGAGTAATTAGGACTATTTTAGTCCAATATAAGCGCAAAGCAAGTATTTATGGGGAACCTGAGCATTTGTTATGCTGTCCATAAGGTTGCCAGGCGGCTGTCATTGCCGCATAGCAATATTTTGAATTGTCCGTTCCCGGAGA
>NZCC01000037.1 GCA_002688175.1 Chromatiales bacterium
GGGCGACCACAACCCAGGCAACTCGTTGAAACTTTCGTGTATCCGATTACCGAGGAAATCACTGATAGTGAAGGCGGCAGTTTCTATATTCGCTTTCTGGCACAGGCCATCGGTCACCCGCAAACAGATGCCAACACGTTCCCGGAAACTCTGCTGGCAGATGCCGCCAGTGGTGCATTTCAACTGTTGCAAGAGGCGGTCCCCGAAATCCCCAGGTTAATTCTTGGTCAGCGGTTTGGCCTGATGTGGGAGATGATTATCCACGCACTGGCGGACCGGGAACGCGGCAGTGAACTACAGGCACGTTCACAACATATTGATCAGAACCTGTTTGTCAGTAACCTGATTGACACGGCAACCGGCTGCCTGGTTGCACCGGTTGCCGCCAGCACCCTGACCGGGTTGCGACGAAAAAAATAAAACCCAGACCGACGGGCGAACCTTCGAGTCTATTGCGAGAATTTAAATCAAATGATTTAATACGGGATTCGCCCCACACCAGGAGTATGCGTTTTCATGTTCGAAGCTGATCGATCAGGAATCAAATTCGGCCCGTTCTGGATCAAACCAGGACTCTCCCGCATGAATGTGGCCACAGTCATGTACGCCTCATTCAGCACGGTCTCCATGATCGTAGTCATGAGCCTGATGCAACCTTATATCCTGACAGAAATTGTCCAAATCCCGTTCGCTGAGCAGGGTACGGTTACCGGTCGACTGCACTTGCTGCAGGAATTGGTCACGATCTTCCTCGTCGGACTCATGGGCGCCTGGTCGGACCGGGTCGGTCGCCGCTTTGTTTATGTGCTGGGCTTCCTGATAGTCGCTTGCGGATATTTTGTTTACCCGTTAGCTACTTCAGAGAATGAACTGATTCTCTATCGACTGATATTTGCCGTTGGTGTAGCGATGATACCGGTCATGCTCAGTACTACGATCCAGGACGTCCCGCAGGAAGTATCGCGTGGCAAATGGCTTGGTGTCAGCAATGTCCTGCAGGCTCTGGGGGTCGTGCTGATCTCGACAGGCATTCTGACCCAGGCACCGGACTGGTTTACGGCATACGGATTCGACCCGATCATGGCCGGTCGATTGACGTTCTGGTGTGCGACGGGCTTTTGCGTCTTCTCTGCGCTGGTCCTGCGCGTCGGTCTTGCCGGCAACATACCCGGTGGCAAACAGCATGAATCGCTGTTTGCCGGCTTACGGCATGGCATAGAGCAGGGATTGCAAAACCCACGCCTCGCCCTGGCCTATGGTGCTGGCTTTATCGGCCGCGGTGATCTCGTAATTGTCGGCAGCTTCCTGACTCTGTGGGTTACCCAGGCAGGCGTTGAGCACGGTATGACAACTGCCGCTGCAGTTGGCCGCGCCGGCATGATGTTCGGTATCGTACAAATATCTGCAATCACATGGGCCTATTGCATGGGCATGCTCGCCGACCGGATCAATCGAGTTACAGGACTATGCATCGCATTGGGAATGGCCGCTATTGGCTACACTGCGATGGGTCTGTTCGCCGACCCGTTCGATGGTTCCATGTACATACTGGCCATCTTGCTCGGCGCAGGTGAAGTCAGTGTCATCGTTACTGCCGGTTCACTACTTGGCCAGGAAGCCGGCTGGAAGAAACGTGGTGCAGTGGTTGGTGTCTTCAACCTGATGGGTGGCATCGGCATCATGACAGTCGGTTATTTTGGCGGCGTTATTTTTGACCAAATTGGTCGCACCGCACCCTTCACGGTTATGGGCGCTCTGAACGGACTACTGCTCATTGCCGGTTTACTCGTCAGATCCCGATCCGGGAAACCCATTGCAGAACAATAAAAAGTTAATCCGAACCAGAACACCAACAAGAAGGAACATAGAAATGAAAACATTGGGCAACTCAGGCATCGAGGTTTCAGCTGTTGGGCTTGGCTGTATGAATTTCGGCATGATGTGTGATCAGGCAACTACAGACAGTATCGTGTTAGCGGCCTTAGATGCGGGAGTAAATTTTTTTGATGTTGCCAATACCTATGGCGGTCCGGATGGCAAAGCCGAGACCATGCTCGGCAAGGCCCTGGGCAATCGACGTCAGGACATCATCCTCGCCACTAAATTCGGGGCTAAAAGAGCCGGTGCTGGCGGCGCTGCTGAGGGCGGCGGCTCGGCCAAGTTCATTATGCAAGCCGTTGAATCAAGCCTGAATTTGCTGAACACTGACTATATTGACCTGTACCAGCATCACTTTCCGGACTCCGGCACACCGATCGATGAAACACTGCGGGCACTCGATGAACTCATTCAACAGGGCAAGGTTCGCTCAATCGGTTGCTCGAACTACAGCGGCGCCCAACTCGCCGAAGCTGCCGGCTTTGCCCTCGGCAACAGCAGCACGGCCTATGTCACGGCACAAAACCGCTACAGCCTGCTGCACCGAGACATTGAAACAGACCTGGTCCCGGTTGCGCAGCGCGAGGGTATCGGTGTGCTGCCCTATTTCCCGCTGGAGAGCGGATTATTAACCGGCAAGTACAAACATGGTGAGCAAGCGTCGGCCGATACCCGCTTTGGCAAATGGGGCGGCGGCGGCATTTTTGCAACCGATGAACGCTATACGATCGTGGCCAAGATCGCGGCCTACGGCGAAGAAATCGGCCGCAGCGTTCTCGATATAGCGATTGGCTGGCTCGCTGCTCAACCTTATGTCTGCAGCGTTATTGCCGGCGTCACCAAAGCCGAGCAGATTCAACAAAACGTAGCTGCGGCTGATTGGAAGCCCAGCCCTGAGCAACTCGAAACCATCGGTAAAATTGCTGCAGGATAAACATTTTCAGGGCTGTGACCACGCAAACAGGCGGGTCAGCCTGTAAATAATCAATTAAAGCAGTTGATTTATTTTCTCCTAACGGGTAATCTACAACCTGACAAAATTACTTTAATGAGGCGATCAACATGGATCAGCAATATTTCGACATCACACCGCTGAGTGGGGCGCTCGGCGCAGAAATTGGCGGACTTGACCTTGCCCAACCGATGGATGATGACACTTTTGCTGCATTCTGCGCTGCCTGGCACCGCTACCAGGTACTGTTCTTCCGTGACCAGGAACTGACACCCGAACAACACATTGCACTGGGCAAGCGCTTCGGTGAAATTGACATTTCCCAATTTATTCCTACCGTTGAGGGCTACCCCGAAATTCGCCTGCAAAATATGTCGAAATCCGGATCCATACCTGGCGACGTTGACTGGCATCACGACAATAGCTTTGTAGCCGTGCCACAAAAGTGTTCATTCCTGTATGCACTGGAAGTACCTGCAGCCGGCGGTGACACGGTATGGGTCAATACGGTCAGTGTTTTTGAAAGCCTCTCAAAGCCGATGCAGGAGTTCCTCGAGGGACTAACCGCTATCCATGATGTCATCGATATCATGGGACCCAAACTCATCAAGCAAAACGGGCCTAAAGCCTGGCAGGCGGCACGGGATCGCAGCCCACCGGTCGAACATCCGCTGGTGCGCATACATCCCGAAACCGGGCAGAAATGTTTGTATATCAATCCGCTGATGACCTCGGCTATCAAAGGACTGAATGTGGATGAAAGCAAGGACCTGCTGGAGTTTCTGTTTCAGAAAATGGTCCGACCGGAATTCATGGTGAGGTTCCATTGGCGCAAGGGTTCAATGGCATTCTGGGACAATATCTCGACGATCCACCGCGGCATTTATGCCGATATGCCGGACCTCAGCAAAGAACCTCGAGTCATGCATCGGGTGGCTATCACCGAGTCGAATTACACAGCGCTTAATAGCTAGCCAGAGTGACTTCAGGGTACCGAGATGGCCCGACGCAAATACTTGAGCCCGCTCCACAATGCGTAAATTGCGATCGGCATACTGAAGCAATTGACGATCGCGATCGACTGGCCAACGGCCATCGTATCAACGATCAGATACGATGAAATAAAACCGACCGCCGTTGGCCCGATACCGGCCGTTACGATATTGAGCACCAGCATCCACGTGGCCGAAATTTGCGCGCGTAACTGGTTGGGCACGACCAGCTGCAAAGTCGCCGGTGCGACAGCCAGTGACAGGCTGGCACAAAACACGAACGGACCAAACAACAGGAGAGCGGTGGTTGAATTCAAACCGGAAGTGGCAAAAAAACTCAGTGGCAGTAACAGGATGCCGGCTGTGATACCCACCCGAAAGGTCGCATCGGTATAACCGCGTTTTTGCAGGGTATCGACAAGCCAACCACCGGTATAGACTCCCGCCGGCGACAGGATGATCAGGATAGCTCCCAGCGTCAGGCCGGTCTGCGGCAGGGAGTAACCAAGTACCCGCGTGTAATAGGCCGGCACCCACGTCAGGATTGTCGTGATCGGAACAGCCAGTAATGCGAATCCGCAAAAATGGGACAGGAAGAACCGACGATGCTGACGCACATACGCCATGACCGCTGGTAACGGCATGCTTTGCTTTTGGCCGCCGAGGCCCCCGCGCCGCGCCGGTTCATCGACGGTACGCATTAACAATGCCACAAGAACCCCCGGCAGACCGACGGCAAAGAACACCATCTGCCATGGTTGCACAGTACCCATTAAGGGTAGTTCGAGGCCATCACTGCCCATGACAAAGCGAATGACAAGTCCACCGACCAGGAAAGCCAGACCGGCCCCGACAAAAGCACCGGCCTGATAAACACCGAGCGCCCTGCCCAGTTTCTCACGGGGAAAATAATCCGCAATCATCGAATAGGCCGCGGGTGATAACGCCGCTGTACCGACACCGACGCCGACACGAGCCAGGAACAACTGCCAGAAGTTGCGCGCCAGACCGCAGACTGCCGTCATCAAGCTCCACACAAAGATGCCGATGGTGATGATCTGCCGTCGGCTGTGATGATCGGCCCAGCGTCCGATCGGAATACCGATCAATGCGTAAAAGACGGCAAATGCGAGTCCCTGCAACATACCGATGCCAAAATCAGAGATGCCCAGATCAGCTTTTATCGGCTCGACGAGGAGCGCAATGATAATTCGATCAATAAATGAAAAAATGAATGCGACAACCAGCACACTGACCGCATACCATGCCTTGCCGATGCTCGGCCACGGCTGCTCATTGATCTCGTTGTTCTGCATTCCCTGCCCTCGTCAACTGCCGCTAAACTGGCAGCAAGTCAGCCAAATTGCAATAACTACATACACCTGTTTCGGGCCAATGTCCCGCAGATGAACAGCAATCATGTATGCAACGGACTATCGTTGAGCAGGAATCTCTGTTACGGATCAAGGTCGCGTAAATACCTGAAAATCAAGAGAACCTTCACTGACTATCGTCAAATCAGATCTTTATACTGTCAATTTGTAAATTAAAAAGTAACTTAATAAAGGTATAGATTTGAAGCTGGCCTGAGCCAGCGTATTTCCGACCCCTGTTTTCAAATTCGTTTCGCCACATAAACGGCCCCGGCTAACGCTGCCAGGCCAATCAGAGTTGTCGTCACCAGCGACCCCATGCCCATAGCCGCATGATCCCACGGCCCCCAGTTCCACAGGATGAGATCCCAGATAAAAATTGCAGCGATATGCGTGAGGATCGCCGGTGTCAGAGAGCCGCTGATATGCCTCAAGTAGCCCCATGCTACAAGGATCGCAAACACGCCCACCGCGCGTTCGGCGAGTCCATCCCAGCGATGGGCCAGTGTGTTGGCAATGGTTACGATCATAATCGCCGGCCACACACCAACCAGTGGCATCAACCTGCTTTGCATGATGCCGCGAAAAGCTGATTCCGACGCGGTCGACATGGCAACAACAATGCCGACCCAATAAACCAGGGCAAAAAACCCGCTAACACCCTCCGGCGCCGCTTCGAACTCCCGGGTAATACCGTGATACGCACCTTCCAGAACTAACAGGCAATGACTGGCAAGCATAGACAGAACCGCAAATGTCGCAATCAGGCCCCAGGGCTTGCCGTCCGGGATGCGCAGGCCAATATCCCAGTTGCGGTCAATCCAGAATAACAGTGCAAACAACAGGCCCCAGACCACAACCGGAAACCAGGGCTGGTCAGGAGTGGAGTCAGCATTAAACTGCGCCACACCGACCACGAACAGCACTATGCTGACAAAAAAGACCAGACCACCTGCGACTGCACTGGCGGCGAAGACAAGCTTATTCATTGAGCAATTCTAGCACTTTGACCTATACAGGCTAGGGCAATAGTGGCACCGGGCCGTCTCAGATTGTGATGATCAGCTTGCCGACATGCGCACCTTTGTCGATCGCACGAATCGCATCGGCGGCCTCGTCGAAACCATAGGTTTGATCAATGACCGGCGTGATTCCATGCTGGTCAACGAAGTCCATCATCGCCTGACAATCGTGGCGATTACCGACACTGATACCGTGCACATGAGCGTTCGTCCCGATCAGGTCGTAGACGAGCATATCCATTTTCTCGCCGGCCAGCGCGCCGATGATGGGTATATGTCCGCCGCGACGGATGGCTTTGAATGACTGGCCGAGGGTACTTGTCCCGCCGACCTCAACGACGACATCAACACCTCGACCAGCGGTCAGTTCCTTCGCCGCCAGTCCCCATTCGGACGTGTCACGATAGTTGATCACATCGTCGGCACCCAATGTCTTGGCCCGCTTGAGCTTCTCGTCGCTGGACGACGTCACGATAACCCGGGCGCCGAGTGCCTTGGCAAATTGCACTGTAAAAATCGACACACTACCGGTGCCGAGTACCAGCACCGAATCTCCGGGTTGCACATCTGACGTTGTTACCAATGCGTTCCATGCCGTCAGACCGGCGCACGGAAAACAAGCAGCCTGCTCATCCGTAAGGTGCGATGCACACTTCACTACGCCCTGTTCGTCGAAGACACCGTATTCACGCAGACAGCCATCGACTTCACAGCCTGTCGACACGGCGCGTTCGTCACCTAGTGCATCACCCGACATCCAGCGCGGGAAAAACAACGGTGACACATGATCGCCAATGCCGAGACCGGTAACCCCGTCACCAACGGCCACAACCTCGCCGGCACCATCCGACAACGGCACGATCGGCAAGTCTTCGGGTGGTGCAAACTGTCCCATGCAGATCATGTAATCACGATAATTGATCGAAGCGGCATTCAGTTTGACCAACACCTGCCCAGGCCCGGGCGTCGGATCATCCATCAAGACCCTCTGCACATGCTCGATACCGAACTGCGCTAATTCGTACGCCTTCATTAATCAGATTTCCTGTCTGTTATTCGACTCTGCCGATAATTGATACCGGCCACGGTTCTGCGCATGACCCGCACAACTATTTTTGTGTACACAGTGGTCCGACAAGTTGCGTCGCACCCGGCAGCGAATAGTCGCGCCAGATCACGACCTTGCCAGCCTTGATGACGAGCAGACCCACCACTTCAAAGCGCGTATCCAATTGCCCGTCCGGCCCATAGTAGTGCTCGGTGCGCTCATGCGATACGACCGGTCCGATGACCTGCAGGCGCTTGATCGCAAACTCGATGCACTCGTATTTGGCCATGAACGGCCGGACAGCACGCTCGATCGCCGCAGTCCCGACGTGTTCGGGACCACCTTCGTAGACCATGTACCGGATATCGTCAGCCAGTAACGTCAACAGATGATTGCAGTCACGTGCCGACCACGCGTCATTGAATTCCCGGGCAATCGATTCGTTCTCCCGCTCAACCTGGTTCAGATTACCATCTGGTTGCATCATGGTTACCCCGCTGTCGATAGGTTACGCTGAGGATACGCCAATAATAGGTTAACATTAACGATATGCATGGCCACCATGCTGACCAAACACTGATTACTGAAAGACCGGCCGGATGTAACCTGGCCGGATTGGGGCCGAAAATATCATGGAAGAAATTCTCGACTCTATTCTATTGGGGATTGTTCAGGGGCTGACTGAATTCCTTCCAGTATCGAGTTCCGGACACCTGGTGCTGGCACAGGAACTGCTGGGCACCAACCTGGGAACAGACATTCTTTTTGAAGTCGCTGTCCACATCGCAACACTATTCGCAATTCTGATTTTCTACCGCCGACGTGTATTGGAACTTATTTACGGTGCCGTCACGCGTAACCGGGATGCCCTCGACTACGTGGGTAAACTCATCGTCGGTACCTTGCCTGCTGTGGTCGTGGCATTACTGTTACGGAACTGGATTGAAGCACAGTTCAATTCTCTGCTGGTCGTCGGGATCTGTTTGCTCGTGACCGGCTTTATAGTCTGGAGTACCCGGTTTACGATTAAAGATAACGGCCTGAATGAGCCATCCTGGGGGGCGGCATTCCTGATTGGCTGCGTGCAGGCCATTGCAATATTACCGGGGATTTCCCGTAGCGGCTCCACCGTTGCCGCAGGAATGGCACTGGGACTGAATCCACTTGCGGCCGCAGAATTTTCTTTCATGCTTGGCATGATTGCGATGGCGGGTGCCGGCGTGTTGCTACTGCCTGAACTAACCAGCGTAGACCCCGAATTAATAAATAGCATTACGTTTGGATCACTTGCAGCGCTGATTTCCGGACTACTGGCTCTGACCGCCTTCATCTGGCTGCTGCGTACGCAACGTTTTTTTGTATTTGCCTGGTATGCATGGGCCGTGGGCACGATTACGGTGATCCTGACACTGGCATAACAGGCAAGACCAACAATACAGAAGTCATTGGGGTCGAACCAGCATAACCCCCTGATCCCACAAGTTAACTTG
The DNA here is from genome assembly GCA_002688175.1 of Chromatiales bacterium. Taxonomy (GTDB): domain Bacteria; phylum Pseudomonadota; class Gammaproteobacteria; order Steroidobacterales; genus SMWD01. Next base: position 8,756 of record NZCC01000037.1, read on the forward strand.
GCTGTAGACACCAGTCTGCGAACCTTAGATGCGTATTTATCACAATGAAAAGAGTGTTTTAAGCACGCCTTGTTCACTTCGATCTGAACTTGGAGCTGAGAAGTTCTTAACCACTGTTTTCGATAGAAAAATCAGCCATCTAAGGCTGAAAATGCCACACTATTAGATGCTTTCTTTCTGATAATCAAGTGCTTGCGTTGGTCCGACCCCAGACCCAGACCAGCAGCTTTCTTTCTGATAATCAAGTGCTTGCGTTGGTCCGACCCCAGACCCAGACCAGCAGACCAGCAGAGGCCACGGGAAATTTGGCACACATTGCCAATCAGCACGACCATATCGAGGTCATGCTGAGCATCTTTCATTGTGTCAGGCTACCAGCAGCGACTAAGCCGTCAGCGTCAGCGTCCCCAGGTAAAGACTCTCGGCACCAAGCTCGAAGGGTTTTGACAGGCCACCACCCGACCCGCTGATTTCCAGCTCATACTGGCCACTGTCAGGCTTGAGTCTGTCGATCTTGAATTCACCGAACGTATCCGTTGTCGCACGCCCTACCTCGCCACCATCCTGCTTCAGTAAGACTTCTGCACCTGCGGCGCACTCTTCTACACCGTTAATAGTTACCGCCACAGAACCGCCAACAAAACACTCATTCATCAAATGCAGGTTCTTGTAATACACGCGGGGCATGGTCCCGAGTTCCGGCTGCAGGACTTCCAGACCCTCTTGCTCTTTGATCCGCTGCATTTCCTGATCATCAACCTTAACTGATCTGAACACATCCATCGAACAACATTGCTCTGCACGTGTTTGTGTCCAGCCGTCATCCAGCAGATGCGCATCGAAAATCCAGGCCTGCGGAATCTGCTGTTCCTCGTTCCAGGACACCGCGCCATACGGGCAGGCATCAGCGATCGCTTTCTGACCTTTGGATTTTTGCGGGTCGATGATGACGATACCATCTGCACGCTTGCTGACAGCGCCATCTTTTGCGACTTTCATGCAGGGCGCATCATCGCAGTGATTACACATCACCGGCATGAAAGCAGCGTCGACAATGGGATAGCTGCCGCGTTCCTTTCGCTCGATCTCCATCCAGTTATGTCCTTGCGGAGGTTGTTCCGCCGCATAACCCGGGAAATCATTACCGATATGCTCATCCTTCACCGCCAGAAAACAGACCCGGCAGTTATCGCAGCGCTCAACATCGACGATCATATTCCATTTCTTAGTCATTACACTGCCTCCGCGGGTTTCCAGGTATCGACACCGGTCCATTTTTCAACCTGAATCAGCGTTGAGTTCGGTTGAATACCGTGGGACTTCGGCGTTATGGATTTACTGGGATTCAGCATATTGGTGCACCCGCCCAGGTCGGTCGATTTACCCGGCTCGCCCGCCGGTCGGTATTCGGCCGATGCCGTAGAGGCACTCACAGTGCCCGGTCGCAGGCGATTGGTGACCTGCGCGACGCAGACGACCGAGCCCCGATCATTCCACAGCCGAATGAGATCATCATCCTTGATCGCCCGCTCTGCTGCATCCTGCTGACTAATCCTGGCCACAAAGTAATAATGACCATCGACCAGGACCCGATGCTCCCTGATGTCACGAAGCGAACTGCCCTCATCGTCACCCATGACATGGAACGGGTACCGCGAGTGCGGCGTCAGCAACTGCAAGGTATCCCCCGCCAGTTTTTCATCTTTCTGCGGGTCTTCGTAGGTGGGCATATACTTGTTTAACGGCGGTCGTTCCGGGTCATCGATGCGGCTCAATGTCTCTGGAATAAACTCGTACTTCCCGGAAGGTGTTTGCAGCCCCTCGCCATACTCGCCCAGATACTCCGAAGGCAGTGGACCCGGCTCGGGCAAATCCTTCTTCCGGCCTTCATAGAACCACCGGTATGCGGTAGGTGCCCGCGACTCTTCCGGTTCCGGAGGCACGACGAAGTAACCCTTTTTCAGGAATTTTCTCCAGGAGATATGCTTGGCCATATCAGACGAATCAAACACGCGTTTGCACCAGTCGAGCTCCGTGTTACCGCCTTCCGAATATACCGACCCCAGGTCGAGCTTCTCTGCGATGGCAAGGAATATATCGTAATCGGATTTGGACTCACCCCGCGGCTCGATGCATTTGTGCTGCATCGTTATCACGCGGTGATTGCACATCGAATACATATGATGCACATAGGCAGGCCCCACGTTCAGCCATTCGCCGATATCCCAGCGCTCGAATACCGAACAGGCGGGCAGGATAATATCCGAGAACCTCGTTTCACCTTCGTTCCAGACCGACTGGTTGACCACGAATTTCAGACTTTCATGCTGATACATCTTTACCCAGCGATTCGAGTTGACCATCGTGCCGAAGGAGGCACTGCCATACTTGTACATCATTTCAACCGGCACGTGCCCGGGTGACGGATAGCCAAACGGGAAAAACTGGCCCTGCACCGATGCCACATCGGTCAGGTAGCCCATCGCTTTGCCCTCCATGATCGCTTCGGGCAGATAGATCCGGGGAATACTCTGCTTGACCGAACTCATGGTCACGATATGCGGCATGCGCTGATAGTTATTGGCTGCATTGGCACTGTACGCCAGGTCGCCGGACATGCTGCCTTCGGCGTAGCCGGGGAAATAGAAGTTAAAGTCCAGCGGGGTGCCGAACTGCAGGTTACCAAAGTTGGAACCCGGTCGTCCCATGCCCTGCATCGCGCCGAGGATCGTCATCATTCGGGCCCATTGCACACCCATCGGCCCGCGACAGGCGCCGCCGACACCGCTGCCCCAACCACCGGCACCAAGATAGGTTTTTTTGCTACCCCATTCCCTGGCCAGCGCCCTGACCTCGCGCGCAGGCACGCCGGTTTCCGCTTCCTGCCATTCGGGGGTCTTCGCCGTCCCGTCCGTCTGGCCGAGAATATAGGCTTTCCACTCATCGAATCCGGTGGTTCGTTTTTCCACAAACTCTTGGTCGTAAAGATCCTCGGTAATCCAGACATGACAAATCGCCTGGGCGAAGGCAGGATCCGTACCCGGCTTGGGTGAAATCCACTTACCTCCCAGGTGGGCCGCCGTATGGTTCATATACGGGTCGATATGGACCATCTTGATGCCCAGTTCCTTGGCCCAGCCACGCCGTATGGTGCCCTCAAATCCATAGGTCGCATCGGGATCGCTGGACCAGAAGACAATCATTTCAGCTTCTTTCAGACAGTCCTCAACCGTGCCATAGGGCTCCGCAGCGCCGAGACGCAGACTGTTGCCCCAGTGGTGCATCGCACCCCAGAACCACCCTTCCCAGCTATCGGGGTTGTGATGTGGCTTGGTCACACCGATCAGGTTCCAGAACCGGTTAAAGGCACTCAGGTAATGACCCAGGTTGCCCCACTGGTGGTGCGAACCGTTACCGACCGCTATCGAGCCCGGGCCTACCTTCTTGCAACGCTTGATCTCTTTGCTGACGATGTTGAGCGCTTCCTCCCAACTGATTCGTTCGAACTCTGATTTGCCGCGATTCTGAATATTGCGTTCGCCATCGGGGTCGAAATCGACCCGCTTCATGGGATACAACAGGCGTTCCTTCGAATACACCATAGACTTCTGGCACATGCCATGGGCAGGCAAGGTCGTCTTGCGTGGTGGCGTAAAGGTTTTGCCCCTGGCTTTAATCGACCATGAAGGCGCATCGTCATCATCAAATTCCACGGGCGTGGTCCTGAGAATCTTCCCATCCTTGACATAGACAAAGATCGGTCCGCCATTCGTACCATTCGTGTAGCGCGTGACACCATTACCCATGTCAGTCCCGCTTTTCCAGGTCAATGTTTCCATGCGGGCCAGTGTGGACATGAACCAAACGGCTAAATCATCCGGACCTTCCAGCCCGATTTTGAAATTCTTTGCGGCATCGATGCGGACCAGCTGGTCGAAAGGCGGTGTCAGGAACTCTTCCGCAATAGCCTGATTCTTGAAAAAGATGGTTAAATCCGGGTTGTCGTGAATGCCTTTCTGCGAGCTTACCTTGCCGTTTTCAAGCTTGACCCAGCGCCCTACCGGTTTATCCAGTAATTTGAACTGCGCTGTAAGATTTTTCTCCTTCAGGCGTTCCGCGAACTCGGGATACACGCGTGAGGTCACTCTCAGCGCCTGCACCATTCCCCAAAGTATGACTGAAAAATTCATGTAGCTCTCCTCATACTGGCGCGGCTGTATCAAAGCGCCGGTTATTTATTCTTTATCACCCTTCGTGGCCCTTGTCCTCAGTGAGAATCGTCCCGCACTGCCAGGCAAAATCTACAGCCAGGTATTGATCTACGGTGTCGATGACACGGCGATAGATCGAATCTGACGCGACCCTGGCGACACTGCTGGCCAGTTCCGGCACCCAGCAAACCAGGTGGCGTTCAGAAAAATCGGCCTGCGCAAGCTGATAGGACGTCGCATCGGTTTCAGCCGATGCCTCTCGATAGCACAGAAAATGCATGAACTCGAGTTCGACAGACAGGTGATCCGGAGCCCATGCAAACTTTTCTTCGAGCTTGTAATTAAAGTAGTTATAGAACCTCACGAGATCCTCGCGGGTACCCTTACGCTGACCAGTTTGCAGATCTTCACGAATCGGACAAGGCGGCCCGTCGCCACCGACCTCGAATAATGCACTGTATTCATATTTGAGTTTGTCAAGATCCAGTTCGACAAATTCACGCAACAAAGCATCCAGACCCTTCGCGTAATCAAGTGCCGTACCGATGTCGATCTTATCGCGCAGAGATACCCGTGGATCCAGGTCATGCGGCGAGCCGGCCAACTCTGACATTACGGCATAGCACGCGCAACGTACGGCAGCCGTTTGCCGGGCCTCACGGTTGCTGACGCTGATCAATCGCGTCTGATTCATCGTTATATCAGTCCTCCGCATCGTCACGCCGACGCCTCCAGGAACCACTCGCCAACCCTTGCTCAAATGATCCGGGTGTTGCTAGTACTGACATGATTAAAGCCTACCGGTCGGGCCTGAGTGTAGTGGTGATAATTATCATTGAAAATTGGTGTCAGACACCAGTTTTCCAATTTACCTGGCATCAATCCGGAAAATTGGTGTCTGACACCAATTTTCCGGGCTAAAATTCACTGCATCATGATCAGTTACCAAGATGCCTTGCGCCAAATTTCCGCGGTTTGTCAGCCGCTCGAATCCAGCCCCACCCCACTCGATGAACTGCTGGGCAGGGCACCGGTCGAAGACGTGCGCAGCAAGATGAATGTCCCATCATTTGCCAACTCGGCAATGGATGGATTTGCAATGAGCGCAGCGGTCACAGCACGAGCTGGTTCAGACACCCCGGTCGAGATCCCTGTAACCGGAGTTGTCGCGGCGGGTCAGGAGCCCCCCGAAGGCATTAAGGGACAGGCAGTTGAGATCATGACCGGCGCACCGATACCTGCCGGCTACGATACCGTTATACCGGTCGAACGAATCGAGGCTAAACGTGATTCAGACGGTACTGCAACGCTGATTAGCTGCACGGAACCGGTTCCACCAAACCAGCACGTGCGCGAGGCCAGTCAGGATTTTCGTCTTGGCCAGAAGATATTTACGCACGGCCACCTGCTCGAACCTCACCACATAATGGGTCTTGCTGCGACCGGTACCGATGTTGTAGAAACTCACCGGAAACCAAAAGTGGCGCTGATCACCACCGGGAGTGAACTGGCGATGTCCGGGGTACCGTCCGGCGGCGGACTGATTCGCGATGCCAACAGCCCCTATTTGAGTTCGTTTCTTACTGCTACCAATACAGATCTCGTCCGGACTGACTTTGTCACAGATGATCCGAACGAATTGCACACTGCAATCAAAGCCTGCAGCGACAATACTGACATCATTTTAACGACGGGCGGTGTATCAGCCGGCCGTTTCGATCTCGTTCCCGACGCCATCAAAACCCTGGGTGGTGAAACCCTGTTCCACAAGGTTGCTATGCGACCCGGCAAACCGCTTTTATTCGCCCGTCTCGACAAGGACACACTATTTTTTGGCTTACCGGGAAATCCGATTGCCGTAGCCGTAGGACTGAGGTTTTTTGTCCTGCCGGCCCTGCGTCACCTGCAGGGCCTGGTTGCTGAACAGTTCCTGCCCACCACCTGCGCAGAACCAGTCAGCTCAAAACCAGGCATGACGTTCTTTGGTAAAGCCCGGACAGAGCCGGATGAAAATGGATGCTTACGTACCCGACTGCTACCCGGCCAGGAGTCTTTCAAGATTAACTCCCTAATGCAGGCTAACTGCTGGGCGATCGTACCGGAAGGAACGGCCGACGTAGCTGCCGGTGAATGCATCGAGATCGCACCACTCTATCCGAATGAGTTTCTACGGTAAAAAGTCTGCAATGTGCCGACTTTAGCGGGTTGCTGAATCAGCTCCCTCTGCCTGCAGTCCAACCTGAGTGATAATAAAGTCTGCAATCGCACCAACATTGGCGCGGTCAATCACCGGCACCGGTGCTTCAGCTACTTCGCCATCGCTGACGATCGCACACACCGAGTCTTGCTCTGCTGCAATCAACGGTGCGTCAGAACCCTGACGCCGGATTTCCAGCTTCGGATGATCATCGTGCTTGAATCCCTCAATGAGAACGAGGTCTACGTCGCCAACTTGTTGCAGAAGTACTGCCAGGGATGGTTCGGACTGATCGCCTAATTCAACGATATGCGCCCAACGCATCGAGGACGCAACGATGACTTCACAAGCACCTGCGGCGCGATGCAGGTAACTATCCTTACCAGGATGATCGATATCGAACTCGTGATGAGCGTGCTTAACGGTCGCAACACGTAAACCCCGACCCGTTAGTTCACGAACAATATCAACGACCAATGTCGTCTTACCGGCATTCTTGTATCCGGCAATACCAAAAGCTTTCATGTCATAGCCTGGTGATAAACGCAGGAGCAACTAACAGCCGCTCCCGCGCGTTCACGTCGTCGATCAGGTCATCGGGGCCCACACGCTGCACCAGCCTGCAGCAGCAACGGTTTTGCCGGGGAAGATCCCATAAGGCCGGTAGTCACCCGAGTCACCCTGGATCTGGATACAATTGGCACAAGTCTGGCCGGCCTGGTAACGGGCCGCTGCCGGGTTCGACTTATCCAGGTCAGCCGGATCCTCTACATAGACCAACGCCATCGCAGTCGGATCGCTGGGATCCAGTTTCGGCAAGTCATCAGCCATTGTGTCTTGCTGCAATATGACAGCACTTGCCGGCAGGGCGACAGCAATACTTTTAAGCAGTGTTCTGCGAGTCAAATTTTTGTTCACGATTTTGGTGTCCTCAATATTAGCCATATCAATAGTTTGCGCGGCCGCACGCCACACGTAATTACCATGTTCCCGGCATTAGCTCATGGGAACCGGCCGGGAGTCTAGCATGGAAGCCTCGTCCTTAGGAGCAGCTTCCAGTCTCTATCCTGCTGGCCTCAGGGGAATCGCAGCTGGCAACTGCCCGCCGGTTGACGGATCCTGATACTTGTAAGGTATTTGGTATCCGGCGACCATATTCTCAGTGTTTTTCATTTTCCCGATCTGCAGTAACGGCTTTACTAAGCTCTTTCGCCTCGATCAGGCTAGCAACCTTGGCGAGAGTCGGAGAGTCCGGATTAAACGCCAGTCCCTTTTCGAGGTCTTCACGTGCAGCGGCGATACGCCCGACGCCAAGCAACGCAAGCGCACGATTATTGAATATGCGCCAGTTTCGATCATTCAATTCGAGTGCCCTGTCACAGGACTCCAGGGCCTTGGTGAACTGGCCAAGGCCCAGGTAACCGGCACACAAGTTGTTGAATGCACTTACCCGATCCCTCAGCGTCCGTACCGTATTCAAGCCCTGGAGTGTCAGGCTCAATCCCTCTTCAAAATCACCGGAACGTAACGCATAAGCACCGGCCGACAGGAAGGGATTCGAACCGATAATCGTTTGATTAACGGGTTCTTCGGCCTGGATCGTGATCAGGCCAGTCCCCAATAGGAGCAATATCAGGCGCAACATCATCATTCATTTCCGATCCTACTTATTCTACGCCAGTTTGGATGCAGGAGTGGCTCGGGTTACATTGTAGCTGTCATATTCTGTAATTATTCGATCTGGACTGGCTGTCACACACAAAGCTGCAGGATGAATCACCATGACGAAGATCATCACATTAACGACAGATTTCGGCCAGAAAGGCCCTTTTGTCGCCGTCATGAAAGGCGCGGTCCTGCAACACGCTCCCGAAGCACACATCATCGACCTGACACACGAAATTCACGTGCACTGGCCGGCCGAAGCCGGATTCTGGCTCGGTCGAGCCTATCGCTACTTTCCCACCGGCACAATACATGTCGCTGTCGTAGATCCCGGTGTCGGCACAGAACGTAATATTGTGGCGGTCGAATTCGATAACCATATTTTCCTGGCTCCGGATAATGGCCTGCTACCGACAATCTTCTCAACTCCCGGGGAACTCCGAGCCTGGCGTCTGTCAGAACAATGGCGGGCCGGACGTGGCTGGCCACAACCAAGCAATACTTTCCACGGCCGTGACATATTTGCCCCACTGGCCGCCGAACTGGCAACCGGCCTTATCAAACCCGCCGACATCGGCCCCCGGGTCCATGAATTGATTCCATCGCTGCTCGACGAGCCGCTTGTCAGCCATGACCAGATTCACGGCATGGTAGTGACTATTGATCATTTCGGTAACCTGATCACCAATATTGACCAGCGGCTACTGGCAGACTTCAACGCACCACAGGTCAGTGTAGCCGGCCACCAATTTAATATTTGTGACACTTACGGCAATGTCACCCCCGGAGACTTTCTGGCGCTGGTCAATTCATTTGACGTCATCGAAATAGCCCGTGCCGAAGGCAGCGCTGCCGATGGCCTCGGCCTGGGACGCGGCGCTCCGGTTACGATAAAAGACAGGGAATGATCTGGCGCGACATCTGAGTAAGGGACTTTAGCCAGAAATAAGTCCGCTATATTTCCGCTAACTGTGCCTTCTCAATCTTTGCCCAGGAATCACGCAGCGTTACCACCCGATTGAACACCGGATGACCGGGTTTCGAATCTTTTGCATCAATCACAAAATAACCCAGACGTTCGAACTGAACGTGTGCACCAGGTTCCATGCCCACAAGAGCCGGCTCAACACGAGCCTCATTCACAACATCCAACGAATTCGGGTTTATAAAATCAGTAACCGTTTTACCGTCGCGATTTGCATCCGGGTTTGCCACCGTGAACATTCGATCGAATAGCCGGACCTTGACCGCCACCGACTCACTAGCCGATACCCAGTGAATCGTTCCTTTGACTTTCCGCTCTGCACCCGGTCTGCCGCTCTTCGTATCCGGGTCGTACGTACAATGCACCTCGGTGATGTTGCCGGCCTCGTCGCTGATGACATCAACACACTTGATGATGTATCCGTATCGCAGCCTGACCTCGCCTTCGGGCCGCAAGCGGAAAAATTTTCGTGGCGGATCAGCCATGAAATCATCATGTTCGATAAAGATCTCGCGACCGAATGGAATGTCCCTGCTACCCAGTTCAGGACGATTCGGATGGTTCGCCGCCGCTAACAACTCAGTCCCACCCTCGGGGTAATTGAGAAACACAACTTTGAGCGGGTTCAGCACCGCCATCACCCGCGGGGCGTTCTCATTCAGATCTTCCCGCACGCAGTTCTCCAGCGCGCCCATTTCGATCAACTTGTCTTTCTTTGTAACCCCGGCATTGCAGACAAAATTGCGGATCGATTGTGACGTATAGCCGCGACGGCGCATGCCTGCAACAGTCGGCATACGCGGGTCATCCCAGCCACTCACTAAGCCGTCCTCGATCAGAGCCGCCAGCTTGCGTTTACTCGTGATGCCGTAGGCAACGTTCAGCCGGGAAAACTCAATTTGCCGCGGTCGATTTGGTAAATCGAGATTGTCGAGTATCCATTCATACAAGGGACGGTGATCTTCGAACTCGAGTGTGCACAACGAATGCGTAATGCCTTCAAGCGCATCGGAAACGGTATGCGCAAAATCGTACATCGGATAAATACCCCAGGCATCCCCGGTTCGTTGATGGTTAACTTTGCGAATCCGATACAGCGCCGGATCGCGCAAGTTCATATTCGCTGCAGCCATATCAATTTTGGCTCGCAATACGTGCACACCATCAGCGAATTCACCGGCCCGCATACGCCGAAACAAGTCAAGATTCATGTCGATCGATCTTTCACGATGCGGGCTGTTTTTACCGGGCTCAGTCAGCGTACCCCGGTATTCACGAATCTGTTCGGCACTCAGGCTATCGACGTAAGCCTTGCCGTCCTCAATCAATTTAATGGCACAGTCATAAATACCATCAAAGTAATCCGATGCGTGAGTCAGGCGGTCCTCCCAATCAAAGCCCAGCCAGCGCACATCTGCCATGATCGAATCGACAAAATCCTGATCTTCTTTCACCGGGTTCGTGTCATCGAAGCGCAGGTAACAGCGCCCGTTAAATTCCCGGGCGATGCCAAAATTCAGGCAAATCGACATGACATGACCAATATGCAGGTAACCGTTTGGTTCTGGCGGAAACCGCGTTACGACGTTCCCGTCATGCTTGCCACTTGCGTTATCAGCGATAATGATCTGACGAATAAAATCCTTGCCAACGGTGTCATGGGTGTCAGTCATGCAGGATCACGCCTCTTCGTCTGTCGCTACATCGATTATAGCCGGGTCACCGGAGGCATCAGGAAGTGCTGTCAGCCGAAAACCCCCAAGGGCCAGCACGACAGGCAGCATCAGGATTGAGCCCAGCGTGAACGGGGCCGCAAGCGCGATACCGGAATAAATTGGACCACAGATAATCGGTCCGACCACCCGCCCCATGGCGCTGGATGACTGGAATTTGCCCATGACGGCACCGCGTTCATTCGCCGAGGCTGTCTTCGATACCATGCTCGATACGGACGGATTAAACAGGCCAACACCAATACCAAACGGCAACAGTGATGCCCAGACCTGCCACTCAACCACTGCCATCGCCATACAGCCAAGCCCGACTGAAAAGAACAATCCGGCTGCTATTGCAATACGCTTTTCACCGAAGCGGCGAGTCAGTGGACCGATCAGCCCGCCCTGCATCAGGATGGAAATCATCCCGAGCACGAAGAACACGGCACCGATATTGCGCGGCCCCATGTCGTACATATCATGAGCCCAGAGCGGAAAAATCGATTCCATCAGCGACATACTGGTATAAAACACCAGTGTGGCACCGAACAACCGGATCAGGCCACTGCGGTTCACCTCGGCCAGGCTGATCTTTGCAGCCCCGTGTTGTTGCCCATCGTGGCGGCCGAACAACGGCTTGCGATCAGCCAGCGCCAGGCTTTCAGGCAACATCAGGAACGTTCCGACTACTGCCACAAGACTTACGACTGCCGCAGCCAGCGCCGGCAGGATGAAATTTGCCGTTTCAACATCGGCACCCGCCAGCAGGCCACCGGTGGCTGGCCCAAACACAAATCCAAGGCCCATCGCCGCGCCAACTTTACCAAGTCCTGCCGGCCGTTCAGCCTCCGTCGTGATGTCGGTCACGTAGGCAAATGCGGTAGCGATATTGCCGGCCATCAGACCGGCAAACACACGGCTGGCAATAACAAACCACAACTCATCGGCAACCGCGAGCATGACATAGGAGATGGCAGAACCAAGCAGCGTCAGGATTAATACAAGACGCCGACCATAGGCGTCACTGATGCGACCCCAGATCGGTGTAGCCACCGCCTGACCAATAGTAAACGCAGCCATTGTCCAGGTGATTGCGGTGGGTGAAGCCCCGACACGCTCAGCATAGAACGGGAAAATGGGCAAAATAATGCCAAATCCGACCATGCTGATAAAAACGATTAAAAAAAGAATAACCACTAATCAGGGTCTCTGCACATCAAAACTTTGTTCATATATATAACCGGGACACCGATTTGAATGGACAGACAGCCGCTGCACACCCGATGCCCATCTCTACGTCCACTCAGTGGTTGTCCCCTCGATATGTGTGCCGCATTAGCACCTCCAATACCCCGTTAAAGGAGAGCACTATGCGGTTCATTACCCGGCAATTTTCGTTGGTTACCCGATTAATTACCACCATTACGATATGCGCAATTACCGCAATGGCCTTTGGGCCGCTGACGGCACAAGCGGCGATGGATGAACTCATCACGACGACAGCCCGTTGTCGAACGGAAGCAGTCAAGGATGTAGAAGCATTCAGCGCCAATTTCAAGGGCAGTGTTGCGGAAAACCACACTTACACCCACCCGGGCACCCAGAGCCGCTTTGGTCTCGAAGCTACCTATCAGTTCTAACCCATAGATTATTGTTAAAAACTGTGAAAGCGCCGGTTAAAAGCCGGCGCTTTTTTAAGCTAGAATCAGCGCCCATGAGACGGACTTTCGCGCATTGTCTGCTCGTCATACCGGCTCTATGGACTATGGCTGGTACCGGATGTGCGACGCAGGACAGCACATCGGGTGAACCAAGGCCCGATGACAGGATGCGCACGGCTGTTGTCGAACCCACCACCGCGCCCCCCGCTGATGCTGCGATTGCTACCAGCCCTGTCCCGGTTGATGAGTCATATTCTGACCGATCACCGGAAGCTTCAGTCGCTGCGATTGCTACTGCGCCGGATGAAATCGGCGAGTCCGCTGAGAACCAGCAAAACCCCTGTATCGAACCCATAGAGGAAGCTTCCAACTGGCTCGACCGCAGCCAGACACAAGTCTATAAAACCGTGTGTGGCACAGCTGCATGGTTCGATGGCTTCTTCGGCAGCAATCGCTACGATGCGGCCTCCAACAGCACTTACGGCCGACTCGGCCTGAGCGGCTTTTGGGACCAATATGATGGTTTCGATCCAAAGCTGCGGTTACGTGCCAAATTTGAACTGCCGGCACTCCAGAATCGTACCAGCCTGATGATTGGACGCGGTGATGAGAAGGATTTTATTGAGGAACGGGAGACACCGTCGGATTCAATTCCGAGTAACCTCAATCAGATCGAGGATGATGCCTTCCTGGTCGGACTCGGCTACAACCGTGGCAGCGGTCTGAAAAGAGGCATTAGCTTCAACGTCGGCGCAAAAATACGCGCGCCACCTGAGCCGTATACCAAAGTACGTTATCGCAGAGCCTGGGAACTGAGCGATTCCACGCTGCTGCAATTCCGTCCGATTGGCTACTGGAAATCAGAAGAAGGGTTTGGTTCGACACTTCATGTGGATATCGATCATTTGCTGTCTGACGATTACATGGTGCGCTGGACAAGTAGCGGCAACGTCTCCGAGGATAAGGAAATTGAGGGCGTGGCGTGGACCAATTGGTTGTCCCTCTATCATGCCTTAGCCAATCGCAGGGCGATCAGCTACCACGCCTTTGTTTTGGGTGAAACCAAGGCCGATGTGCAAACCCAGAACTACGGTGTCGAGGTGCGCTACCGGCGACGGATTGCGCGCCAGTGGCTGTTCCTCGAGATTATCAGCAGCGTAAGCTGGCCTCGCTACCTGCTTGAGGAAAACCGTGACATCAACTGGGGCATCGGTGCCGGCTTCGAAATGTATTTTGGCCCGGTCCCTGATGCCCAGATCAGGTAACCAGGAACACTTCCTGTGCAGTAACCAAAGCCACTCCACAAGAAGCAATTCTTTAAAACAGCGTGTAGATAAACGGCGCGACAGCCGAGCCCTGGGACACGACGATCAACACACCAAGTAAGACCATGACAAGAATGATCGGCGCAAGCCAGAACTTTTTCCGTTCGCGCATAAACCCCCACAAGTCTTGCAGAAAATCAATCATCAGTATGGTTTCTCCAGATTTTTGACCGGTGCCTTTTTGCTCGGCACCCGGTAACTGTCAGTGTCATCGAAAGCTCTCGCCAACGAATCCTTCGCAAACACTCTGCGAAATAATCCAACCGGTGTAATGACAATATAAAATATTATCCCCATGATCAACGGCGTCATGATCTTGCTCATCATCAAACCAAAACGCATCCAGATTTTATAAACCGGATTCAGCATCATCGGTGCAGCAAGGCCAAACACCGCAAGGATGCCGAAAATAGCCCAAGGCCACCACGGGAAGGATCGATCAAGTAACCACGGGAAGAAAAGCCCGAACAACACCGCGACAATCCCGCCGGTAACCAGGCCAAATTCTCGCAGACCCTTGCGGTCCAGCTCAGGTATTACGTGTTCTGTCATAGCGATCAGTCCAGTTCGAATTCATCTTTCCAGGAATCATCACGTTCCAGGTGTGGTTGCTTCGGTTTCTCGAGAATAAAATTCTCAATCACCAGGTAATCCATCTCGGTACGCATGAAACACCGGTAGGCATCCTCCGGCGTACAAACAATTGGTTCGCCACGAACATTAAAAGAAGTATTGACCAGTACCGCACACCCGGTTAACTCGTCAAAAGCCTTGAGCAATGCATGATATCGTGGATTTGTCTGTGCGCTAACCGTCTGCACCCGTGCAGAATAATCCACATGAGTAATCGCGGGTAATTCCGAGCGTTTCTGCTTCAATTTATCAATACCAAACAACTGCTGCTGATCGTCCGTCAAGTCGATACGCAGTTCTTCGCGAATGGGTGCGACGACAAGCATGTAAGGACTTTCACCCTCATGAACGAAAAAATCCTGTACCCGCTCCTCAAGAACCGAGGGGGCGAACGGACGAAACGATTCGCGATATTTAATCTTAAGGTTCATCGTCGTCTGCATTTTCTCACTCTTCGGCGTGCCGATAATCGACCGTCCGCCGAGGGCACGCGGTCCGAACTCCATGCGCCCCTGGAACCAGCCGACAACATTCTCCTGTTCAAGTAACCGAGCCAGGTGTGGCATCAACCGGACATCATCCATTTCTTCGTAGACTGCATTGGAAGCATCGAGTTGCCTGCGAATTTCATCCGGTCCATAGTGCGGACCGAGATAAGAACCTCTCATCAAGTCAGTACCGTTGACCTTGCGCTCGCCGCCGTTATGCTCATACCAGACAATTGCCGCTGCGCCGGCAGCGCCACCCGCATCACCGGCCGCCGGTTGAACCCAGATATTCCTGAACGGCCCGTTACGGATCAGTTTGCCATTGGACACACAGTTCAGCGCAACACCACCAGCAAGACACAGATTATCTTCACCCGTTTCCGTATGCAGTGTGCGGGCAAGACGCATAACAACTTCCTCGGTCACGACCTGTATCGACGCTGCAAGATCCATCTCACGTTGCGCGATAGCCGTTTCTGATTTACGGGCCGGCCCGCCAAACAGGCCCGCAAATTTATCATTCGTCATCGTCAGGCCGGTACAGTAATTAAAATAGCTCATGTCGAGCCGGAACGTACCGTCATCTTTCAGGTCAAGCAGGTGCTCAAGAATCGTATCTACATACTTTGGTTCGCCATAAGGCGCCAGACCCATTAACTTGTATTCACCCGAATTGACCCTGAACCCGGTGAAATATGTGAACGCCGAGTACAAGAGTCCGAGTGAATGCGGGAAATCCACTTCCCAGAGTGGTTCAAGGCTGCTGCCTGCGCCTCGCCAGGCCGAGGTTGTCGCCCATTCGCCGACACCATCAAGGCACAACACGGCAGCTGATTCATACGGACTGAAGAAAAAAGCCGAGGCCGCATGTGACTGGTGATGCTCGGCGAACATCAACTGCGGCAGGGCATCGGCCTTGCAGTTGCCGATGGCCGAAAATTCCTTCTTCAGCGTGCTCTTGAGATAAAGTTTCTCCTTGAGCCAGATCGGCATGGCTGCGACAAATGACCGCAATCCGTTTGGCGCATAACTGAGGTAGGTCTCAAGGAGGCGCTCAAACTTGACGAGGGGCTTATCGTAAAAAACGATCTGGTCGACATCACCGAGCGACAACCCTGCTTCCTGCAGGCAATATTCAACGGCATGGCGCGGAAAACCCGGATCATGCTTCTTGCGCGTGAAACGTTCTTCCTGAGCCGCGGCGACCAGATCACCGTCGTGCAACAGAGCCGCCGCACTGTCATGATAATACGCTGAAATGCCGAGAATTGACGACGCCATTCACTTAGTCCTGATTGGTGAGTGCCCTACAAAATTTTATATTCTTAGCCCTCGGAACGAGGAACTATATCATCAGACCTTGATATCAAGGTCAACCCACTGATTATCAAAATCAATGCAAACCATGTGCTTATGGGAAATTTCTCGCCTAAAATCGTTGCACCCAGCAAAAGCGCCCAGACAGGCACGAGATAATTGAGCAGTGAGGTGAAGCGAGCCCCGGTTCGGTTGATGAGATAGAAATACAGGATCGACGCTGCACCCGTACCCAGCACTCCGAGGAAGCCAAGAGCGAGCATGGCCGGTCCGCCGGCATCCGGAAGCACTGCAGCGCCGTCGACGATGAAAGGCGTCATCAGCCCACTGGCGAGGATCATGACGCCCGTAGAGGTCACAAGTGGCGATACCGGCGGCATACGCCGGGCGATGACTGTCGCCAGGGCATAACAGATTGCGCCCCCAAGAATGGCAAATTGTGCCAGTAATCGATTCCCGCCGCCCCCCCCTAGAGCCGCCAGTGAATCAGGCCCCATCAGCACTACGATACCGGTGAAGCACAGCATGAATGAGGCCAGGTGGCGAGGTCGGAGTCGCTCATCCGGCAGAATGAAATGGGAAAGAATCAGCACAGCCAGCGGTGTGCTGGCAGCAAGAATACCGGCAAGACCGGACTCAACGTGTTGCTGTCCCCAGGAAATCAGGAAAAACGGCAGGCAATTGCCGATGACTGCAATGATCAGGAAAAATGCCCAGGTGCGGCGATCAAGCGGGATACTGCTGCGGCTGAGTACGACCGAGGCAAGCAATACCATGGCCGCCAGAAGAATCCTCAGCCCGGTGATCTGGGCGGGTTGCCACGCCCGCAGAGCAATCTCGATCATCAGATAGGA
This sequence comes from Chromatiales bacterium, assembly GCA_002688175.1. Lineage (GTDB taxonomy): Bacteria > Pseudomonadota > Gammaproteobacteria > Steroidobacterales > SMWD01. Next base: position 25,807 of record NZCC01000037.1, read on the forward strand.
CGAGCCCCACACAAGCACCAGGCATAGCAGAACGAACCAGTGAACAGGCCTGATCGTCACGATGTTAGCGGCAGCGAAACAATCTGAGCAAAATACCGGAAGTGCTTGAATTTTCCATAATGTACGATATATTGGTGTCTCAAGTTTCTTAGTCTGTATTACTTTTCGCTACAGCGGTCCGGAGCGCCTGATAACTGTCCGGAACAGGAAACATAGCAAAAACAATAAGAAGATCTCCTGTCATGCACCAGCATACTGATAAGTTTTTTGCGGCAGTGCGCACCCTGTCCGGCAATGGGCCGATCAAAAAACGTCTGATTTCGGCCTATGACGACAACCTGGCACACTTACCGTCTGATGAACTCCCCAAAAGTATCCGTTCGCGCTTTGAATTACTCAGACGCACGATGCTTTCGGTCAAACCACTCGGGGCTGAAAGTCCGGTACTCGCTTCTGTCCGCAAGATGTCGATAGCTGATGCAAACCGTTGCGCCAACCAGATCGTGGCGATGTTCAGCGAACTGGGCCAGAGTAAAGACAACAGCAAGCTAAGCGACCAGCTGAATACCAGCGCCCAGCCTGCTGACTTGTTAGCCAAGCGATACCAGTCCTTGAACTAAAGCCGGTTAAATTGGTGTCAGACACCAATTTTTTCCAACTTTAATAAGGTCTGCGCAGGTATTGTCCGGTTGGCTCACCAAGTACCTCGTTGTTATCGAAGATACGTTGACCGCGCAGGAATGTTGTCTTGACGCGGGCATTCAGTTCCTGACCTTCGAAAGGTGTGTGGCCCTGCTGCGATTCCGAATCGGCTGCATGTACGGTCCACGTCTCGTTCGGGTCGACCAGCACAACATCACCATCGAGGCCCTCGGCAATATCACCCTTGCTATGCAGGCCAAAACGGCGCGCCGCTGTCAGGCTCGACATTTTCGCGATGTCGTTATATGACATGCCCCGCTTGTGGCCTTCGCTGACGAACGCGGACAGCAGGTACTCGGTGCCGCCGAAGCCGGACTTGGCCAGCCAGACGTTGTCCGGATCATCCTGATCTACCTTCATCTCGTGCTTGCAGCACGCGTGGTCGGAGCAAACCCAGGAAATGTTCCCTTCCAGCATGTTCTCCCAGAGGTTCTCGACATCTTCACGCGGCCGGATCGGAGGGTTGACCTTGGCCAGGTTCCCGGTCGGCGCGTCGATGTCCAGCATCAGGTGACCAATCGTAACCTCACGGCGGAAATTGATATGTGGAAACACGGCCTGCATCTGCATCGCCGCTCTCACAGCCTTGGCCGAGGTCAGGTGCAGCAGGTTCAGGTTCGGCAAATTTGTCTCATCGGCAAGATATGACGCGATAAAAATGGCCAGACCCTCAGAATGTGGCGGGCGACTCGCACTATATGCGGCAAGGCCACTCAGCGAAGAATCCTTCTCGACGATCTTGGTGTACGCCGCCATGATCTCAGCCGTCTCGCAGTGCATGCTCAGACTCATATCATCGGCGTACTCCGGAAACTGTTCCATCGCGCTCTGAATACCGCGCATGACAAACTCGAAATGCGCGATGTCGTATTTCTCTTCCTTGTCGATCATCAGGAACTTGTGCTGATCGCCGGCGCTGCCATGTAGCCCATGACCACCGTAGAACATATAAATCTTGTATGACAACTGGCCGAATTCCTTAACCAGATCCGGGATCTCGGCGATGTGATGCCGGTCCATCGGCGCGATGTGATAGGTGTAATCGACGTGGAATCGACCGCTGGAGATGTCCAGCACCTCCGGCATGAACTCGCCATAAGGACCTCCCTTGTTCAGGTAATAACCGCCGGTACGAATGTAATTCAGGCTCGAAGTGACACCACCCATCGCTGCAGCACGACTCTCGGTGATAGCATCCTCGGCCAGTGGTGAGTAAATACCCGTGTGCATATGCGGATCAACCACACCCGGAAACGCAATGCGGTCCTGCCCGTCATAAACCTCTGTGGCGCTGTCGGCTTCAAGGCCCGGTGCAATCTTTACAAATTTACCGCCCTTGATAGCGATATCCGCATCTTCCAGACCATTCCCGGTCGCGCGTGCGACGCGTACATTCTTGATCAGCAGGTCAAATTCCTTGGTATTACTCATAATTTCCTCTTGTTTTTTAATAGATTACGCGCGCTTCCCAGAAAGTATCGAGTAACTTTTCAAGTCGCCAGCCCCGCAGGATAACGCCAAATGGGCCGCGAACCAATTGCGAGCTTACGCAGAGCTGACCTGAAGAGCCACTTAGTCCAATCCCAGTGCTCCGGGGTTCATGAGACCCTTGGGATCAAGGGTCCGTTTCAGCGCGATGACAAAGTCCCGAACCTCGGGCTTACGTGTCGCGAGATAGGGATAGTCTTTGCCGACCTGCATGTGGCTTGCACCGTTCTTGATGCACAGTTCAATGATGCGTCCCTTCAGCTCTTTCACCAGCGCCCTGCCCTGAGGATTCGCAGGATGCTCAGGTTTTTTGCCCAGCAAGCTGGCCGGATAGACACGCCAGTGATAAATCGAACGTTCGTCTTCCCACAGGAAAGTCGGCTCATAAACAAAACAATGCGTGCTGAAGGTCATCAACATCCGCGTCAGTTGCACCCGATGCTGGCTCATGCGATCACGATACTCTGCCAGCAGAGCCTCGAAATCAGCATGATGTTGCATGACGTTGGAAAAGGGCAATACACCGTGGGTCGGCTTCCAGAGCTCCCCGTTCGGACCGAGGATTGGGGTCAGTTCCATGAACGGCTCGGCATTGAAAAAAGTGGGAATCGAGTTGGCGACTTCCGCTCCATAACGTGAGGCGATATCACGCACGGCCGCGAGTTTGTAACGCGCCTCGCTGTCAGTCAGCCCCTCGGTGCTGAAGTGCGCCGAATACACCGCATTCTTGAGAAAATTACGCCCGGCCAGGCCCATCTTCATGACCTGCAGTACACCGTCGAGCGGGTTGCGCGATGACCTGAGCACCGTCAGGGCAGCATCAATCGGATTCTTTGACTCCATCTCGGTCAGTGCCGTTTTCTGCTGACGCGGGTCCAGACCGAAATTCTGGGCCAGGACCCCAAGCCGGGCTGTCTCCATCAGCGCATTCAGACAGCTTTCACCGTCCGGAAAGCCAAATGAGGCGGCCGCAAAACCCTCTGGTTTTTTCATCAGGCGCAGCGTAAACCGGGCCTTGATGCCGAGTGCCCCGGCATCACCCATAAACAGGCCTGCCAGGTCCGGGCCGTAAAAACGAAAAAATGGCGAATGCCCTTCGCCGCCGCCTGATCCGGTTGAAATCAGGTCGCCGTTGGCCAGGATCACGTCCATGCTGGTCAGTGACTCGGCAGAAACGCCGTACTGGCCGGAACCATAGTTCACGGCGTAATGGGACATACCACCACCTATGGTCGCAGCAATGCCGGAGAAAGGTCCCCAGAAAGGCGTACGTAATCCTTGCGCAGCCAGGCGTTCGTATAGTGATGCCCACGTGACGCCCGGCTCGACCGTCACAGTCATATCCGCCTCGTTGACCTCGATCCGGTTCAGTCGCAGCGAATCGATCAGGATGGTATTCGGTTGCGTCGGCAGGAAACCATCGGTATACGAAGCACCGCCGCCACGCACAACCATCGGTGCCTCATGCTCGGCACAGACACGCACAATCTGCTGCAGTTCTTCAATGGTGCCGGGCTGAGCGACGGCCAGCGCCAGCTCATCAGCCTGACGATACACATCAGTTGAAAAGAAGGTTCGTGACTGGTCATCGGTCAGTAGATGCGCCTCGGAGAGGATATTGACTAACGCCTGTAGCAAAGAGCCTGAATTGTCCATGTTTCATCCAATTATTGTGGGGGCAGCTTGTCAGGGCTAGCGTTGAAAATTGGCGAAATTGGTGTCAGACACCAATTTCGCCGCTTACCAAAACTACATTGTAGGATATGCGGCACCTTCGATTATCATGAATCGCCCCTCAATGACCATCTGGGACACTAACTGGCAGGAACATGGGTTTGTTTTGGCTCAGCTTGGCAGTTTAAATATCAAAATACCAACGCCTTGGCTCTCAATAGTTCGCTGAAGAATCAGAGGTTGAGTCGTATTCCTCGGAACCAGAATGCTGCCTTGGCACATCGACCTCGATTGGGGCAATGCCATCTACAGGTTTTCGCCGGTAGCCGGTCCTGCGATCCTTACCGCTCCGCCTTTCTTCGCCGGAATATGCTGCGTCACGATTCTGCCGTCGATTCTCATGGGATCGGCGACCACTTTTTCGTCTGCAAATTGACCGTTCTATAAAGCGCATAAACTTCCATGCACGCATCACCATCCACATGTACAGCAATCCAGCTATAGCAAACAACCCGGCGACTGAAAACTCAGGTGCACGCATATCGAGACTCTGCAATCCAATACCAACACCAATCATCGCAGCTGCGGCCATAACCACCACCGTCTCATTAACGGTAAACCCAGCCATCTGGAAAATATGGTGGATATGTTCACGGTCCGGAGCAAATGGAGAACGACGGCGACGAATACGACGAAAAATCATCACCACTGTGTCGAATATAGGCAGCATCAAAAACCACAACGCCGCTGCCGGAGTGATAATCCTTGCAGCACCCTGAGACATACTGATAGCAAACCAAGTTAGAGCGAGGCCAAGAAACATGCTGCCTGCATCACCCATGAAAACAACTGCACGGTTTCTACCGAATATACGCAAATTAAATACTAAAAATCCAATGATGGCCGCCGCCAACAACATCAACAAATAAGCGCTACTTATGGCGCTACCGAGAAAAGCCACCAATAACAAACCAATCAATGATATCAATGACATAACGCCACTCAGTCCATCAAGCCCGTCACACATATTTAGCGCGTTTATGACGCCGAGAGTCGCAAATATGGTGAACGGTAAAGACATCCAACCAAGAGACACAACCTCACCTGAGGGTAAAATGCCGCCGAGGTCATCCAGTACAACGCCGGCCCCAAAAATCATGATAAGGCTGGCAATGATCTGGGCAATGAATCTGAACGAGGAAGGCAACGGACGATAATCGTCAATCACCCCTACTGTAACCACCACCAGACCGGCAATGAAAAAACTACCCATCCCCCGGTTGATCGGAAGTAAACCCATAACTGCGGGTATTGAATAAGCGCAGGCAACAGCAATATAAATAGCCAACCCTCCGATTAATGGAGTTGGTTGTTTATGACTACTCCTGTCATTCGGAACATCGATCAAGCCAGCTGCTTTTGCAACAGGTCTCAATAACATGATCAATAACACTGTTATCACAAAGGCAATGAGTGGGCCAAAAATTAGCGTCAGCGGAATATCTATTCTCATAGGGCTAAATTATTTCACTGCCAGCTTTGCCTGTTGAAAATCCATATCACAGATTGTGATCGTTTACCGATTCGATCCTGGCCTGTTCGAAAGTTGCATCTTTCTGTGGCAGGTGATACGCCAACTTTGGATTGAGTGAACGAACGAACGCTTCAAGACGTTTATCGGCCCATTCCATTCCGGCCATATCAGGCACAAAAGTGGATACGCGAACCAATGCGCCTTCAGTTCGATTTTTTGTTAGTGCATCCCAGAAAATAAACCACTTCACTGCATACTCATTGGTCTGGATACGACCGCGTTCGACAAACCAGAAATAAACCAGTTGACGCATATCTCCCTTGGCAATAACAGACCGATTAATGACATATGGCTCCCCGTTTGGCCCCATATCTTCAAGTGTATATTCTTCAAAAGTTTCAAGCTGCCAGCCGCCACCTGGCAGGCAGGCTCGTGGAGAATGCACAGCTCGCCCTTTTCTTTGTTCTTCATAATATGCAATCCACAAGCCGACCTGGCCACCGTATTCACGATTATTATATTGGGCAAGAAAATAATCATCAGCTGCCAATGAGTCGAGTATAGATTGATCATCAATAATACTATCCTGCCCTGACCATTCATCAAAGACTAATGGAAAGGTATTGAAGGACGCTCTTTCTGGAATATTGGCTTGGCGAGATTGGATAGAAAATGAAATGATTACCCCCAACCCCACTACAACTGCTGTTGCAAGAAACTGTGAATTAACTTTACGTGGCAACAATGTCTTCATCGTTTCTAATGGCGGAATGTCAAGACCAAATACATCCATCAATGGCTTGTCACGTATTTTTGCAAAGGCCCACATTTCAAGAAACAGGATCCCAACACAAGCCATAAAGACAATCCAGCCCTCAAAGTAATGCAAAAATCCTTCTGCCTGTTCAATACCAAAATTCTCGACCAGAACTCCAATAACGCCAATCCGAAAGCTGTTCATTAAAATTGTTACAGGAATTGTTGAAAAAAAGATGATAATTTTCTGCCACCAGGCACCCATATAAATTGCCGAACACAAAAACCCAAAACTCATCAATGGAAATAAATAACGTAACCCATTGCAAGCCTCAGCTACTTGCAACTGAAAAACCCCCAAATCGATTACATTACCTTCAAGAAAAACACTAATACCGAATAAACGGATAACAGCAACACCAATTTGCGATGAAATCAGTTGTAACTCACTTGACAATCCCTGGTACACAAAATTTGGTAATGGGACCATGAACATCAGATAAATGAATGGTACCCAGATAATACGAAATCCTTTCCAGCCAATAGCTGACAGGATAAGTCCGAACAAGGCCAGTAGAAAACCGTACTCAATGATCTGATAGATGGAGCTAAGTTCGCCAAGGATAAAAGCGCAAATAGCACCTGCCATAACCAATGGGGCAGTCCACGAACCCGACAGATTTATTTTCTCTAGTTCACCAGCACGCAACCAGAGCAAGTAGAAGGCAACGACGGGAATCAAGTAGCCATGATTATATTCTTCCTGTTGCCACATTCCGAGCATCCAGATGAGACCATCCCAGAATATGATGCCAAGAAATACTATAATTAACCCTGCGAGTAGCAGTGGTATCCCTGTAAATGATTTCAGGGAGGAAGTATAAGCAGAAATATTTTTATCAGTCATATTTTCTTAATTATTAAAAAATAAATTGGTTTAATAGAATCACATAATGCTCCAGCAAAATGTTTGCCAGAGTTCGCATAATATTATTGGTACCATTACTAGTATTAGTTTACCCGGAAATACAGCGTTGTTCTGTGACCTCTTTACACATTTCTGAGCACCCTGATTGCATAATATCCTTTATAATTAGGTCAAATCAGGCTCAATAGCCAATAGTTATATGCGAAAACAGACTGTGGAAGGTCACACCGAGGAATATTGCATGGGGAAACGAGCACTCATTACCGGAGTCACTGGTCAGGATGGCGCTTATCTGGCAGAGTTTCTGCTGGAAAAAGACTATGAAGTTCACGGCATTAAACGCCGGGCTTCGTCATTCAACACCGACCGAATTGACCACCTGTATCAGGATCCACACGATGCAGATCAGCAATTTGTGTTGCATTACGGAGATATGACCGATGCAACAAATCTGATTCGAATCATCCAGGAGGTACAGCCTGATGAAATTTACAACTTGGCAGCACAAAGCCACGTTGCCGTTTCATTCGAAACACCGGAGTACACAGCCAACGCGGATGCAATCGGCCCACTGAGAATCCTGGAAGCGATACGGATACTCAGCCTGGTAGACAAAACCCGCTTTTACCAGGCATCAACTTCTGAGCTATATGGCCTTGTCCAGGAAACACCACAAAAAGAGACAACACCCTTTTACCCACGGTCGCCGTATGCAGCAGCAAAATTATATGCCTACTGGATTACCGTGAACTACAGGGAAGCCTACGGCATATACGGATGCAACGGACTTCTATTCAACCACGAATCACCCAATCGCGGCGAAACCTTTGTTACACGTAAAATTACGCGGGCACTTGCCAGAATCAAGACCGGCCTACAAAAATGCCTGTATCTTGGCAACATGGATGCGAAGCGTGACTGGGGCCATGCCAAAGACTATGTCGAAGCCCAGTGGTTGGTTTTGCAACAAGATGAACCGGACGATTATGTAATCGCAACAGGTGAACAGTACTCCGTGCGTGAATTTGTCATGCGTGCGGCAACTGCTATTGGCATTGGCATAGAGTGGGAAGGCTCAGCCACAGATGAAATTGGTCGTGTCGTCGAGAACCCTGACAGCACCGGCCCCAACATCGGCGATGTTATTGTGCGGGTTGATCCTCGTTATTTTCGCCCAACGGAAGTCGAAACACTTCTCGGAGATCCGACGAAAGCGAAAACCCGACTTGGATGGCAGCCAAAAATCAGTTTTGAGCAACTGGTGACAGGTATGGTCGAGCATGATCTTGAGGTTGCACGTCGCGATGCACTGGTCGCCAGAAAGGGTTTTCAGATCTTTGACCACCATGAATAACCCAGAAACAGTCGAACTTTCAAAACTCAGAGCGGGAAAGATATTTGTTGCAGGACACCGGGGCATGGTTGGTTCGGCCATTGTCCGGCGACTGCAAGATGCTGGTTGCAAACAACTGATCCTCAAGGCCCGCAATGAACTTGATTTGACCCGGCAATCAGATGTAGATGCTTTTATGAAAGCCGAGAAACCGGACTATGTAATCCTGGCGGCTGCGAGGGTTGGCGGTATTCTCGCCAATAATACATATCCAGCACAGTTCATCTACGACAATACGATGATAGCCGCAAATGTGATCGATGCGTCTCACCGCAACGATGTCTCCCGCCTGCTTTTCTTGGGCAGTTCATGTATTTACCCACAACTTGCAAAACAACCAATGGCTGAATCGAGCCTGCTAACGGGAAAACTGGAGCCTACCAACGAACCCTATGCAATTGCGAAGATTTCAGGCATTAAATTGTGCGAATCCTATAATCGACAACATAGCACTGACTTTCGGAGCATTATGCCGACCAACCTGTACGGCATAAATGATAACTTCGATCTCAAAACGAGCCATGTGCTACCTGCACTGATCCGTAAATTTCACGAAGCAAAAATTAATGATGATGCCAATGTCGAAATCTGGGGCTCAGGGAATCCTCGCCGTGAATTCCTCCACGTAGACGACCTGGCTGATGCGTGCCTTTTTGTCCTCACCATACCACTCGACTCATATCGAAAACATACAGAACCGATGATGTCACATTTTAATGTGGGCACTGGCATGGATGTTACGATTCATGAACTTGCTGAAATAATAAATGATATCGTCGACTTCAGGGGAACGTTAACATTTAATGACGATTATCCGGATGGCGCCCCCCGCAAACTACTCGACATTAACCAACTTGCTAATCTCGGCTGGAAAGCTCGCATCAATCTGAGACAAGGCATTGTGAGCACTTATGAATGGTTCAAGGAAAATTGTGATCCAGGAGAGTAACGATATTCGTACCTGATTTTTCTCGCATCCGGCGCAATGGCAGAAACCCCTACTGCTTAAACAGGAATACCCCCCCTCTTGAACCTATTCTGTATTTTACCTCTGTGTCACTGACTATAGTTATCGATGAGATTTTTTGTTTCGGCTATATGCCCTCTACTGGATGCGCCAAAAACAATAGATTCAATCTGAGGTTGCTTGCATATATACTCAACAGCTTCCGGTGCAGGAACAGCGCCCGAAGCAAGAATCGACATTGCTATTGGCCGGAACTTCTTATCTTTTATCGCCTTCTCATAAGCTTTCATACTTGGATTCATAAAGTAGCCCGCTTTATTGATGGATGAACAAACAACCGGATTCTCAATTCCACAATCAAGCAGGAACTCTACAGTCATCGGCATATTCATCGTAGTGAACCCAGGCTCTGCCTTATATCGCTCACGAATGTATTCGGCAAAGCCTATAAAAATGTCTTTTACACCGTAACCAAGTAATAAATCTGTAACAATATTCTGAAGAAATACAACCTTGACATTCAGGCCCCTGAACATTTTCATTTCAACATCAATCATTAGCTGCATGACTTTAATCATGTCCTGCTCGAACAAAGAACGTCCACCCTTAGCAACCATTTTACCAATTTCTGCCGCACTTGATCCGGCCAATATCGAATCTTTCAGAGCACCGAATATACCCTTCTCGGCAACTGCTGCCGCATATTTGTGCGCATAAGGCATAGAAGGATACATCGCAAGATCAGGATACCGAGAACTATTTTTCCGAAGATAATCGCATATTTCGATTGACCTATCGTTAGTGTTCAGCATAAATCCTCTAATTCCGCACTCATAAGCAATATCAATCACATCGGTAATGGCATTCAAATTACGAAACCGTTCATCCAGTGACTGCGCTTTTGCCTCTGACATATGATTAATGCCAAAAAACTGGTTATCCCCGAAAATTACCCGATCAAGCATTTTTTCTTTCTCCGAATTTTCGTAACTTTTCCCACAATGATAATTTCTTACCTGTTTTTGCAAGTAATGGAGAGTTTAGAGCACCATCATCTGGCTCTTGCAACGCACGAACTGCGTCTTGTCGAATATCTGCCATTATCCTGTCTGTCTTGATCGCTTCGGAAAAATCACAAACATTCTCTATTCGTTTATTCTTTATACAGTCGATTACATTATCGAGCTGTGAAGTAAACTCATTCCCCCTCACATAGAATCGGACCGGTTTAGAAAACTCGGTAATATACCGGGTGTTCCAGCCTTTCTGATAATTATTCGATATGTCCTCCTGTTTCAGGTAAATTTTATACTCGTGTTTATCGGCAATAATTTTTCCCTTCGAACCGATAATCGTGAATATATTGGCGGGCTTGCGAAAGGTTTCATCACTCCAGTTTACTGATATTGTTCCGCTGCAACCGTTATCGTAGACAAAAGTGGACGTAACCAAATCTTCAACACCGGCTGAAAAAATACTTTGCATCACACTGCCAACAACCTTGTCGGGAGACCCGATAAGATAAACAACCAGATCAATACAATGCGATGCAAATTCGTACATACACCCACCACCAAGATTTGTGGTGCCACGCCAACCAGATTTAGCATCCTTCAATACAGTGGCACCATACATCTCAGAATTAAAAGTCTGAATATCCCCAATTACACCCTGAGTTATTAGCCGTTTAACCTCAACAAAAACCTCATTGAATCGATTTACATATCCAACCTGATTAACGAGTTGCTGGCCATCAAGAAGGGACAGAGCTTGCTCGCCCTGGGCCGGGGTCAATGAAAATGGCTTTTCCACAAATATGTGGCAATTACTCGCAATAGCCAGTTGAACTATTTCAGAGTGCGAACTGGTCGGGGTTGAAATTATGACAAGATCAAGATTCGCCTCTTCAAACATCTGACTCATATCAGTGTAGACCGCAACATCTACCCGCTTCTTTAAGACATTAAGAAGCATCTTTGACTGGTCGCAGACAGCCACAATTCTTACATCCGGATGACAATTGAGGATAGAAAAATGAGTGATACCCATTCTCCCAAAACCGACAAAACCGACTCTGATCACTATTACATTCCCTATTTATTTACAAGAGTGCGCTTTATTAACTCATACGCTGCCTGGCCTTTCTCTAATAATTCAACAGATGGCGGGGCAGATTCAACCTGTTGAATAAATTCCCTAACCGATACTGCGGTAAGATCAGGTATATGACGCATGCAGCCTAATTTTACAAGGTACCTGTCCACATCTAGAAGCTTATCCTGATAGATAGAGATTGTCGGTACACCAAGAACGGCTGCTTCTCTTGTCATCGTCCCACCGGCACCTATAAATAAACCACAATCTTCCATTATGTTGATCAAACTAAGTGGTTTGTCAGGAATTTTCACTCTTGAAAATTGCACAGACTGATAATGCTTTTTTTGCACTTCGTCTCTTGGCAACAGAATGATTTTGTATTCATCCTGAAGATCAATAAGCAGTTCATCAATAAAATTACGCTCGCCTTTGTAATACTGAGCAGTCCAAGGCTCCGGCCGGATGAAAATATCCTTATTAACATGTCCATTCAAAGAAACGCCATCAGTAATACGCTGATACCAGAGGTAAACACCCTCTTTAACTCCAGGGTAACTGATGATCTTATCTGCCCTCGCCCACTGCGCCCTGACCTTCTCTAAATCAAGAAACTCTGGAACCATAATTGTATTCGCAAACAGAAAAGACACCTTATTACCGGCCGCATGCTCATTATCATTTAAATAGACACCACGGATACCTAGCAACCTAGCTACCAGTGGAGAATAAAAAGAACTATGCGAAATTGCGACATCTGGCTTTTTTTTGCGCAGATAAAGATAAAGCTGAATGACCCGGATAAAGAATCCAAAAATCTTACTTACAGTATTCTGTCCATAATGCTTACCTACCATCGTATGTTTTATCGCAAACATATCTAAAAGTTCGATCGTGTTTGCTAATGGCCTGCAGGTTAGAATCAATTCATGCTCAGTCTGTAACTCCTCAATTAACCGCGCAAAAAAATTGACATGCGGCGAGTTGGTAAGGTCTATCCAGATTTTCACAAAAATACGCGCCTTACTTAAACGAAGCTATGATGATACCTACGGATTTTGCAAAGTAGCAATATCCTGCATACAAAATTGGCCTGATCGGCTAACCAATTACCTTTTAGTATGACTTAGTAATACCTATATGGTATGCCAAATAATAGTGAGAAGTGGTCCTGATTGTTAAGACACGGCTATAAGTGGAAAGCTCTGATCTGAGAGGCCATGATAATGGCTGTAGAGAA
>NZCC01000038.1 GCA_002688175.1 Chromatiales bacterium
CCGTCAATTACCTTGAGTTTTAACCTTGCGGCCGTACTCCCCAGGCGGGGTACTTAATGCGTTAGCTACAGCACAGGAGGAATCAATACCCCCTACACTTAGTACCCATCGTTTACGGCTTGGACTACCGGGGTATCTAATCCCGTTCGCTCCCCAAGCTTTCGTGTACTCAGCGTCAGTATCGGACCAGAAAGCTGCCTTCGCCATAGGTGTTCTATAAGATATCTACGCATTTCACCGCTACACCTTACATTCCACTTTCCTCTTCCGTACTCAAGCCATACAGTATCAAGCGCAGTTGCTTGGTTGAGCCAAGCGATTTCACACTAGACTTACATGGCCGCCTACACACTCTTTACGCCCAGTAATTCCGGACAACGCTAGCCCCCTACGTATTACCGCAGCTGCTGGCACGTAGTTAGCTGGGGCTTTCTACTATGGTACCGTCAAGCTAGCTGACTTATCATCACCTAGCAATTCTTCCCATAACACAGAGGTTTACAATCCGAAAACCTTCATCCCTCACGCGGCGTCGCATCGTCAGGGTTCCCCCCATTGCGAAATATTCTCGACTGCAGCCTCCCGTAGGAGTTTGGGCAGTGTCTCAGTCCCAATGTGGCTAATCATCCTCTCAGACTAGCTACCCATTGTTGCCTTGGTGAGCCGTTACCTCACCAACTAGCTAATAGGACGCAGGCTCATCTCCAAGCGACAGCTTCGCGAACGAAACCACCTTTCATTGGAAAATCCAAAGAAGTCCCAATCATATACGGTATTAGCAGCCCTTTCGAACTGTTATCCCTATCTCGAAGACAGATTACCTACGCGTTACTCACCCTTTCGCCACTTTCCTCTCCGCCGAAACGGAGATTCACGTACGACTTGCATGCCTAATCCACGCCGCTAGCGTTCGTCCTGAGCCGGTATCATACTCTCCAATAAAGTCGGAAAGAAAATCCTTACGCAACCCTATGGGTTAGCAAAGAAATTCTAAGTCGACAAGAGGGCTTAAATAAGCCCTAAAATACGCTAAAAGCAGTAGCACATATCAAAAACTATTTAGCTTTCAAAGAGCATCTTTAGATTCACTTCCTTGACGGAAGCGGGCGAATTATAACATACGATTTTCACCCTGTCAAGAAAAAACTGGAAAAATTCGTACCGCTACGAGGGAGAGCGTTGCATAGCAGAACCCCTGATTTGACACGGGCTCGAACAGGGGACCCCGTCGAATTGGGGGTTCGCCCCCAGCTTGACATTCGTCTCAAACCCGCACCCGGCTTGACACGTTGCCGGGGGCGTTTTTGGAAATTTGCCACCGGTTCGCATTTTTTGATGAACGACAAAGACACGAAGCCACCAAGTTTCTGAGTCCCGCGTAGCGGGGAGCCGCTAAAACAGCACCTTTGTGCCTTCGTGCCTTTGTGGTGGAACGGATTTGTGGCAAATTTATGGGGATGAAAGGGGGTGGTTTTGTGGCAGCCATACGCATCACACCCAAATTCATATCAGAACCCAGGCGTTACAGTTTAGCGGACGTCCGCTCACCATTCGAGGCCGGGTATCCACCAGCGAGTTTCCCAGTGCTAATGGTAGGTTAATTTACCCCCGCCTGTACTTAGCGGGGAAACAGCACTCACGCTCTTAATGAGAGCCCCGAGTGCTTTGAGAACCCTGCGGGACCGCTCACAAGACACATATCCTCCGACGCACTCAAGGCAAGCGGGAGGCTATAGTTTTATCCGCCATCGTTTCGACGAATACGCCTCAAAGAGACTTGGAACAGTTCATTTCTGGGTAAGGCTGGATGAACCACCGCTGAGCGCTGGAAGGAAATGAATTTCTGTTCCTTCGGTCACAGGTTGGCGCATTCCTTCCCGGGAAATCATACCATCGACGTAGACTGCGATGTTTAGACGAATTCGAGTCCCATCGCAGAGGCGAGCTTTGAAGCCGGGATAGGTATCTTCTAAGCTGTCAACCACTTCTCGTAGCGTTTGTCCTTCCACTATGACTTTATCTACGCCATTCGTGAGATTCTGCATGAGGGAGGGAATGGATACCGTTGGCATGACACTCACCCTTTCATGGATTTACACTTAATATCAGTGAATTAGGGATACATGGATTGAAGGTGCAGTAATCCTTATGCATCCTTGTATCCTTAATCGTGAAGTATATCTAGATCTTTCCCATGGCTTTGAGGATACGCCCCGGCGACATCGGCAGTTCTTTCATCCGAACGCCCACGGCGCGATAGATCGCGTTTGCAATTGCGGCTGGTGGGGCGACGATTGGAGTTTCTCCAACCCCTCTGACGCCATAGGGATGACCAGGGTTGGGAATTTCAACAATCACCGCGTCAATCATTGGCAGGTCAAGGCATGTGGGTATGCGGTAATCGAGGAAACTGGCGTTAGTCATCTCCCCTTTTTCGTTGTAGATGTATTCCTCGTTTAGTGCCCAACCAATACCTTGAACCGCACCACCTTGTATCTGTCCTTCGACATAGCTCGGGTGGATGGCTTTACCGGCGTCCTGAGTTGCCGTATAGCGTAGGATCTGGACTTTACCGGTGTCCGGATCGACCTCGACATCAACGACGTGTGTGCCGATCGAGGGACCGGGTTGGTTTGGGTCTGCTGATGCGCGTCCAACAATGGGGCCGCCAGTCTCATCCAGCCTTTCTGCCAAACCTTTGAAGTCGATCTCCTGTTCTTTGCCATTAACGGATGTAAATATGCCGTCGGCAAATTGCACGTCTGCCCTATCAACTTCCCACAGCTTCGCTGCCCGCTCTATCATCTGTCGTTTGACATCTTGCGCGGCTTCATAAGCAGCGTATCCGGTCGCAAACGCGGTACGGCTGCCTCCTGTCACATCCGTGTAACCAACGGAATTGGTATCAACCACAGCGGGTGATACCGACTCAGCAGAAATGCCTAATACCTCCGCTGCTTGCATCGCAACTGATGCACGGCTGCCACCAATATCTGTAGAACCCTCGACAAGGCTAATCGTCCCGTCGGAATTGACGTTAATCGAGACGCTCGATTTCATACCAAAGTTAGGCCAGAAACCGGAAGCAACGCCACGCCCTTTGTACTTCCCGTCAAGCGGTGCCAGGTAGTGTGGATGGTCTTTTGCTGCTTCAACGGTTTCGATGAAGCCTACACGTGGGAGTACGGGCCCATCAACACGCGTATCTCCCTCTTTTGCGCTATTGAGGATTCGGAATTCGAGTGGGTCCATTCCGATTTTCTCGCAAATCTCATCAATGATAGTTTCTACGGCGAATGCAGCATTTGTCGCCCCGGGGGCGCGGTATGCAGATGTTTTCGGCTTATTGACGACAACGTCATACCCATCAACAAGCGCATTTTCGATATTGTAACACGAATAAATACACATCGCGGCAGCGCCAACGGGTGAACCGGGATACGCACCCGCTTCGTAAGCCAGGTAACCTTCTGCTGCAGTAATACATCCCTCTTTGTTTGCACCGATCTTCACGCGCACGTAGGAGCCGGGCGTCGGACCGGTGCCTTCAAAAACATCCGCCCGACTCATCAAGACCTTGACGGGCTTTCCTGTCTTCATCGAAAGCATAGCAGAAATAGGCTTGATATAAACCTGAATCTTTCCACCAAAGCCACCACCAATCTCCATCGGCACGACCTTAACCTTCGAAACTGGCATCTGGAGAACCTCTGACACCTGCGCACGAACAGCAAATGCACCTTGGGTACTGCACCAGATTGTGAGTTGTCCATCAGGATTGTATAGCGCGGTGGCGTTGTGGGGCTCGATGTAGCCTTGGTGAACCGTCTTTGTTACAAATTCGTGATCGACGACGACGTCCGCTTCAGCGAAGCCCTTTTCGAGATCGCCCTTCTTGTGTTGGAAGTGACTTGCAACGTTGCTCGGACTTTCGGACTTTTCCCCCATTTCATCAGTCCGCAGGTTCTCGTGCAGAAGCGGCGCATCTGCTTTCATCGCTTCGCATACATCGAGAACCGGCGGCAGCACTTCATATTCGACGTCGATTAGTTCGAGTGCTTCTTCAGCAGTATGAGGGTCGGTTGCCGCAACTGCTGCAACCTGATGCCCCTTGTAGAGTACCTTCTTGCCTGCCAGTACATTATCCTGGAGATCTTGTACATTGACCGCGCCCTCTCCGAGATCAGCAATCTTATCTTCGACGGAAGGAAAGTCTTTCGCGGTTACAACCGCCTTCACACCGGGATAGGCTTCGGCACGGCTGGTATCGATCGACTTAATCCATGCATGGGCATGGGGGCTGCGCAACACTTTACCGTGTAACAGTCCGACCATGTGGATGTCTGCGCCATAGAGAGCACGACCAGTGACCTTATCAACACCATCGTGACGGATGGGACGGGTCCCAACGACTTTGTATTCTTTCTTGTCTGCCATTATGCACTTACCTCCGAAGACATGATTTGGGCCGCATCTTGTACAGCACGGACAATCTTATCGTATCCAGTACAGCGACACAAATTGCCCGCCAGCCAATAGCGGATTTCGTGTTCAGTTGGGGCCGGGTTTTGATCCAACAGTGCTTTTGCCGCCACGATAAAGCCGGGCGTGCAAATACCACACTGGAGGGCAGCGTCTTCTAAGAATGCATCTTGGATTGGATGGAGTTTGTCCGGTTCGGCGAGACCTTCAACGGTTTCTATCTTACTTCCTTCGGCCTCAACGCCAAGCACAAGGCAAGAATTGACCAGCCGCCCATCGAGAATCACACTACAGGCACCGCAGTTTCCATTGTTACACCCTTCTTTGGCGCCTGTCAAATATAGTACATCTCTTAAGACTTCAAGCAAACTCTGACGAGGTTCACACAGAAATTCAACCGCTTCGCCGTTAATTGTCGTTTGAACGTGGGCTTTTCTGGACATCTATTTTATGACTCCTTCACTCTTTGAATTGCACCGTTTAAGGCGCGACGTGTCAACACCCCAACGAGGTGTGTTCTCTGTTCGGCCGTTCCACGCATATCGCTGATTGGTCGGGCAATTGCCTTCGCAGCCTCGGCAGCCGTGTTAATTGCCTCATCGGAAACTTCCTTTCCAGCGAGTAGTGCGCTGGTTTCCTCAGCGAACAGCGGCGTTGGGGCAACCGCAGCAAGCCCAATCCGTGCCGATACAAAGGATGTTTTATCGGCGTTCAGAACGACCGCTGCACCGGCTCCCACAACAGCGATGTCCATTTCATTGCGGGGGATGAAGCGGAGATAATAAGAACTAGAATTTTCCTTCGCTGGGGGAATCTTAAATGATACGAGAAATTCTCCCCTTTCCAAGACGGTTCGCCCCGGACCTGTACAGAATTGGTGCACAGGAACTTCGCGTGTACCGTTGGGGCCAGCGATTACGCAGATTGCTTCCAGGACAATCAGCGGCGGTATCGTATCCGCAGCAGGAGAAGCATTACACAAATTGCCTCCAACACTTGCCCTGCCTTGAATTGCGGTGCCACCAATAATCTTAGCTGCATCAATTAGCCCAGGATATGCGGCACGGATTGCATCGTCCGCATAGACCTTATAACAGGGAACGGCCGCACCAAGATTTAAGCCGGTCCCGGGGGCATAGGAAAGCACATTGGTCTCGGGAATATCCTTGACGTCTACCATCAATTCCAACTGCCGACGATTTTCCCGAACCATAACAATGAGATCTGTTCCACCGCTCAAAGGCCTTGCTTGCTCGCCTTTTTCGCTGAGCAAAGCAACCGCTTCGTCTACGGTTTTTGCGGGAATGTACTCAAACGCTCGCAAGGCATCAGTCTCCTTTCAAGGTGTCGTTCACTCGCCAAGCCTCACACCCGAAGCTGGGCATGTGTCAAAAACTTGGCAAATGCTTGACACATGCTTTATCTTAATCAAAAACATCAGAAATGTCAACAGAAAAAATCTAGAGGACGTATCACCCAGGCGGAGACCGTTGCAGAGCGGAACCCCTGATTTGACGCGGCCCCCTACATCGGAGTAAGTCATATTGCGGGTTCGTCCCCAACCTGACATCCGCCTCAAATCCGCGCCGGGCTTGACACGTTGTCGGACGCG
>NZCC01000039.1 GCA_002688175.1 Chromatiales bacterium
GTCGTATGTTCCACTTGTCTGGCCGCTAAGTACAAACACTGACGATTCACCATTGGCCGAGCCAGTGGTGACATTGGTCAGTGTCACACCAACAGTCGCTGCATCAGTTACTCCGGCCGCTCCAATTGCTGTCGCAACTGCGACCGCTACTTTGGTTTTATTCATTTAGGTAACCTCCTTCAAAAACCCCTTTAAACAAACCTAACCTTAAGGAGGTAGCAGCCTGGCTATCTTCATCTTTATAACTATCCGGCAAATACCAGTCAGTTACTTATTAGAGAAAGACCCCTAGCTTTGCGTCAGACGCCTAAGCGCCCTTTGCCCGTTCCACTTTATTTTTAGGTATTTGAACTATACCCTTAGTACAGACAATTACAACTGACTGTTAACATAACAAAGAAATGATTCCCGTCACCTACTGGGCTAATTTTACTTAATAATCAAACGGTTAGCAACCAGCTCATAAATAACAGCATATCTAAGGTCCAACCCCTTGACCGTATGTTGGTCTGACAGTTAACTCGTGAAAATAGCTGCGGGGTTTTACCCCGATACCATGCCAGATTGTCCGATCTGGCGCTATGGATCTATTTTTAATGTGTTCGGATCCACACCTGCACTATCGCCACCGGGCACCTGGTTCAACCGATCGTAGTCCGGCAACCCGGTGGCGAGATTCCCGGCCATCACCAAGTATAACAGCCCCCGCTCATGCATTACCGTGTAGATGCCTTTCAGTTCTGCCCGGATCGCCTCCCTGCTCGCCATTGGCAACGCCTGATGCACCCGTTCATACATCTCATGCAACGGTATCTGGCCATCCATACAGGCAAATAAGTGCTTCAGAATCTCACTGCAGTTGATGCGGATCTGGTGGTGATCGACCTGTAGCGTGAATACCTTACCCGGTAGCATCGCGTCAGCCAGTTGCCGATGCTTACCGTACATCTTCCAGAACATCAGCAGTGCATTGTCCTCGTCATCGAGACTCGCTACCGAATCGGTACCGCGACCGACATAGAATTCGTGTCGGCTGATATCGCAGTGCAACAACTCGGCCGTGGCCTGCTGCATCGGCAGATCCATTCGTTCGAACTGCTCGCGGACCGCCTCGTCCTGAATGGCAGAAAAAGGGTTGTAACGCTCCGACCCGACAGGGAATCCCTGGATATGAAGCCCTGCCGACCCGGCCAGCGCATACAGCCCGGGCACATCGAAGGCCTGATCGCACGCATGCAGGAGCAGGTCGTACAAACCGGGATCACCGTTACCGCCCGGAGAAATTTCGTGCCCCCAGTTGGCCAGATCGCGCCGAAACCAGTTCGTTTCCGGTAAACAATCAATCAATTGCCGCACTTTCTCGATTTTTTCCCGGCGCCCGATGCCTTCCGGCAGGTAGGCGCGCAACAAGGCCTGCATGTCATATACGGGTCGACGCGCGTACTTCCCATAGAGCATCAGCAACATCGAGCCGTGTTCGTTGAGCGCCGCGGCCAGATCCTGCAGGCCGTTTTCGGTAGATTCAAGGTGGTGCAACACGCCAGTGCAGTGAATAAGATCGAATTCACCCAGATCAAGTTTCTGCATATCCTCGATCGCACCTGTGACCCAGGTGATATTCGATAACCCCCTTACGCGTGCCCTCTCTTCGGCCACCCGTCGTGAAGCTACAGACATATCGAGATAAATAATCTCCGCGTCAAAGTCGCGGAGCTGCTCGGCTAGATAAATCAAGCCATCACCAGTACCGCCGCCCGCGACAAGACAGCGAAACCCGGTACGAAAATCCATCCTGCCCTTGAAACAAAAGTGATTGACGACAACCAGGTTGCTGCCAATGGTATGAATCAGGCGGCGCTCTTCATCCCGGGGATCTCTCAACGGATACGGCAACTCTTCATACTGCTCCCTGACAGCAGTGGGCACGTCATTTCCAGGCATTGATGGCTCCAGTCGTTGTGGTTCACGGCACGCGTCTCGGCATGATCTTACACGCATCCGGCTGTGTGCAGGCGAACACCCTGGTTTGGTGAATAAAAAAGGTACCAGTAAGAACCCCTTTGACGCGCAAAAGGTCGAAGGACCGAACTCTAAGTCTTGGTCGGCAGGTATGCCAGACTTTCCATAAGCGGCCCGATGTATCCCTCGTAATGCTTCCAGGCCGACACCGCATCCCGGTATATCGGTCGGCGCACCTGAACATTACTCATTGTCCTGACCGCCCTTCTGGCATCATGGAACTCGAGGCAGTTGGCGTCATACGCCAGCCCGCAGTGAACCAATAACCCCCGAACCTGGTTCTCTGTATCGACGACCAGCTGTTCATACGAGATATCGTATACATCGTCAGGCATCGCACGGTGCCAATGACCCATCAAGTCCTGATATAGCCGGAAATACTGCCCGAGTTCTTCCTGATCATAGCCGTAGCCGAGCCCGGCACCAAAATGGTTACGATAGATCGAAACACAGTTCGCCATCGCATCCCGGCGACAATGAATAATTTTCGCATTCGGCAATGCGAGCCTGATCATCCCGATATTGCGAAAATTAGAGGGCAGCTTATCGGTGACGAATTGCTTGCTTTCGGAACGTCTGGTCAACTCGGCCAGGTAATGCGCACCCAGGTCAGCGAAAACTGACGGATCTAGTTTATCAACTCCCTGCGGGAACTTCCTGTCGGTCCTGGCCCGCAAGCCGTGGCAAAGCGTTGCAAACATCGGCAGTTCACCTACCCCTGATACATCGGGATGGCTTACCAGAATCTGCTCCACCAACGAGGTGCCGGACCGCGGCATGCCGACTATAAATATCGGCGTCAACTCCGACACCTGGTCAGATAAATTTCGCGCGAGAAACCCGGCGTTGAATACTTCCTTGAGCTGCACGAAATTCTCTTTTTCATCCACGATAGAGTATCGGTGGCCTTTCCGATGCAACCGGTTCCCGCGAGACAAATAGTCAAAGGCACGGTCAAATGCCTGTCTGCCTTCATAAATATGTCCGAGCGCAAATGCAAGATAACAGCGTTGCGAATCCGTCATCACAGCCTTTTCGAACAGGTCTTCCATCCGCCGAACTTCGCCCGGTTTGTCACGATAGTAGCCCGCCAGAGTCAGAAGCAGGTACGCGACGGTGGCCTTTGGATTGATTTCGAGACCGTTGACCAGTGTTTTCTCGCTCTCTTCTGCACGTCCAAGCTGCTGATAAAAGTGTCCCAGGCTGATCCAGGCGTCGGCAAACGTGGGCCACAGCTCGATCGCACGCAGATACAGGCTGATCGCTTCTTCTTCATCACCCAGAGCAGCCATCGTTTCCGCGAGGTGATTGTGAGCTCTCGCATTCTCAGGGTCCTGCGCGATCGCCCGCCGGAAGCATCCGGCCGCCTGCTCGTATTCACATAGCGAATACTCCACGTAACCGAGCTGAAGCCATGAATCCTGATGGTCCGGGTCGCCATCGAGCGCTTTTTGCAGGTACAGCTTCGCTTCATCCAGCTTGCCACGCTTGATCAACACGAAGCCCAACAGGTGATTCGCCAACACATGGTCCGGCTTCGCATTAACGGCCACGCGATACAGTTCTTCTGCTTTCGTCAGTTGCCCGCGTTGCTGCTCCTGCGCGCCGCGGGTCAACGCCGTGTCGACAAACTCCGGCCCGGATTGTTGCCCGGTTTGAAGCCGCTGTTTCTCTTTCACGCCTGCCTCTTGAATGTGCCGCGAATCATGGTGTCAGGTCAGGCGAATCCGGCGGAGTCCGTTACGCGAAGGCCGTTCTATCAGATGATACGCCAGAACTGATACGGCGATAACCGTGCCCAGGCGCACCATGGTCTGCCATCCCTGTGGTACGCCTAACCAGACATCCAATTGAATTCTCGTGATGATGAGCCAATGGAATAAGTAAACCGAATAAGAAATCTTCCCCAGATATGCGACGAGTGGATAAGCGAAAAACCACGCGACCCCCTCCGTGGAATCCGCCAGCGCCAAAACCAAAACAGCGAATCCAACGATGATCGACGGCGCAAACATGACAAATGAGAACCGATTGATCAGCCCGATGTCCGTCGCGTACAAAATCATTCCCATCGTGCCCAAAAATGCATATAACCCGATCCAGCCCATCGGCAGGTTGCGGAACAAGCCGGCCGCATGGACACGGTAGAGCAGGCAGCCGATGGCAAACGCACCGGTGATCCGCAATAACGGCGGCCCACCCAACACCGCGGCAAACATCGGGAAACTGGCCCGGTTCATACCCCAGCCAATCACCGCCAAAACAGCTACCGCGAGAACACACGCCACCCGCCCGCTCCTGATGCGCATCAATAACGGCGCGAACACAGGGAACAGCAGGTAACAAACCCACTCTGAACTCAGCGACCACGTAGGTGCATTCCAGGCCCACTGATCCTCGAATCCGACGCCGTTCAGCAAGAATAGCTGGCGAAGGAAAGCCGGATCACCGGACAACAAAACCAGCGCATTCCACCCCTGATCATAGATCATCACCATAACGAACAGGCACAGTACGAAAAAATGTGTCGGATAGGTTCGCGCAAACCGAAACCACAGGTAGCGACGCATTTCCTTGAAGGATGGATGCTTCAGTCGATCACAATACGTATAAGCGATGATGAAACCTGACAGAATTGCGAACAGGTCGACAGCCAGATAGCCGAAGCGGACAAAATTTTGCGCGAGGTCAGCACCCGGAAACTCTTGACGGAAAAGCGGGAACAGATGGTAAAGAACCAGCCATAGCGCTGCAAAGCCGCGTATGCCGGTCAATGGGGCAATCTCGCTGGTCGGTTGCCCGACTATTGCTTTGTTCATTATCAAAAGCGGGATCCCGTATCCACGGCCGATACGGTTTATGTTAGCAGATCATTATTGATCTGCGGCAAGGTCGTCTTACCGGCCCCCCCGCAGATAATTCCCGGAACATTTCAATGACTAGTTGACTAGCTGCCGCTGTAACGATAACGGTCCAGACACTCTTGAACGATTCCAAGGAAAGGCGAGATCACAGCCCGGTAGTTAATCCAGCGATTCTGCGCAGACTTGTATATCGGGCGGGCCACCTGGGAACGCGACGGCGTAGCAACCAACCGGTCTTTGTTGATGGCGTGGAAATCCCGGTAGCGCTGATCCGGTTCGATGCCGAGGAATACGCACAGGTCTTCGACGGTGCCTGAAAGATCTGCCACCAGATCCTCGTAGCGAACCGTCCAGACAGCGAGTTCCAGACCTGCCCGAACCGTCTCAAACAGACCCATCACATCCCGGTAACGCATGAAGCACCCCTCAAGGTCGGTAAAGTGAGCCATATCATCATTCAGGATAAAATCCTGCTGAAAACAACTCAGGCAGACATCCGCCGGGTGGCGCAGCGACAGGATGAACCGCGCCTCTGGGAACAGTATTTTGATCAATGGGACATGGATGATATTAAGTGGCAGCTTGTCGATCAGCACGGAGAACTGTTCACCGCTCTCTATATAGTTACGGTTATGATCGAAATAGGCACTGCGAAGCCGAGTCACTTCTTTGGCCGTGAGCCGGGTGAGATCGTCCGGGTACGCTTTGCCCATCCCGATCATTTTCCGGCGAACGGCTGTGATCGCATCCGCCTCACTCAGGGTCCTGACATCTGGCTGGGTGCCCAGAATCGTCTCCAGCAAAGTGGTCCCCGAACGCGGAAAGCCGATCATGAAGGCATGAACATACGGAGCGGATTCGATGAATTCAAATTGCGGCAATTGCCTGGGACCCAACTCGATATACCGCTGTGCCGCATCCTTGCGGCCGGCAGCTGAATACTCCTGCCGCGCCGCCCGGTTCATAGCCTCAAAGCTGGCGTGGGCGGCGGCATACTCACCGGTCGCATCCAGGCATTTTGCCCGCAGTGAATGCAGCTTGCGCAGCTTCGCCGGCTCGCTAAACGACGCAAGATATTCTTTGGTCAGAATCGACAAAGCCGACTTGTGGTCAGCCCGCTCCTGATAAACCTGGGCCTGCAACTCGTTGAGCCAGTGCGTCCGCTTCCCCTGCGAGGGGGAACCATCGAGCACGGCCTGCGCATCATCCAGGGCACCGTAGCCGATCAGCAATTCCAGCAATGAAAATAATTGCTGATCGGTGAGTTCGTCCAGCCGCTGCAGCAGGTATTGAAGTTCTGCCTGACCTTCTGCCTTTAGGTTTAAAAGAAAACAGGCGACTGCCGTGAATAACCGCGCCTGGAGTTCTTCGCCCTTAATCAGTGCCAGTTCGCGTGCCTGCTGTAGCAATTTCCGAAGATCACCGGAAGCCAGGTACGAGCTGCACAACTTGCGTCGCGTCTCTGCATTCCCGGCTGACGGGTCCAGATTCACCGACCGCTCAAGGAAGCCCGCAATCGAACGGATTTGCGGCACCGATTTTGGTCCTGCCAGATACCAGATATCGGCAATTCGCGCGAGTATCCGTGCCCGCTCCCGTGGGTCACCACTCAATCCCTCAGCGTCCTCCAGTAATGCGGCCGCCTCGAGCCGACGGTTCAACGACTCAAGTACAGACGCGTGCAGCAACAGGCTACGCAGACAGCGGTTGTCGGCGTCACGGTTGAAGTCGCACAGGAGCTGGTCTGCCGCATCGAAACGCCGACCGGCGATCAGGTCGTCAACCTGTTCAAGTACCGGTGCATTCGATGTCATGCTGGCGTCACGCTGTCGTCGGGGCTGATTGATGATATGCAAAAAACCAGTCAATTACCGCATCCGGATCATTGCGGGCGGATTTCCGCTGATGCCGCAATTCTTCAAACAGAATAACCATACTGTTCCACAAACGGCCGTACTATCGGGATGAATTTCTCCACCTGACTTGCATACTGACGCCACTTCCCACACGAAGAATCGTATAGCGGTCTGACGACCTGGCTGTTCGACGGCGTTTTGACCACCTTGTTTTTGTTCGCGTCGTAGAACCTTGTGAAATCTTCGCGCGGAAGATACTCGAGAAACCTGAAAAGGTCACCTGCCGTATGTTCGAGATCGCTGACGAGGTCTTCATAACACACGGTATGGACGTTCAGATCCAGTTCCTGTCTGTAACGCTCAAAGAGCCCCATCACATCCCTGTAGCGGAGAAAACAACCCCGCAGATCTGTAAAATAACGCATTGCGTTGTTCAGATGAAAATCCTGATGAAAGCAGCTCAGACACACATCGACCGGATGGCGTATCGAAAGTATGAATTTCGCCCCCGGGAACAGGACCATGATGAACGGTACATGTTGAATATTCAGCGGCAGCTTGTCGATCACCAGCCCCAGGTCCTTGTCCTGCAGCAGAAACTGTTGGTTGTGCTGAAAATATGCATCTCTGAGATACCCCACTTCATTCGCCGTCATCGAACTGAGATCTTCCGGATACTTATACCCCAAACCTGTCATCCCACTGCGTGCATAAGAGATCGCATCAAACTCACTTAAAGTCCTTATACCCTTCTGCGTATCGAGGATGGTCTCCAGCAGGGTTGTGCCGGAACGGGGGAATCCGATCATGAATACCGGGGCATACAGACTCTGTTTCGTCCGCTGGAATTTTCGGGAGATCATCCAGTGCCATGCCCGACCAGGCGGCCACAATATCCGTGGATTCCGGCGCCGAATATGATGCGGCCGCAATCCGGTTCATCGTGTCGAAACTCTCGTGCGCCTCTATATAGTTACCGATAGCTTCAAGAGATTTCCCCCGTAACCTGTGCATGTTGCGGGCCGAGGCCTGATTCTCGCAGGCGGCCATGAACTCAGGCGTCAGAATGGATAGAGCATGCTCATGCTCGCCGGTTTCGACATGGATTTGTGCCTGGTACTCGCACACCCAATCATGATCTGCCTGCTGGGGGCTTGCTGCATCGATCATCGATTGCGCACGCGAAAAACTCCGGTACCGCGCCAGCAATTGCAGCAGCATCAGGAAGTCTGGCTGACTCAACTGTGCCAGCCCGCTGCTTATCTCGTCCAGGCAGTCGACCCCGCGGGTACGCAGGTCCAGATGAAAATACGCGCGCGCTAACAGGAAGCCTGCCCTGATGCCATGGGCGGCCGAGTGTCTCAGGGCGCTCGCGTGCGCGACCACTCTTTTATAACCATTGGCACGTATGTATATGTCGCACAAACCAAAACGTGCGTTTGCGTTAGTGTCACCGGGCTCCAGGGAAACAGATTGTTCCAGAAGGCTGATGATTCGATCAATGTCCTCAGCTGTCAGCCCCTGTTTTGCCTTCAGCAGCGCACACCCCTTGTTGAGCAACTGAGCCCGCTCCGCGTTTTGCGATGCAAATGCCGCCGCGTCGACAAATACGGACGCCGCTTCCTCAAGCTTACAGCGAGCTTCCAGCGCAGTACCTAACAGCACCAGGCTGCGCAAACTCCTCCTGGCCGGAACACTGTTGAGCTGGCGAAGAATTTCCTCGGCACGCGCGAAGTCTCGTCGTTGAATAGCAACATCCGCACTATCAATATCGATGTTTTCCATACAATTCACCGTTTCCAGAAACAAGCTCACGCGTTCAGTGCCGACTTGAATTGTGGCGCCATGGGCCCCACTTTGCGGGCGACTTTAGCGGATGGCCCGATTCATCCAGAATGGCAAATTCTGACCGTAATCCGGCATCGTGCATGAGGCTGCAAAATAATTCAAAAAATGCGTTTTGACACAATTGAGATTCTGATCCCAAGCCAAGCGGGGCACCAATATCACGATATTCGCGTGGACCATGCGCGCACATGATTGCCTTCTCAGTGGATCATCGCAGCGGCGCTGCTGGGAACAGCGCTGATTAGCTCACAGCAGGCATCTTAGGTGCCAGCGCATCAAAACCCGGGACCCGGCCCGCCTTGCCTCAGCCCCGATCGCACGGTAAGGTTCTATGGTCGGCAGTCAGGGGGCTTGGCTTGTTACGGGGCGAACCGTGAAGAAAGAACCAGCCCTCAACATTGCCGTCATCCACTACATGATCAGGCGAATACAAGTACATCACGTAACCGAGCGGCCCTGAAATAATGTTTAAAATGAGATCCATGTCTTTGGAGGACAGTCGAATGACCAAATTTCGCGCCTTTAGTAGCGTGCTTTGCTGTGTAACCCTTTCCCTGACCCTCGGGGGAGCAGTTTATGCAGAAGAGGCAAATTACACGATCAATCCCGGATCTTCGCAGTCCAATGTCGATAATTCCTGCGTCGGCGCGATCATGGGTGCGACCGGTGAAGACTGCTCCTATAACCAGGCCGATCTTTGGAGCACCACTGCGTGGGTTGGTCCTGTGCTGGCATCTGGCTACTATCGCGCCGGCGACTCACCATTTGCTAAAGCCCTGGGGTTTGCATTTCCGGAAAAACCGGTACCAGACCCGGATAACGCCGCACTGGATATCAGCGGCTCGGTGACCATCGAAGATACAAATGGCACCACCTGTGACGGCGATGACACCATCTCGGCGAGATTCACAGTCGAGGCCGGTACGCGGACGTTTCAAGGTGCCCCCGGTACATGGGCCGAGGAGTCTTGGGGCAGCGACACCATCATCTACGTTCTGCCGGTATCATTACCCGACTCCCAGAACCCGATCACGGAGGGTTGCGAATACATCTTCGGCAGTCAGGGGTTTCCACCATTACTGACAACCCAGGGACTGAGCGCGGCCGGTATACAGACCTATCCGGTCGATACTGTCATCGGCGCAGTACCCCTCTCCGGCACCGATCAGGATGCCTGGGACACGGCAAGCAATCCGGGTGGTATCGGTGTCGGCACCTTCGAGGGCCCGGGCTTCGTGGGTAATATCGGCGTCGAAGTCTCGCTGGACGAAACTGCGCTGATGAACGGCACATTCAGCTGCCTAGCTAACTCCAGCGTTCAGGGAGATCCGCCTTTGGTGACTGATGGCTGTACCTTTGGTGGAGCTGCAACCGGCACCCCGTGCGAAGACAGCGGCTCACATTTCTGCGGGGCACGTAAGGTGATGGAAAACTGGATCATACGTATCGTCGTCGATCCTGCGGGTGAACGCATTATCCAGGGCCAGGCCTTCGCACTCAACGAATCAATCGTCTTCAATGTTGCGCCGGCTCCGGATGCCAATAACAGCTGGGATGGACCGCTTATCACGTTCACGGCGGTATGTGACACCTGCAGTGTAGCGAAGAATGATAATTACAGGTTCGTAACCGGTGGCCCCGCGACGGTTTCCCTGGCGATTGGTGCGAACGATGATCCGGAAACTGTTTTGAGCATTACAGCTACTACACTGACGGAAGACACGCCGGGACCGCAATTCGGTGCGGGCGTTGTTACCGGCACCCAGCCCGGGAATGTAACGACCTTCGGCTATGATTACACAGCCACCAACGGTTTCTCTGGAGCCTTCGAAGAATCATTCAGTTACACGCTTGACGATGGTATTCAGGGTGCAGACGTCGGCCTGCAGGCCGACGTGACGATTTCGGTGGAAACTGATATCCCCCCGGTCGCGGATGCTTATACGATCGATCTGGATTCTCAGGGGGCCGCCCCTGCTTCACTGTCTGATCAGACTATTCTAATTACGGGTAACCGAGGCACTATCACGATAGACAGTCAGGGGGGATCAGGCACAGCAACCGTTAGCGGATCGGAAATCACTTACGTGCCAAATGCCGACTTCTTTCAGGGCAATGACTCCTTCGTCTACTCTATTGTAGATGACAACTTTGCACATACCGGTGGCGTAGCACCAGAGACCGTCGGCCCGGAAACTGTGAATATTTCTATCGCTGACATTGATGCGACGGTAAGCGATATACTGACCTCAGCCGAAGCCGGTGAAACCATCAGCTTTGTTGCCGATATAAATCTTGGTAACGGCTCGATCGCTCAACACGAGGCCACCGCCGTTTGTGATAATGGTACCGGTGCCGTGGACAGCCCCGCTGTCGACGGCGCTGCTGTGCAGGTCGCCGGCACCTACACGGCGCCAGCAGATTTTGAAGGTGATGTCATATGTGTCCTCACGGTGAGGGATGAGGACGGTGACGGTTTGGCTGTGACTGGTAATGTAACGATCACCGTAACCAACAGCGTCATCATCAAACTACCGGGCGGCGGCAGTGCGCTCGGTTCATGGGGCCTGTTGATGCTCATATTTTTATCGCTGCTGAGGACACGCAGATTACGCCGGTCTGCCGAGTCCGCCCACGGCATGAACTCTGGAGATAATTCATGAACAAGTCCAAAGTAGCTGTTGCAATTGCGGCAGCGATTGGAGCGGCCGGCGCTGCTGATGCAGCAACTGTTGGTGTGACACTAATCAATGTAGCCACGGGTTCGACCAATGGTGAATCATCGGTGCAAGTGCTTAGCGGCCAGACCAGTGGAATGTACGATACCGTTTCGGGTATCGTGACGATGGATGCTGGTACGACATCGGCAACGTTCAATGTCTCGCCAACTGCCACTCTTATGACTCACACCCACACGGACTGGGGTGTAGGTGCAGGTGGTTATACGGCGACGGGTTATACCTGTACTGATGGCACCTTCGGCGATACCGTCGGGGCGTCAATCTGTGGTAACTACAGCTACGGA
>NZCC01000040.1 GCA_002688175.1 Chromatiales bacterium
ATCGGCTCAAGAACTCATCCACCAACAGCAAGGAGACAAAAGGCAAGAAAAAAGGCAAAACCTGAGCCATAATCAGGTCATCTGGGGGGGTCAATTTTCGGTGCAAATCAACAGTTTCTGCATGATTTCCTGTCAATAACTATCAAAAAAAAGCCGAAATTGAATTGGAGATGTAACTATTGTCACTAGCCCCGGCATCATTGTCATATGGCATCGCTTATCCGGTAATTGGTGTCTGACACCGATTGCATTTCCTCTTTGTGGACAGGTCATGAATAATTGCTCTTATAAGTGGCCCTGTCCGAGTGAGGAACTGTAATCATGAATATAGATATCATGCTGGAACCGGACCGAAGTCCGGATCAGGTCAAGGAACTTGCGTTGCTGGCCGAGAGTTATGGGCTGCGTGCGCTATGGGCACAGAATTATGTTTCTGCACGTGATCCATTCATGTGCCTGGTTCCCGCTGCGCAAGAGACCACCAGAATCAAGCTTGGGGTTGTGGTGATCAGCCCATATGAAATGCATCCGATGAAGACCGGCAATGCGCTGCTGACTCTTAATGAGTTCTGTCAGGGTCGTGCTGAGGTTGTTATTGGCGGCGGCGGTTTCTGGTGCAGTCGCATGGGTACCCAGGCACATCGTATGGTCCGTGCCATCCGTGAAGCCATTGAGATAATCAAGGGCGGCTTGCAGGATGATCCGTTGCAGTATGAGGGCCAGCTATATAAGGCTTACAGTTATAATTCCGACTGGTCGACGGACCCCGTACCACGTGTCTACGCCGGGGCAAGCCGTGAACAAATGCTGCGTATGGGTGCCCGGGTGGCCGATGGTGTCATGACCAGCGACGTAATCCGACCATTAATCGATGCTGCGGTGAAGACCGTTGGAACGGCGCTGGATGAGTTTGGTCGATCCAAATCTGATTTTCACTTTAACAGTGCAATTGCATTCCATATGAAAGCGGATCGTGAAGCCTCGATGCGTGAGGCGCGGCGTGAATTGATTACCCGTGCGGTGCTTTCGGAATGGTATTTGCATTCGTTTATGAGTGAAGATGAAGTGGCAATCGTCAGAGATAACATTTCTTCTTTTTACAAAGCCTATAGAGCCAAGACACATATTATCGACGGTGTGCCGGATGCCATACTCAGTAAGCTTGTTGATAATTTTTCAATTGCCGGTGGTCCGGAAGATCTGGACGCTAGAATTATAGAATTACAGGACTATGTTACAACTGGTATCACGGAACTTTGCTTTCGAGTTCATGATGATCCCGCGTTCGCTATTCGGTACATCGGTGAGAATATTGCACCGGCTCTGAAATAGAGCGACTTGGCTGCTGCAGCCATAGATATTTTATAAATCACCTGCAGTAGAGCATGGGGCTTGAATTAGTTGACAGGCTAAAGGGACTTGAGGAAAGTCAGCAGGCTATCCCTGGTTGTCTTGGTCATATTGCGAAAGGCCTCCCGGGCTGGTTCCGCTTCGCCGCCGTGCCAGAGTATGGCTTCTGCCAGGTTTCTTGCTCGTCCGTCATGCAGGTAGCCGGCATTGTTATTGATGGTTTGGGTCAATCCGATACCCCATAAAGGTGCGGTACGCCACTCGTGTCCCGAAGCCTGGTGATCCGGCCGGCCATCCGCCAGTCCATCGCCCATATCGTGGAGGAGCAGGTCGGTGAAAGGATGAATCGCCCATCTGGAATGTGCCTGCCGGCACTGACACCATTTCCGGGCATTCATGGCAATCTCGAAAAACCTCACCAGTTTCGGCAGCGAATGCCGTCGGTATCATCAGGGCGAGAAATAGGGGTAGTTTTGTCACTGCATCATCCTTTTAACGGCCAAGGTGCGGGAGTTTAGCAGGCTGGCTGGCGGGCTGGTTAGCGACAGGGGCTTTGTTACAGGCAGGGTTTGAGATAGCCGATCTTGTAACCACAGCGGCGATGGTTTTTCGATTTTGACAGGCCGCTCAGGTATGCAGCATCAGCACCGGAATATCTGCACGTTGCAACATGAATTGGGTAACGCCGCCGATCTATATATATCGGCAGGGAGGTCAACTGCCCGTGAGGCAGGTGATTGCGACTGAAGCCGCTCCCGCGTTGGTTCTGGAGTCCTAGTGAGGCCTGATCGTTCTCAGCAGTAGTCCATAATCCGTTGCTTCATCCGGTAATTCAGGTATTGCCACAATATGCCCGGAGCCAGGCGCAACGTTAATGGAGGCACCGTTTTTATCCAGCATGGATTCAAGTTTAAAGACCTGATTTCCGGAAGGCATCATGAGTTCCAGTTCATCACCGATCTGAAATCTATTTTTGACATCAACCATTACTTTGCCCCGATCGTCCGCAAAGACCTCGCCAACAAACTGCTGACGATCTGCTATAGCTGAGATTTCTTCATACCGCTGCATCTCGTGTGGAAGATGTCGTCGGTAAAAACCCTCTGTATAGCCCCGACTGCTCAGGCCCTCAAGTTCAGTCAGCAGATTCATGTCAAAAGATCTGCCGGCATTACAGTCATCAATAGCTTTTCGATAAACCTGGGTTGTTCTTGCAGCATAATAGAAAGACTTTGTGCGTCCCTCTATCTTCAGTGAGCTGATGCCCATATCTATTAATCGCTGTACGTGCTGAATCGCCCGCAGATCCTTGGAATTCATGATGTAGGTGCCATGTTCGTCTTCCCATGCGGGCATCAATTCACCGGGCCGTTGCTTTTCCTGCAGCAGGAATACCTGGTCGGTGGTCGGTGATGAACCGGATTTGACCTGCTTCGGGATAATATTTCCCTCTTGGGTCTGCTCTGCTGTAACTGTTTGGTATTCCCAGCGACAGGAGTTAGTGCATGCGCCCTGGTTGGAGTCACGGTGGGTCATGTAGCCCGACAACAGGCAGCGACCGGAGTAGGCAATGCAAAGAGCGCCGTGGACGAAAACTTCCAGTTCAATATCCGGGCATTCCTGACGTATTTCCTCAATTTCGTCTAGGGAAAGTTCCCGGGAAAGAATAATTCTTGTCAGTCCAAGCTTGCGCCAGAATCTGACGGT
The DNA here is from genome assembly GCA_002688175.1 of Chromatiales bacterium. Taxonomy (GTDB): domain Bacteria; phylum Pseudomonadota; class Gammaproteobacteria; order Steroidobacterales; genus SMWD01. Next base: position 3,058 of record NZCC01000040.1, read on the forward strand.
CACAAAATTTACTGCATTGGCTTGCACGGACAGGTGTACGGGTATCTCGGGCCATTTCTCACGGACCATCATGATAAGGCCAGGATCGGACATGATGAGTGCGTCAGGTTGCATCTCGATGACCGGCGCCATGTCACGCAGATAGGTTCGCACCTTATTATTATGCGGAGAAAGATTGGAAGCGATATAGACAAGTTTCCCTGATCCATGTGCCTCTTCTATAGCCTCGGCAATGTTTTCCACACGGCTGAATTCATTTTCCCGGACCCGAAGGCTGTACCTCGGTTGGCCGATGTATACGGCATCGGCGCCATAGGTGAAGGCGTAGCGCATCGACTTCAGGCGTCCGGCGGGTGAAAGTAATTCTATGGGCACAATTTTCCTGGCAGGTCTGTTTCTTTCGTCGGTAAGCTTAACAGTGTTAGTGTTTTATTCTACAGGGTCGTTAGCGACATCAATGGGGTCTGCCGCCTCTGCCGACAGGCGGGATTCTTTCCAGTTCAGTGTCAGGCCATAGATTACAGGAAGGACCAGCAGACAGAGGAAAGTTGTGGTTAGCATACCGCCCACCATCGGTGCAGCTATACGTTGCATGACATCAGAGCCAGTCCCGCTGCTTAGCATGATGGGTAGCAAGCCGACTATCGTTGATGTTGCCGTCATGGCCACAGGTCTGACTCGTTGTGAGGTTCCTTCATGGATTGCCTGTATTATTTCTTCCCGGGTCAGAAATTTTGTCGGCATATCGCCACACTGATAGGCATCTTCTTTTTGCCGCCGGTGTTCGTTGACCTTTTCCTCAATAAAAGTCAGTACCAGTACTCCCGTTTCCGTGGCGACTCCGGCCAGTGCAATGAATCCCACAGCCACGGCTACCGATAAGTTGAAATCATACCAGTGTACGATCCAGAAGCCGCCAATCAACCCAAACGGTACAGATAGCATAACGACAATGGGTGCGGCAACATTACGAAAATTGAGGTACAGCAGCAGGAAAATCATGAATAGTGTGAGCGGGATGACAATACGCAGGCGTGCCGCCGCACGTTCCATGTATTCAAATTGTCCTGACCATGTCACCGTATAACCGACGGGGATGTCGACCGTGTCGGCCAGAATCTTCCGGGCCTTGGTAACGAAACCGCCGACATCACTGGTTTTAATATCGACGTAGACCCAGGCCTGGGGTCGGGCATTTTCACTCTTGATCACCGGTGCACCGCGAGCCAGCTGAATATCGGCTAATTGAGCCAGCGGTATTTGTGCGCCGCTTGGAGTTGGAACCAGGACTCGACCGAGTCGCTCGGGGTCATCGCGTAGTTCCCGGGGGTATCGCAAGCTGACAGAATAACGTTCCAGCCCTTCAACGGTCTCGGTGATTTGCATGCCGCCGATGGCAGACATGATGACATCCTGTACGTCATCAACCGTGAGTCCATATCGGGCTATTTCATTACGGCGGATATTGAAATCAAGAAAGTAACCACCGACGGCACGATCACCGAATGCCGATTGTGTCTCGGGCAGGGTTTTCATTGCTTGTTCGGCCTGTTTGGCGAGTTGCTGCAGAACATTGAGATCAGGACCACCGATCTTGATGCCGACCGGTGTTTTTATGCCGGTTGAGAGCATGTCGATCCGGGTCTTGATCGGCATTGTCCAGGCATTGGCTAGCCCGGGAAACTTGATAGCAGCATCCATTTCCTTCATCAGGGTCCGGGTTGTCTTGGCTGGATCCGGCCACTGATCTCGCGATTTGAGTCGTACGATGGTCTCTATCATTGACAATGGGGCGGGGTCAGTTGCGGTTTCAGCTCGACCTACTTTGCCGAACACTGATGCGACTTCAGGAAATGAGTGCAGAATTTTGTCAGTTTGCTGTAGCAGTTCCCGGGCCTTGGTGATGGATACACCGGGAAATGTTGTTGGCATATACAAAATATCCCCTTCATCGAGAGGTGGCATGAACTCACTGCCAAGCTGTGTAATGGGATACCAGGTGAGTACCAGCAGGATGAAAACTGATGTCAGTGTCACCTTGGGCCAGCGCAGCAGGCGCTTCAGTACAGGTGAATGCAACGCATGGAGCAGTCGGTTTAGCGGGTTCTTCTGCTCAGCCAGGATGCGCCCGCGGATCAGTAGTCCGGTGAGTAATGGGGCTATGGTAATTGCCAGGATGGCGGCGGCCGCCATCGAGTAGCTGCTGGTGTAGGCAAGGGGTTTGAATAGCCGGCCTTCCTGAGCTTCGAGGGTAAAGATTGCAAAATATGAAACAACGACGACGAGCAGAGAGAAAAATAGTGCCGGCCCGACTTCACGGGCAGCATTGCTGATTGCTTCCCAGCGTTCCGAAACTGACAAAGATCGACCGAGTGTCGTCCGCATCCGGGCCAGATGCTTATGAGCATTTTCTGTCAGGACGATCGGGCCGTCGACCATTGCTCCGATTGCGATGGCAATACCGCCGAGTGACATGATGTTGGCATTGATACCCTGTACACGCATCGCAATCAGTGCAGCCAATACACCAATCGGTAATACAATAATTGTGACCAGTGCCGAGCGGATATGCAGCAGAAATACCATGCAAATCAGTGCAACCAGGACAAATTCAATAAAAAGTGTCCAAGTCAGGTTATTGACTGCACTTTCGATCAATGTGCCACGATCGTATACCGGTATAATTTCAACACCGTTGGGGAGTCCCGCCTTGAGTTCCTCGAGTTTGTTGCGCACCCTCTGAATAGTCGCCAGGGCATTCTCACCGTAGCGCATGATGACGATACCGCCAGCGACTTCACCAATTCCATTCAGTTCCGCGAGACCACGTCGTAACTCGGGACCCACCTGGATATTGGCAACGTCTTTGAGGCGAATCGGTGTACCGTATGCGTCAACACCGACGGCTATGCTTTCGAGGTCTGCCTGCGACTGGATGCGGCCTAGTCCGCGTACCATGTATTCGGTTTCAGCCATTTCAATCAGCCGTCCACCGACATCGCGATTGGAGCGTTCGATGGCTTGTCGTACCTTGCCAAGTGGAATGCCGTAGGCAACCAGCATGTTGGGGTTTACCTCGACCTGGTACTGCTTGACATAGCCGCCTACCGATGCAACTTCGGCTACACCCGGTACGGTCTGAAGTGGATAGCGCAGGTACCAGTCCTGAAGCGAGCGCAGTTTCGCCAGGTCATTCTGCCCACTGTAATCAACGAGGGCGTATTCATAAATCCAGCCGACACCGGTTGCATCCGGCCCGAGGCTTGGATTGACGTTGTCGGGCAGGCGGCCACTGACAAAGTTCAGGTACTCCAGAACACGTGAACGTGCCCAGTACATATCAGTGTTATCTTCAAAAATGATGTACACAAATGACATGCTAAAAAAGGAAAAGCCACGCACGACTTTTGCAAACGGGACTGAGAGCATTGCCGTTGTCAGCGGGTAGGTGACCTGATCCTCAACTACTTGTGGTGCCTGTCCCGGGTACTCGGTAAAAATGATGATCTGTACATCGGAGAGATCCGGTATTGCATCAAGTGGCGTTGTGGCAACAGTGCCTAACCCGGCAATAATAAGAAGTAGTGTCCCGGTTATAACCAGAAACCGGTTGTTCAGGCACGCTTCCATGATCCGAGTGATCATTGCATGGCTTCCTGCATCTTGGCAGCTGCTTCACGAAGCTTGGATTCCGAATCAATCAGAAATTGTGCAGATACGACGACTTCCTCACCTACTGTAATTCCATCCCTGATTTGTGTCCAGCCATCACTGCTGACGCCTAGTGAAACTTCTCGTGGCTCAAATTTGCCGGGTGCGCGCAGGATGAATACTTGTTGCCGTATGCCGGAGCGAATGATGGCCTCGGATGGTACGGCGATGGCGTCTTCGATGGCACCTGCCTCGATCGTGATGTCGGCAAACATGTCCGGTTTGAGCAACAGGTCCGGGTTGTCAAACTCCATCCGGACCTTGATGGTTCTGGTCCGACTCTCTGCATATGGGTAGATGTAGGCCAGTTTTCCCAGGAATGTGTGACCGGGCACCGCTGAAATATTCATACGGGCCAGGTCGCCGATCCTGATCCACGGTAATTCATCTGCATAAATATCGACCAGTACCCAGACTTTAGTCAGATCTGCAATCGCATAAAGTTCCGTTTGCGGCGTTACATACTGGCCTTCACGGGCACCGATGCTGATGGCGATACCGTTTGCCGGTGAGTGAATATGCAACGCTTTTTTGACTTCGAGTGTCTTGGTCAGATCAGAAATCTGGTGGTCAGGAACGTCAAGAAGTCGGAGTCGCTCCAGTGTTGTTGTTACCAGTTCCTCTGCGCCCCGGCGAACATCCTCAAACGGACTTGCCTGTAGTGTTTTAAGATTTCTGAGCGCCAGCACATATTCTTGTTGCGTCGAGACAATCTGTGGCGAATAAAAACTGAGCAGAATGGCATCTTGCTTCACGGGTGCGCCCGTGGTGTTTATATAGAGTTGTTCAACCCAGCCATCAGTCTTTGGATGGAGCCTGATGAGTCGGTGCTCATCGTAGTCTACTCGTCCAACCGCCTGAACTGAGCGTGACATAGACCGTCGCTCAGCCTTGGTCGTGCGTACACCGATGCTCTGCATCGTGACCGGATCAATTTTTACCGTACCGGTGGGTCCCGGGTTTGAGTCCTCATCAGCGTATACCGGGATATAGTCCATGCCCATTGAGTCCTTCATCGGTACATTAGAGGAGACTTCAGGGTTCATTGGATGGCGATAGAACAGTGGGTCGTTAGTTTCCTGTGAAGTTGAGGTGATCTTTGCTGTTGTGTTGGAAGAATTGGCGCCAAACCAGTAGCCACCAACTGCAGCACCGAGTATGCCGAGACTGGCAATAACCAGAACAATAGTGACTTTGTTATTCATAAAGATCCTCCAGGCCGACCGATGCAGCAAGATTGGCCAATGACTGTTTGGCTTTACTCAGTGCTTCCCAATAGCTGATTTGAGCGTTGTATAACGTGATTTGCGTATTCAGAACATTAAGAAAATCAACTTTGTTGACCTGATAAGCAGACAGCATGGCGGATACAGTTTGTCGTGCCTGGGGAATAATCGCAGTGCCATACAGCGACACCTGTTCGCGAGAAACCTGGTAGAGAGCATGATTTTTGGTGATATCGGCCTGGATTGTACGTAGTGACTCATTGAATGCATGCTTGTGCTGAAAATAGTCGTTACTTCGCTGGTCTACTGCTTTGCTTTGCTTTGATCCGGAGTAAATCGGTAAATTAATACTGAGCCGAAAAGTCGCCAGGTCCGGCAGATCCCGGCCAGTCGGGTTGGAGGCGTCACGAAATCCGTAAGCCGCGCCCAGTTTGAAATCCGGGTAGTACTCTTTTTTGGCCAGAACCAGTCGGGTCCGTGCTGCTTCAATTCGTTCCCGCTCAACAGCGAGTAAAGGACGAGCATTCACTGCCTGCATTAACAGGGTGGATTCGGGTGGCAGCTCAGGAAGATTGATGTCCGGCGGCATTGATGGCAGCCGGATCGGTTGTGTCGGGTCGATATTCATGAGTGCATTCAAGTCTGCCTGTGAGGCGTCTCTCATGCCCTGGAGAGGAAGCAGGCGGTTGAGGAGTCGGGAAAGTTCTAGTTGGGCAAGCAGCACATCCTGCTGTAGTCCCTTGCCGACTTTGTACTTTGTTTGGGCTATCTCAACGAAATCCCGCATCAGATCCTGGTTCTGTCTGATGATTTCCAAGGCACGATCGAGATAAACGAGTTGCCACCAGCTACCACGGACCTTGGCGACGACTTGCAGCTGTTTATCAAGAACCGTTTTAGCTGCGGCTGATGCTTCATACTCTGCTGCTTCACGTTTAAGACCGCGTTTTCCCGGGAACGGAAAGGATTGACTCAGCGAGACCTGCATCTGGGTCATTGGCTCCTGATCCAGGTTGAAGCTGTCGGTCGGGAGATTCAGTACGTTCAGCCCTAGGGTCGGATCCGGTAATGCGCCGGCCTGTGTCGGGACCGCACCGAGTGCTTCGGCCCGTGCCTGTAGCCCGGCAAGTGACTGGTTATTGGTGAGTGAAAGCTCGACGGCCCTGGCTAATGTCAGCGGTTCGGAACCCGTATCAAACGACACCGGACGAGCCTGTTCACCGGTATCCGGTGCTCCAATTGCAAATGATGGCCAAATCATGAGCATGTTTACGATTACGATTACGATTACGATAAGAGATTTTTTCTGCAGCATCTTTTCTGCCTTGGTTCGGCAGCAGGCGTATCGTGTGTTACCACGTACACGGGAGCAGCTACCGATTCAGATTCTGCCGATTGAGGTTGAATACCGGCAGGCGATAGAAATTGTAATAACCGATCAGAATTGATCGGTTACCGAATCGGCGCTATTTCAAAAAGACACAGAACTGCAGATGCAGTGGCGGTGAGGTGCGTGGATCGGGCGGTTGCTCGTCGGGAAGCGGAAGCCGATCCAATTTGAATTCCAAATCAATGGATGACGGACTGTTTGCGAGGAGAGCCGGACGGAAGGTCTCCGATATGATAGTGGGCGCTGAGTCACTGATGGCAGCTTCTGCCGTAGGGCATGAATCGAGGCACAGCACAGGTTCATGTTTCGGGCAGTCGTCGCAGAGTGTATAGGCCACGGCGCATGACATCGTTACGATGTTGCTGATCAGCAATGCAAGGGCTAAAAAGACCGCCTGATTGCAGTGGGTATGCCGTCTAAGCCTATACATTCACGCAGTTTAACATATTCAAGGGGTGCAAGAATGTGCGGTCGGTCAGGGAATCTGCCGGTTTTCAGAACGGATGTCCAGGCAATAGTCTGTGTAACCTGCATCTGATTCATGCGGACCGAGTATCATCTGATACAGATCAGGCTTTGGCGGAAAAAAACGCACCCTGCGAACGGCGAAACCGCAAAGTCTGAAAAGAGACTCCGACGATCCAGCGGTGGGTCTCATCATCCTGCTGGCAGTAAGTAATAAGGGCTATGGCATCAAGGGAGTTGCTGGAAATTTTTATGTATTGCCCTTTTTCGAGACGATGATCCGAGATGAAGCGCAGGCCATTGGGTGACACATCGAGAGTATGGCCCGTATAGGCTGTTGACTGGGGCCAGGCGGTATAAAAGTTGATATCGAGGTTTTTCGGTATCCGGTTAATGGCGCGCTGGCCAATGGTTTCAAGTTGCCAATCTGAAGCGGGTCTGAGAGGGCTGGTGCAGTTTACGCAGACTGCTTCAGGATCATTGAGGTTGTTGAAGAGCTGGGGCATCAGGCAGAAAAGGCAGAGCATGATAGAGTCGGATGCGGCATCTGTTCCGACGGTAACATCATCTGCTGGTGCAGTTTACGCAGACTGCTTCAGGATCATTGAGGTTGTTGAAGAGCTGGGGCATCAGGCAGAAAAGGCAGAGCATGATAGAGTCG
>NZCC01000041.1 GCA_002688175.1 Chromatiales bacterium
AAAATGCACTACGATAACCGGGTGCTGCAACTAACCCAGATGAGCTAATGTGTCTCTTAAATCAGGTGGCTGAAAGTCCACAATGTTTTGACGACGTACTGTATAAGAATGATTATCAGTTAGTTAGCGCATACGATTGCATAGCATTGTTATCTATTAACCTACAGTTGACACAGCTATAGAACATAAATTCATAGAATCATCTTGCCTTAAAGGGGAATGAACCTAAGGCATTTATTCAAATGTATTTCAGGAGCATTAGATGCCAGCATTAATATTATGGGGAATTTTCCTTTTCACAATTGCACTAGTATTTTATTCAATTAGCGTGTGGGCAGGGTGGCTTTCAAAGCGCCTAAAACTCTGGCACATTTATGTTTTTCTGATTGGTCTTTTTACCGATTATTTAGCAACAGCACTCACCTATGTCGCTATTGGTGGAATAGTATTTACGTGGCATGCGATTCTTGGTTTTATCTCTATTGCTTTAATGACCATCCACGTAGTTTGGTCGATAATTACCTATCTCAATAAAAGCGAGCAAGCAATCACAAACTTCCATAGGATTTCGGTAATTGTGTGGGGTATTTGGATGGTTTCTTATCTATCTGGGTTTGGGTCTGGTATAGAAAAAGTAATCCAATAAATGGGGTCTGACACTGTCTGAAAGGTCAAGTCTGAACTATCAAAGCTTAGTTCCTGTCTTTATCGACGAGTCGATTCGCGGTGATCCACGGCATCATCGCCCGCAGATCAGCGCCCACCTGTTCGACCGGGTGAGCCGCGTTGAGACGCCGATAGGCTGTCATGGATGGATAGTTTGACGCTCCCTCGGCAATAAACTGCTTGGCATATTCACCGTTCTGAATATTCTTCAGCGCTGTACGCATGGCTTGACGTGATTCCTCATTGATGACCTTGGGCCCGGTTACGTATTCGCCATACTCGGCATTATTTGAGATCGAGTAATTCATGTTGGCGATACCGCCCTCGTAGATCAGGTCAACGATGAGCTTGACCTCATGCAGACACTCGAAATACGCCATCTCAGGTGCATAGCCGGCTTCTGTCAGGGTTTCGAATCCCATCTTGATAAGTTCGACGACCCCACCGCATAAAACGGTCTGTTCGCCGAACAGATCGGTTTCGCACTCATCCTTGAATGTCGTCTCAATGATGCCGGTGCGACCACCACCGATACCCGATGCATAGGACAGCGCCGTTTGTTTTGCATTACCCGACGGATCCTGAAACACGGCAACGAGGTCCGGGATGCCGCCGCCATTGGTAAACTCTGAGCGGACTGTGTGTCCCGGTGCCTTCGGTGCGATCATGATGACGTCCAGGTCCTGACGCGGTACGGCCTGGTTGTAATGAATCGCAAAGCCGTGTGCAAAAGCGAGCGTGGCATTTTGTTTGATATTGGGCTCGATCTCTTCCAGGTAAAGTTGCTTCTGAAATTCGTCAGGGGTCAGGATCATGACGAGGTCGGCCGATTTCACGGCATCGATAACGTCGGCGACCTTAAGGCCCGCAGACTCGGCCTTGGCACGTGATGATGAATCGGCACGCAGGCCGACCGTGATGTCGACACCATTGTCATGCAGGTTGCACGCATGGGCATGGCCCTGGGAACCGTAGCCAATAATCGAAACTTTCTTGCTCTTGATGATCGAGAGATCGCAATCTTTATCGTAATAGATCTGCATTGTGCTGTACCTGTGCGCTAACTATGGGTCAGAGCGGGGCTCTGAACGGGCGGGTACTATAGGCCAGTTATGATATTGCGTAAAATGAAATATATGAAATATAGTATCCTAAAATATGCAATAATGTTCGAATGGATAGGCGACTGCTCAGGCAATTCATCAACGTCGCCGAAAGTCTGCATTTCGGCCGTGCCAGTGAGGCCAGCCACATCAGCCCGTCGGCGCTGAGTCGCGGCATTCAGCAGCTTGAGGCAGAAGTCGGTGTCCGGTTGTTCGAGCGCGATAATCGGACCGTCCTGCTGACCCACGAGGGGGACCTGTTTCTGGACTATGCGCGCGATGCACTGACGCAGTGGGACGTTATTCGGCATGCCTTGATGGAGGAGGCCGGTGAACTGCATGGGCAGGTCAGTATGTATTGCTCCGTGACGGCCAGTTACAGTTTCCTGTTTGATTTACTCAGCGAGTTCCGTCGCGATCATCCCCGTATCGAAATCAAATTGCATACCGGTGATCCTGAATATGCACTGTCACGGGTACTGGCCGGTGATGAGGATATTGCGATCGGTGCAAGGCCCGGTTCATTACCAAACGGTCTGGCTTTCAAGTCAATTCAGACCTCGCCGCTGGTATTTATCGCGGCACGCGCAAACCGTGAACATGTACGCTTGTCCGGGTGCGCACCAGATGCTGATGTGTGGACGATGATACCCATGATTTTGTCGGAACGAGGCCTGTCTCGCCAACGGGTTGATGCATGGTTCGGAAAGATGGGAATACAACCGGAAATTTATGCCCAGGTAGCCGGAAACGAGGCCATCGTCAGCATGGTCAGTCTTGGTTTTGGTATCGGCGTAGTGCCGCGGATTGTGCTGGACAATAGTCCGCTCATCGGCAAGGTCCAGGTGCTCGATATCAAACCGGAGCTGGAGGCTTATGACGTGGGTCTGTTCACGCTGGAAAAGAAACTCAAGAGTCCATTGATCAACGCATTCTGGTCACAGATCCGCACCAACCGCGCGTCCTGATTTCCGTCGGGTTGAAGCAGGATCAGAGTTCCAGGGCAACGATCGTCGGACACTCATCGGTAACGCGATATCGACCTCGATCATCCCGGATAGGTGTCGCCTGGGCACAGTCCGCATCATGGCAAAATACCAGGTGGATTTTTCGTTGCATCATCTCATCGAGAAAAACCTTTTTTTCATCGATGAGTTGTTCGGGATATCGGTCGAAGCCCATGGTGACGGGCAGGTGAACCCAGGGGCGGCCCGGGATCAGGTCGGAGCAGTAAGCGAGGCCGCCATCGCCGCCGATGATCGACAGCATCAGGCCGGGGGTGTGACCGTCACTGAATCGAAATTGAACATCGTTGCCAAGTGTTACGGACCTGTCACTATCGATCAGTTCCAGACGATGACCGGTGTCGAGCAGGGTTTGCAAGCGCGGGATGAATGAAGCCCGATCTCTCGGATGTGGCCGGCAGGCTCGCTCCCAATGTTCGGCAGCGACGATGTAGCTTGCGTTTGGAAACAGCAGTTCGGGTTCGAGGCCGTCCTGCCAATCTGTTAACAGTCCGCCCGCATGGTCGAAGTGCAGGTGACTCAGCACAACGACGTCAATATCCGGTAGGGAAAATCCCGCTGCCGACAAAGAGTCCGGCAGCAGGTTGTGATCTGCTTCGATACCGAAGCGGTTTCTGAGCCCGGGATCAAGAAAGGCCCCGCTGCCTGTCTCGAATAATACGGTGTGACCATTCAGGTCATCGACGACCAGGCTACGGTTGGCTATCCGCACTTGGTTGAACTCATCCGGGGGTAACCACTGTTGCCAGAGTGCCGGTGGACAATTGCCAAACATTGCGCCGCCATCAAGGCGCTGGTGGTTTCCTTCGACTGACCAGATGCGCATGGCTGGATCAGGTGTTGTTGCGCATCGTGGGGCTGGACGAACAGAGTGCCTCATTCAGTACTGTTCCCCATTGCTCGTCGATAGCGGCGAATATTCCGGGTGAATGTTGTTCCAGCACTGCCCGGCTGTAGCCAGGATAGTTTGCCGGTCCGCCTTCCTCGGGCAGTTGCCGTGTAGCGTCAATAATTATTTTGCTGGTTTGCCCGCGCTGGGGTGCGCTTGGTTCAAGTGGCATGGTCGGCAGATCCTTGAAGATATGACTGGCCGGCCACGCCTGCCAGCGGGTCGCAAATGCCATGAACAGGTCGGATGGATTCCACAGGTCGACATCGTCATCGACCATCATGACGATCTTGAAGACAGGAATCAGTTTTGCGAGACGCTTGCCGACTTCGAGAGCCTGGCCGGGTTTGGTTTTCTTGATACTGAAGAACGTGACGCTGTCCTGGTAACGATAGTCGGTTATTTCCGGCATGAAACGTTTTAGTCCGGCCGTTGTCAGCGCCGCACCCGGCATCTCAATGAGCGGTCTCGTGACCCCGGTGAAGTCGTTGACGATCCAGGGATCCTGTCGATGAGTAATGCGTGTGATATGCATCGTGAAGGCATTTTCATAGATCGCGCCAATGTAACCTGAGCCTTCGCCGTACGGGCCATTTGGTTCAAATGTACTCAGATCGATCGTGCCCTCGATGATCATTTCGGCATGTGCCGGGACTCTGAGGTCGTTGGTTTCGCATTTGATGACCTCGACCGGCTTGCCGCGCAGGCCTCCGGCCGTCGCGAACTCATCAATCGGTTTTTTGCCGCGACGTTCCGGGATGCGTGAACCGCTGACGAGCCAGATCATCGGGTCCTGGCCGATGACAAGTGCAATCGGAGCAGATTTTTCACCACGCTCTTTAGCCGCCATCAGCATCGTGTAACCGGACTGACCTTCACCCGAACCGACGGCGATATGTCGTGGTCCCTTTAGTTCACAGCGGTAGGTACCGATATTCAGGCCCATTTCCGGGTCGTGGGTGAACACGGAAGCGGTATTGATAAAGCGGCCGCTGTCACCGGGGTTATTCTGAAGAAATGGAAATGCTGTAACGTCGATATCATCACCGGACACAATGACCTGCTTGCACAGTGCCTGGTCTTGCTTGACCTCGATCGGTGCAATGGTTGGATATTGTCCGCCCGATTCCGTCAGCAAGCCGTCAAGATGCTCTCGTGCTTTTGCGTAAGTCGCCGGACCGTCATTCTTGACCGGTTCGAGCCCGAACAGGAGGGCTTCAATATCCACATGGCGCGCAATATTGGCGACGACGGGTCCTTTGATCCAGCGACCATTTATTTTGACCTCATCGAACATAACCGTTGGTGCCATGAAGCGGCCAAACCGGTCGACTATTCGATACATCAATGCCGTGCCCTCGTAACGATCCTGGTCGATACGATCGAAGTGCAATACCAGGTTATGGGCGGCGAGGGCATGGATAAAGCCGCGCAGCGTGTCGAAGGGTGCCGAGTGGATGCTATCCGGCATTTTCGCCATACCCGCTACGTTAATGCCGGTACTTGTGGCTGCAACTCCGGTGCCGGCTGCCGCGAATCCGGCGCCGGTGACAGTCAGGAAGTCCCGCCTTGATACGGTTGTGGAATTATTTTTACCGGGAAGTTGTTGTGCCATATTTGATTCCCCTCTAATTAAGCCACGGGTTTTGCAGCCTGAACGACGCAGCATATCAATCGGGAGGGGAATCGCCCAGTTAACCCAGTGGGATTTCAATAGAGCTCAGATATTTAAGAGGATTTTTAACTCGAAAAATGAGGTATTTGTTGTTGGAGCGTTTAAGGTATTGACAGCCGGGTTCAGGTCAGGAGGGTGAGGGGGTGTAACCGAGATCAATATGATTGGGCATGAATGGCGGCCCATGTGTTACATCATGGTTTGGCAAAAGAACGTGCTACCTGGTTTTGTGCTCGGGTGGCAGTATCAATCAGTGCGGGCCAGAGGCCATTCAATCGGGCAAATAATGACTCGGGGAAGCCAAGATAGGCTTCCTTTCGATCAGCCTCGATTGCCTGCAGGATTTTCCCGGCTATAACATCAGGCTCATCCATGTTTGTTTTAGTGGCGACGTTCATTTCCATGATTGCACTCGTGTTAATCGGTGTTTTGACCGCTCGCGGTGAGATATAAGTAACCGAGACATTGGTATCCAGCAGTTCCCGGCGCAGGGCCTGCGAGAATCCGCGCAGGCCAAATTTGCTGGCGGAGTAAGCGGCGAAATAAGCAAAACCGATTGAACCGAACATTGAGCCGATGTTAACGATCTGGCCACTATCTTGTGCCAGCATGGTTGGCAGTACAGCCTGCGACAGTGCCATCGGCGCAACCAGGTTTACCTGGATGAGACGTTCGAGCCGATTTAGGTCCTCGTCTTCATAAGTGCAAAAGCTCATCAACCCAGCCAGATTGATCAGGACATCGACACCACCCAAAGCCTCGGCTGCCTGGCAGCTGGTTCCGATCGATAAGTTGGCAGGCACGGCGATAGCATTGGGCAATTGTTGGCACAGCAATTCCAGTTGTTCTGCATCAACATCAATCAGCGCACAGTTCGCTTCGCGCTCGGCAAGTAACCTGGCGAGAATACTGCCCATACCACCCGCAGCTCCGGTCAGCATAATGCGCTTGCCATTTAATCGCATTTATTCGACTCCGGGATGTTTTTAAAACTCAAATTCCAGCAGACCTCTGAAGGTCTGATCCGGGCTGGCGGTGTCGAGTCCGAAGATCAAGCCCACTTCCCAGCGTAGTTTTGTTCTGCCACCCGTGCGGATAAGGCCTGTGAAAACAGGTCCAAGGGCCTTGGTGTCTTGACCGGTATAAAATTCCAGTGCAGGCTCAAAAGCTTCGCTCAGGCGATAACGACCCTGTACGGACAGGGTGGTTTCCCACTCGTTAGCAATATCGCTGCCCCACTCATATATGAGACCCAGGTTGGCGGTTGTGACCCAGCGCCCCCATTCCTTGCTGGTCAGCAGGGTTGTACCGTATTCCCAGATGCTTTTATCGCGTTCGGCTTCGAGTTCGAATAACAGGCCCCAGTCTGCCCAGAATTCACCTTGCTCCGTTATTTGCCATTTTGTTTCTAGCTCATAGGCTTCGACGGACAGGCTGTCACTATTGGTTCGTTCGCCGATCAAATACACTTCAGAGAACCAGCGGTCTGTCCAGGACAGGCCCAGGCCCAGACGATGAAGCTGTACACCGTCGAGAGAGTCGCTATCATCATTTTGCACGATGAAGCGATATTCGATCTCTCGTTCCAGCGTTTCGACATAGGGGTTATAGATCTTGTCCACGACCGCGCCATCTGCGAATGCCTGCATGTTCATAAGCAAGGCCGGGATTATGCAGCCGGCGATTAAAAGTGGGCGGTTAAGCATCTGTACTTGTGGCTTGTCTGGTTATGAGTATCAGAGCCAACGGCAGCAACAGGCCGCCAAAGTATGCGGTTGCCTGGATCGGAGTTGGAGTGGCTTCGTAACCGATCAGAGCATAAAGTAGTTGACCGATGATTGAATCTTCTGCAATCAGACCGGAGCTGTCCCATAATGGTGCCTGTGAGGGCAGCCAGTCAGCCTGGATCAATAGAAGTGATGCCTGTCCGGCCATCCCGGCGCCAATCAGTATTACCACTGAGATGCTGGCGTAAGGTAACCAGGTGCGGTTGATGTTCAGCAGTATGTAGTAAATTAGCGCGCCGACACTGGTGCCGATGCCCGCGCCGACCAAGCCACCCAGCAGTATGGACTGCAACATATCGCGGTCACTGATGAAGCTGGATAAATAGATAAGAATCTCGGAGCCTTCACGGATAATAGACAGGCTAACGCTGACTATCATTAGCACGACAATCAGCCGGCTGTTAGCCAAGGATTGTTTGTCACTCTTGCTGAATATCAACGTGATCAGGGCCAGGCAGCAAAATATCATGATTTGCATGAAAGCGTTGATGACTTCCTGCCCTACGCCATCCAGCCAGTCCGAAACAGTGGCGGTGCTGGCGGCATACACAGCGGCGCCCACCAGCCCAATACCGATACTCCATTTTGGCCAGTGTCGTCCCGACTGCAATCGATTGCTGAGTGCCAGCAATACACCAATAATAAGTGACGCCTCGAGAACCTCGCGCAAAACGATGATAACGGAAGTCAGCAACATGGATTGTTCTCAGCGTGCAACGATAGTTCCTTGTGCAGTTTTCGGATTAAATTCACCAAAGAAGGGGTAATTGCCGGGCTTCAAGGGGCCTATAAAAACCACAGCCTTGCGGGTGCCCATGATTACTTTCTCGCGATTGAGCTCGTAGCTTTCAAACTCTTCCGGTGTTTTATCGCGGTTATAAACAATCAGTTTGATTTTTGTATTCGCCGGCACAATGAGTTCAGATGGTTCGAATAAGTGATTGCGGATCTCAATCTCGAATACAGGCGGTTTGGCTGTGGCTGGCAGCGCAAACAGAATCCAGAGCAATAGTATTTTTCGCTTATGCATCGTCAGTGCCTGGTTGTGAGGCTGTAAGCGGGAACTCAACACTGACCAGCAAGCCTTCTTCTAATGACGATGTCCCGAGTGTAATTCGTGCGTTATGTAAGTCAGCAATATGCTGAACGATGGCAAGACCCAGGCCACAGCCGAGCTGATTTGAATCATGTCGATCACCGCCAACCCGATAGAATCGTTCAAAGACCCGTGAATATTCTTCTGCGGCGATCCCTGGTCCGGAATCTTCGACTTTCAGGGTGACACCATGCGGCTCCGGTTGCACGGTAACCATGATCTGCCCACCGCTTGGCGTATATTTTCCGGCATTACTCAGGAGATTTTCAAGCAAGGTCTCCAGTGCGAATCGGTCGCCGAAAATATTGCTATTGCTGCCGCCCAGTTCGATCTGTTGATTCTTCAGCGAAAATTTTGAATATGTACCCCGTCAGCCAATGTTGGACAGAATAGCCTGATTGTTTAAGAGACGATTTTAGCTCATCGTTAACCCTGAGAGGAAACGATGATGACAAGAAAAGCCAACAAACCAAGCGCAGAAAAGACGGTCCGCGATATACGCCGCGCCACCAGGCGGCGTTATTCAGCAGAAGAGAAGATCCGTATTGTTCTGG
>NZCC01000042.1 GCA_002688175.1 Chromatiales bacterium
CAACGGCGAGGCCGACGACGTAGGGCAACCCCTGTCCACCGATATCTGCGGGCTGGGAGACACCAACCCAGCCATCCGCAGTGATTTGCTGGTAAACGGCCTTGAATTCGTCCGGCACGATGACCCGGCCGTCCTCAACACGTGTCCCCTGACGATCGCCGATCTCATTGATCGGTGCCACCACCTCATTGGCGAGTTGCGCAGCCTCTCCGAGCACCGCCTCTACCAGATCGGGCGTTGCATCCTCGAAGCCCTGCAACTGGTTGACTTGATCCAGGCCGGCAAGCTGAGTGATGGCAAACAGCATATCCTTGACCGGCGGTTGATAATCAGCCATAAAAATCTTCTCCTGATTCAGGCGCCGTATTCTATCAACACATCCCGCCTTTGTGCCCGGGCAAACTACAAGTATTTACCGTAATATCAATACCATTGGGCCTTGACGGTGACTGTCCGGCCCACTTTTCAGACAGCGTAGTCGTAATCTGGCCTTGTACAGTTGCCCTGTACCCGGCAAAACAGTCAAAATTGCCCGTATGAGCACACCTGAGCATTCTTTCATTCTGACGATCACCTGCCCGGATACTGTCGGCATCGTTGCCGCAGTATCCAGCTACCTGGCCGATCGCGGCTATTTTATCCAGGCCTCGAACCACTATGGCGACCCGGACACCAGACAGTTCTTCCTGCGCACGCATTTCACGCCCAATGATAAAGTATTCTCACATACGCAATTTGCTGAACAATTCGCGCCCATTGCCGACAAATTCGCCATGGACTGGCATCTGTTCGACCAGAACATCCTGCCGCGGCTACTGATCGTTGCATCAAAACACGAACATTGTGTCAATGACCTGTTATATCGCTATCGGACGGGGGCACTACGCATGACCATCCCTGCAATCGTGTCAAACCACCTGGACCTCGCACCACTCGCCGAGTGGCACCGAATTCCCTATTTCCACATACCGATTAGCCCCGGCACAAAACCCGAGGCTGAACAACGCCTGCTAGAGATTATTGACAACACGAAAGCGGACCTGGTGGTACTGGCCCGTTACATGCAGGTACTCAGTGATAAATTCTGCAGCCGGATGGCCGGACATATCATCAACATCCATCATTCTTTTTTACCCGGGTTCAAGGGCGCAAAGCCTTATCACAAGGCACACGAACACGGTGTCAAGTTAATCGGTGCAACAGCACACTATGTCAGCCCGGAACTCGATGAAGGGCCAATCATTGAACAGACCGTCGAACGCGTCGACCACAGCCTCTCAACCGATGATCTCATTGCCGTAGGACGAGATGTCGAAAGCATCACGCTTGCACGCGCCGTCAAACTGCACATTAATCACCGGGTATTTCTGAACGGCAACAAGACTGTTGTCTTCAAGTAACGGTGCTTGGTTTGGAACGAACCGGCAATCACATCCGACCCATGATCAAACTATCGTATTAGAACCGCCACTGACCATGCGAGGTTTGCAAACAGCGGTTTATGCGCTCTGCAACAGTTCACTCCGAGAGTACTTACGTCATAAATCATGGCCCTTCCCTGACCGGATTTTTCCGCCGTTGATACCTCCGAAACGCCGCTAAAGCGACTTTAAGGTTTCGGAGGTATCAACGGCGGAAAAATCCGGGACAATCTCGTGGTTCGCAGGCCAAATATAGTTCTTTGTTCCACTGTTTTGTCCAAGGTATTTTGTGTCCGTATACCCTTCCAAAACCTTAAAGCCGCTTTAGCGGCGTTTTGGAAGGGTATACGGACACAAAATACCGCCCAGGGAAACCCTTACAGCCCAATAATCACAGCAAAAAAACACCTGAAAAGAAACGACAAAAGTTAACGGGGCAACAACAACCAGAAACCCCATAAACCATCAACGCCTCGCAATCACCTGCCGCAACGCCTCTGCCGCTTCAAGCAATGCAGCCTCAGTCGTTTCCCAATCCATACAACCATCGGTCACAGAAACACCATACTTAAGATCAGCCAGGTTAGCGGTGATTTTCTGATTCCCGGCATGCAGGTTACTCTCGAGCATCAGGCCGGCGATCGATTGATTCCCACTGACAACCTGCACAATACAATTACGTGCAACAACCGGCTGAACCTCCGGATCCTTATTGCTGTTTGCATGACTACAGTCGATAACGATACGATCAGGCAAGCCCGCCTCCCTCAGCACCGAGACCGCAGTTTCTACACTTTGGCTGTCGTAATTCGACTGCCCGCCCCCACCGCGTAAGACGACATGACCATATGCATTGCCACGGGTCTGAAAAATAGCCGTTCGACCTTCCTGGTTAATGCCAAGAAAATGATGCGGCTGGCTGGCAGATTGCAGCGCATCGATAGCCACCTGCAAAGAGCCGTCAGTGCCGTTCTTGAATCCAACCGGTGTAGACAGTCCGCTCGACATTTCACGATGCGTCTGGGACTCGGTGGTCCTTGCGCCGATCGCCGTCCAGGTTATTAACTCACCCATATACTGCGGCATGATCGGATCCAGCGCCTCGGTCGCCGCAGGCAGGCCACGTTCACCAAGATTAAGTAACAGTTTACGAGCCAGACGAATGCCTTTATCGATATGGAATGAATCATCCATATCCGGATCATTGATCAACCCTTTCCAGCCGACCGTTGTGCGCGGTTTTTCAAAATACACCCGCATCAAAACAAACAACGTGTCAGCAACCTCAGCCGCCAGTTTCTGTAACCGATCCGCATACTCCAGAGCTGCATCAATGTTATGAATTGAACATGGCCCGACCACGGCAAACAAACGCTTGTCCTTACCATCAAGAATATCGTGCAGGACGGCTCGGCTTTTGATCACAGTTTCTTCAGCCGCCGCACTCATCGGCAGTTCTGCCATGATTTCGGCCGGGGTCGGCAAGATCGTCTTGCTGACAACATTAACGTTGTATATCTGGTTATCCATTCTTTACCACCCATTGGCGCACACCATGCCGCGCGCAGCCCGTTAGGATAGCAGGTTCATGAATTGATTGGGTCAGGCTGATATATCTGCAAAGACGCTTAACGGTTAGGCGCCAAGCTGGCGTAGAATCAGCCTGAGATTACTAGTGAACCCGGGAACCCCAATATGAAGGCAATCAGCTTGTGGCTCGCAAAAAACTCCTGAGGGCACGTCAAAGACTTGGTAAATACCGGATCGAACGGCGCCTGTCCGACGGCCCGCGTGCTGCTGTCTATCAAGCTTACGATACGATTCACGGCGTTAAAGTCGCGCTGAAGATTCCCGATCCTGACATCATGGACGATGAGTTCCTCGACGAATTTCGTCGCGAGGCGCGCCTGTCTGTGCGCATGGAACACCCAAATGTTCTGCCGGTCCAGAATGCCTGCTTTCTGGAAGATTATTTTGTGATCGCGATGCCGCTCGGCATCGAGACGCTTGCCGATCGCATGACCCGACGCATGTCAAACGATCTGGCGCTTGATTTTTCCCGTCAGGCACTTGCTGCTGTTGCCCATGCACACAGCCGCAAGATTATCCATTGCGATGTCAAACCGGAAAATTTCATCATCTTCCCGGACAATCGATTAAAGCTGACAGACTTTGGCTTTTCAAAAATCGCCTTGCGCTCGGTCAGAAAAGCATCAGGTTCCGGAACCGTCGGTTACTTGTCACCCGAGCAGGCACTGGGTCGTCCAATGTTTCAATCCGATGTCTTTGCGCTGGGCCTGGTTCTTTACCAGCTGTACAGCGGCCAGCTACCGGAATGGCCATTCAAGTGGCCGCCACCCGGCTATTCCCGGATTCGCGGCAAACTAAGGTCCAAGATGCTTGGATGGCTACGCAAGTCAATGGAATTTAAACCACATGACCGCTATAAAAATGCTGTCACCATGGAGCGGGCTTTTAACAAGATTCATCTAAAACTGGTGAGGCGTGACCGGTAAGTCACCACAGGAAATGTTACACAGGGGTATCCTTGCAAAAGCTCGCCTGTTCATTGGTGATGCCGATATTGAACGTGAAACCTACACCAGCGGCCTCGGTGAAGTCGCAGTTGTATCAATCGGCGATCATGAAAAAGCCGGGCCAAACGAAGATTCGGCCGCACTTATCCCGGTCAACAATCAGTACCTGGTGCTCATTGTTGCCGACGGTGTCGGCGGTATGGCCGGAGCCCGGCGCGCCTCGAATCTGACCGTCGAAACCATTCGCAAACATATAGAGAACATTGATGACACCAACGGTCCGCGTTTACGGACTGCGATCCTGGACGGGATTGAGGCGGCAAACCAGGCTGTCCTCAAGCTGGGAACCGGATCTGCCAGTACGCTGGCGCTGGCCGAACTTGGCCCCGGATATGTACGGACCTATCACGTCGGTGACTCAATTTTGCTGGTATGTGGACAACGTGGCGTTCTCAAGCTCCTGACAACGCCTCATTCGCCGGTCGGCTTCGCGATGGAGGCCGGCCTGATCAATGAATCAGAGGCTTTGCATCACGCCGAGCTGAACCTGATATTCAATGTGATCGGCTCGGCCGATATGCGTATCGAAATTGGTTCCGAGCTGCCAATGGCGGCACGTGATTCATTACTGCTGGCCAGTGATGGGCTGACCGACAACATCATGCAGGACAAAATTATCGATACGATACGTTCCGGACCGGTGGATAAGGCGCTATGCTCGATAACTGATCTTGCCCTGAGCCGGATGAACGAAGAAAAACCGGGGCAACCGTCGAAACCCGATGACTGCACAGCAATCCTGTTCCGGCCGAAGTATTCGCGCAAGAAAAAATCTACCAAACCCACTGAGTAACCTGCTACAAACACCGCGCTTATCACCCAAGCATTGATTCTGCCTGGCGAACACGCCGGGAAGCCGGTTCAACTACGTATTGCGACCTGGTGCCTGGCCTGTAGAATGTCCGGTTCCTGAAATCCGGAGAATGATAATGACAAAGGAATCCACATTACAGCCGTTTGAAGAGGGCGATGTTTTTGCTGGCGTGACCTTACTGAACAATCCCGACGATGATCACGCCGGTGATGGACGCATCATTCAATATGATGCTGATCTGAATGAGAGGGGCGTTTTGTGGACCGAAGGCACAACACACCTCGTCGGCGGACTGAAATTTGGCCCCGACGGCAACCTGTGGGCATTTGACAGCCAGGCGTACAAGGTTATTCGAGTCAGCCCGGAAGGCCACCAGCTTCCTGAAATCAAATTTGCCGACAAGTCATTCTCCAATGTCTCTTTCCTGCCCGACGGCAACCTGATCTTAGGTGAACACCTGGTGGGCCACGAAGTAAAACTACCGCCGGATCGGCCCCTCGGCACGACACTGCCATTCATGCCCGGCACCGAACGCTTCGGCGACGGACATGCGTACAAGTTCACGCTGGCCGGTGAACTGCTACAGGAATTTAATACAGAAACTCATGGCGGCATGCCGGGTTTTCTGGGTTGCACGTCAACGACACTGCTACCGGATGGCAAGACACTCGTTTACTGTTCCGAGCTCGGCAATCGTTCTTTTTGCTACGATATTGAGGCAGACCAGCAACTTCCTGATCTGATCACCTACTCCGCAGACAGCGGTGACATGGTCATCTCAACGACACTGCAAGCGGACGGCACATTGCTCCATATCAAGGCGAACTTCCGCAAGGGATTCGTCCTGCAAACACTTAATCTTGATGGCAGCGAAATTCGCAGCTATGAAATGCCGCCGCCTCCCGGCTGGGCAGGAATTGGTACTTCCATCGAGGCCAATACGGCCTTCATCGGTAATTTTTTCGATGGCAACCTGATGAAGTTCGATCTTGAGAAAGGAGAAGCGCTGGCCACCGCCGAAACCGGCGTAGCAAGAGCACTGGCCGGAATCGCACAGTATCCGGGCTGATTGAACGTCCGGAAAATAATCAGGGCGCCCGACCGCATGGCCGGGCGCTCTTTATTTACCCGCATTCTTTATAAGCACCAAACCGGACTACCAGGGAATAATCGTCCCGTCATACTGGTAAAACGAACCGGTCGTCTCAATCGTCAGGGCATCAATGTTACGAATCATGTCCGTTACCGCATCCGCTGTCGGCCTGAGCATTTTTTTCGGCAGGCCGGCCATGAAATCCGTATCGGTCATGCCCGGATTCACCATCCCGACGCTGATACCCTTGCGTTTGAGCTGCAAGGCGAGATTCACCATCACCATGTTCAGCGCTGCCTTGCTGCTGCGATAGAAGTACAGCCTTGGTTGTGACGCACCGTTGATGGAGCCCTCACTGGATGAGACTGTGACGATCTTTTTATCGCGACTGGCTTTGACGTGTGAATAGAACGCTTCGGAGATTTTCAGAGGTGCAATCGTGTTAACTTCCAGCACCTTGGCAAACACGTCATATTCCATCTTGGTGAATATTTGTTTATCGGAACCACCACTGATACCGGCATTGTGGAGCAATAAATCGATCGGCATCTCTGCATATTTCGCAGCGAGCGCGTCAACCCGATTGAAGTCCGTTACATCCAGTTGTTCCACAATAAAATTATCGTATTTGCTCGCCAGGGCATTCAAAGCATCCGCTTGCGCCGGTTTACGGGCGGTCGCGATGACGGTCCATCCACGCTCGGCATACTGCTGCGCAAACTCGAGACCGATACCACGGTTCGAGCCGGTAATCAGAACGGTCGGCACATAATCGTCAGCAAATTCCGCAGCATCGGCCGCCATGACCGTCGGCATCGACACCAGTCCTGCGACCAGCATCGCCACACTGCACAAATATGACACACTGGCTTTCAATTTAGATTTCATTTCACCCTCTCCACTCATTCTGATTATTTATCAAATTAACTGACTGTCATTATGCCGGCCAATGACCCACCGCGGTGCACGCAGGTGTTACTGAGGCACCTGGCCATACCGTCATCACCCCGGAATACAACGAAGCCCTGACCAAGACAGCGGACTTTGATCGGTTTCTCACCAACCTCCTCAACCGTCGCCATCGGGTACCAGAAATTTATATACATGGCATGCTTCTGCGCTAAACCGTGTTGCCGTAAACTATAGATCTAACCTGGTATTGCTACCAATACAAATCTACCCTGAGACCAGATCATGGACAACGTCTTCAGGTAGACCGGATCTCGTTTGTCGTTCGTTTCAGGTGAGAGCGTAATGCCAGGGCAGCCCAGAAACACACAAACATAATAAATGCGGCGCCGTAGAGCGGTGCCTGTACCGCTACAGTCTGGAACAGTAAACCGGAAGCGGGTGGGCCCAAAAAACGACCCATCCACGTGCTTGAGTTATAGACCCCAAGCACCAGGCCTCGCTCATGCTCCCCGGCCTGGCGCGAAACGAGGCTGGTCATACTCGTAACTGCGATCGCCCCGCCGCCTGCCGTGAAAGTAATACCGAACAGCATCATCTGCCAGACCGGCACCTGCGCCATCCATAACAGGCCGAAGCAATAACTGGCAACGCCACATAACACCAGCTTGCTCTCGCCAAAGCGTGGCGCAAGCTTGCCAACCAGGTAACCCTGTGTGATCGCTACTACAAAACCCAGATAGGTAAAACACAGGCCGATATCCCGCGGTCCCCAGCCAAACCGTGCCTCACTCCATAACGGCATGATCGTCTCAAAGAAACCCATCGCAAAATAAATCAGGAAACCGATGATGATCAGGCGCGTAACAGTCGGTCTCCGTAGAACCATTTTAATCGCGGCCAACCCTGTTGGCGTGGCATCGGTGGCATCCGCCCGGGAGCGTTTCTCAGCCGGTAGACTTTCCTTGAGGAAAAAAGTCGCGGTCAGCGTAAAGCAACTCAACGCCGCAGCCCCCAGAGCCGGCCACATCAGGGTGGCCGATGCAGCATCAGCCCCGCTTAACAGGCCGCCAAACGCCGGGCCGATGATAAATCCAATGCTGATTGCACCACCGACCCAACCCATGCCCTGAGCCCGCTTTTCGACTGGTGTTACGTCGGTGATATAAGCCATTGCGACCGGTACGTTCGCCCCCATGATACCGGTCAGCATCCGGGCGCCACCCAGTACCCACAAATTTTCAGAAAATGCCATGAGCAGGTACGCAACAACCATGCCCGCCGTGCTCATGAGCAGGATCGGCTTGCGTCCATAGCGGTCGCTCATACGACCCCAGATCGGGTTGGCAAAAAACTGGCCGAAGGAATACGCCCCGACAATGGTTGTCGCAATGAGTGGTGAAGCCCCAAGGTTGCCGGCATAAAACAAGAAGGCCGGCAACACGAGGCCGAAACCCATGCCGGACAGCATTATGGTAAATAGCAAAATAGGCATGATCGGGTCAGCAGGGTCTGAGGAACGAACGGGCGCGTACTATCAGGCATCCTTGCCGTGAAGGCAATTTATGAAGAGCACCATGCCACCAGCCGGATCAAATTTTTTCAGGCGAAAGACCAGCTACAGATTACCCTGAGACCACTTCCGCCGGGATACCAGCTCGTGGTCAGCATGCCAAACATATTATTTAACGAAGATCTCGCAGTCCGAATAGCTCAGGCCGGGCTTGCGCTTGTAACCGCCGTTGAACTTGACCTTCAGCGTACAGGCGCCGTTATCGACATCCATTGATAAGACTTTGTACTCACTGCCTTTGAAGCCTGAAATATCAAACTTCTTATACGCCGTGTCCAACTCCACGTAGGGCTCGATATGAGGTCGTGCCACTCTACTTCTCCTTAATTGTTAAGTACCAGGGATCTGTCTGTGCAGGTGCACTTAAAAGACCACCTTATCCTTGCGTTTTGGTTGTTTCGGTAAATTCTTCTTTGGAATGACACGCTTCATGTCACCGGTGACATTAAACCCGGTCGTTGAAACATCCCTGAGGAATTGCTTGTACCACTTGACTCGTTGCGGAGCGATATCCACGTTCATCTCTTTCATGATGGCGCGATGACGCTTCTTCTGCTCGGCAACATTTTGCTTAAGCCATTTCGGCTCTTCAGCAGAATTTGTGGGTGAACTTGGGCTCAGGTAGAGCGCCAAGTGCATGATACAAGGCGATTTCCATCGCGTTGTAGGTCCGGAATC
>NZCC01000043.1 GCA_002688175.1 Chromatiales bacterium
ATGGCCTGCAGTTCTTTCTTCTTCATAATCTGCCTATCCTTACCCGTAACCGGGCTCAATGATAGGCAGTTACACAGATTTTTTTACAGTCTCGGTACTGGAGGATTATTTATTGTTTCTGGTGGGTTATCTTTCAGAAAAGCTGCAACAACATTTAACCCTATGACTCCAAATGCATCGTCCTCTCTGGTGATAGCGGGCATCTATAGAAGTACTCGAAATCCTATGTACGTTGGTTTCTTGTTTATATTGATTGGTTGGGGATTGTTTTTATCTAATTTCTTTTCTTTGGCCTTATGTGCTGTTTTTGCTCTGTGTATGAATAGCTGGCAGATCAAACCGGAAGAAAGAGCTCTGGAGTCCATTTTTGGTGCTGAATACTTAGCTTATAAAAACAATGTGCGTAGATGGCTGTAAATGAGTTTAAATGGTAGTGGAAAGAACACAGAAGTACCTCGCATTGATTTCAATGGGATGGTTCATGATAAGCTGGTCCAAGCGGGGTCAGCAGGATCGGAGCCCTGTTAATAGCTTGAATAAGGTGCAGGAGAGTAATTGACTCTCATGGCTTGTCGGCCTCCTGGAAATGAGGTGCCATGCAATAATCAATTGAAAACAGCTGTCGCCAAGCTGTTACTGATATTAGGTGACATTAGATTATGATGCTCGTTTATATAGTGCTGGGATTTTTAATACCTGTTGTTATGGTGTTCGCCTATTCCAAGTGGCTGAGCCATAAGCGTAAGGTAGTCTATAAAAAAATGGACCATACAATCTATTCACAATTAGTTGATAAATGTGTGGCCCTGAAGTCTTCTGCGAAGTCAGGTAAAGATAATAATATCAGCGCGGAGATTGATTCTGTTTTAGAAGTAGTCCGCACGATTAACGATCAGGATATCAAAGCACAATCCTTGTCCCAGGTTATGAGTGTCTATGTATCAATTGGATGTGATAGTGAAGCGCAGGCATTACTGTCTGAGGTTGAAGGAGAAACCAACCGGGCCAACATTCTTAAGGAAGTTTTTGGCGAGGAAACCTGATTAAATCTGATTGGACTATCAAACTCATTGAAGTAATTTTTCACTTGCCTGTTAAGGGCTGTATACAGCTGAAGTAATCAAGAAATGCAAATTTGGGTAGATGCCGATGCCTGCCCTGTGGCGATCAAGGAAATTTTGTTCAGAGCAGCAGAGCGCACCAGGATCAAGGTGACACTTGTAGCTAATCAGCCAGTGCATACGCCACCATCCCGCTTCATCAAGTCAATTCAGGTAATGCCCGGATTTGATGTCGCTGATAATGAAATAGTCAGGCGACTCGTGGCCAATGACCTGGTTGTCACCAGTGATATTCCTTTGGCAGCAGAAGTAATTGAAAAAGGCGGGCTCGCCCTCACGCCAAGGGGCGAGCTATATACAGCCGAGAATATCAGGGCAAGGCTTAATATGAGGGATTTCATGGATACACTGCGGGCCAGCGGCATAGACACAGGTGGGCCGCCGGTGCTGAGTTTGAGCGATCGCCAGGCATTTGCCAATCACCTGGATACAATTCTGGCCCAGAATGGAAGGAACACTTAAGGTGACAAGTACAAACAAAATAGTAATAGCGGACTATCTTAATAGCCAACAAGGCAAGGATATTAGTTATTTGCTCAGTTGCTATGCATCTGACCCCATGGGAGGGGGGGCATCCCTGTCCTCACATGTAAAAGAACATCTGGTATCTGAGCTGGCGAAAATTCCCAATGCTTTTAGCCTGA
This sequence comes from Chromatiales bacterium, assembly GCA_002688175.1. Taxonomy (GTDB): domain Bacteria; phylum Pseudomonadota; class Gammaproteobacteria; order Steroidobacterales; genus SMWD01. The sequence continues at coordinate 1,766 of NZCC01000043.1, forward strand.
TTTGTTATAGCGATGATAAGCCGGTAGGTCTTACAAATTGCTTTGTTGGGTTTTCAACTTTTAAATGCAAGCCCCTTATCAATATTCACGATATAGCAGTTCTCAGGGATTATCGCGGTAAAGGAATTGGTAAATTGATGCTGGCCAAGGTTGAGGAAATTGCCAGGGGAAAAGGATGTTGTAAAATAACACTTGAGGTTTTAGAAGGTAATGAGCCGGCAAAGCAGGCGTATCTGAAATTTGGATTTGCAGGATATGAACTGGATCCGGACCTTGGTAAAGCACTATATTGGCAAAAAATTATTGACTGACGCAAAGTCAGATGGAACGCTGCATTTAAACCATAGTGAAAACTATTTGCCAGGGGCAATTAATGAAATCGTTTTCAGGTTCATGTTTGTGCAAGCAAATAAAATTTCGTTGTGAGACGCCAAGTCTGTGGTGTGCGCATTGTCATTGTTCACTTTGTCGTCGGGCACATGGTGCCGCATTTGTAACCTGGGTCGGTGTTGATGAAGGTAATTTTACTTTACTCAGTGAGGATACCTTGCGCTGGTATAAATCTTCTCCTGACTCAGAGCGAGGATTTTGCGCTACTTGTGGTTCAACCCTGTTTTTTCGTTCTGCACGCTGGCCAGAGCAGATGCATATAGTTCGGGCAAATATTAATACCGAAATCGATCTGGAACCATCTGCGCATGTTTATTGGGATACACACGTAGACTGGGTTGATTTCGTAGATCCGCCGACACTCCAGATAAAATAAATAGCTACAAAAGTCAGCCGTGGAGCGGTTTTATTGAATGTGATTATGCTGCTTTGCGCCGCATCCAGCCGAGCAAGCCCGGTTTAACTCTTTCTGAAAAATCTTCCTGGCCCATGTTTCCAGAATTGCTCAGCAATCTTTCTTCTGAGTTCTGTGATTCCGGCATTAGCATGGGGAAACGGAATATTGGGCACTGGCTTGTCCAAAAACTGGCATAAGGGTTCCCAGCCTTCAGAAATACGATAGACCAGCAGACGTTCGGCGGGAGTTTTCTCTTTTACATCCTCTATATGGCGCAGGTAGCACCCGATAGCTCGGTCTTTATCCGGCAGGCCATCGAAAACATACTCAACGAGGTGAACATTCATGGCAGAAAATTTCCGGAACATCGGTACAAAGCCAAAATATTGTGCTTTTGATACGAGGCTCAGAAGCTTCGAAAAGCTGTTCCACCATCGTTCCGGGTCACGCACACTTAGTATGACAACGGCATCGGGAAACGCATCCATAAGTTCCCGGTAGAAGACACAAGCGGGAAAATCTACGGTTGCTTCGTAACCGGCGAATAAGCCTGTCCAGTCAATATCGGTATGCCCGGTCAAGGCCTGGTCCCAGACATCTACGTGGCCGCGGCCGTAAGCCTGCATGACTTCCTGCATGTGATAGCAGGGATAGCCCAGATGCTCGAGAGCCTCTTTGAGCGAGACAGTTCCCGTACGGCCATAACCGGCGCCGATGACTTTCATGGTGCTTGCATCATTGATAGACTTTGTCCGGAAGCCAGGTTACCAGCTCCGGCCAGATGGCCAGCAGGATCAATACAAATATTTGTAATGCAACAAATGGAATAACGCCACGATATATAGCTGAGGTAGCGACGTCATCCGGTGCGACGCCGCGTAAATAGAACAGTGCAAAGCCAAACGGCGGCGTCAGGAATGATGTCTGCAGGTTTATCGCAATCATTATTCCGAGCCAGACCGGGTCAAGCCCCATGCCGAGCAGCACGGGGCCAACGATAGGTACTACAACAAATGTGATCTCGATAAAGTCGAGTACGAAACCAAGCAGGAACATGACCAGCATGACCGTTATGACGGCGCCAGCCACACCGCCGGGCATTGTGAGCAAAAAATCACGTACAACATCATCACCGCCATAGCCCCGAAACACGAGCGAGAAAACTGAAGCACCGATCAGAATCATAAATACCATGCTACTGATACGTGCTGTGGTACGTCCGATGTCGGTTACCTTGCGGGTGGATAATTCGCCGCGGATGGCAGCCAGAAACAGTGCCCCGACGGCGCCGACGGCTGCCGCCTCGGTCGGTGTAGCAAGACCGGCCAGGATAGAGCCCAGTACAGCCAGAATTAGCAGCATCGGTGGTAGCAGGACATAGAAGACACGAAGCAGCATTGGGCCGGCATCGTGGTCATGGACAGCGGCTTCATGGTTACCGGGCATTGTCGAAGGCCGCAGCATTCCAACGACAATCAGGTAGATGATATATAAACCAACCAGCAGCAGGCCCGGGATAATAGCCCCGATAAACAGATCTCCTACCGATACGGTTTCTGGTGAAAAAATACCCTGTTTCAGTTGCGCCTGCTGATAAGCCGAGGACAATACATCGCCGAGTAATACCAGAATAATCGACGGTGGAATAATCTGCCCGAGGGTACCGGATGCACAGATAATGCCGGTTGCTATGGCCGGGTCATAACCTCGCTTAAGCATGGTTGGCAGCGACAGCAGACCCATGGTCACTACCGTTGCCCCAACGATACCGGTGCTTGCAGCCAGCAGCATGCCGACCAGGGTAACAGCGATGCCGAGCCCACCACGCAAACGTCCGAATAGCAAACCAAGAGTTTCCAGCAAATCCTCGGCGATACGTGCGCGCTCCAGTGTGACGCCCATCAAGACAAATAGCGGGACGGCGACCAGCATGCCATTGTTCATGATGCCGAAGATGCGGCTCGGCATCGTGTTCAGGAAAGTGGGGTCAAAAATATCTGCTGCGACACCAATCAGTGCGAATGAAAGCGCTGTACCGGCCAGAGTAAATGCAACCGGAAAACCGAGCAGCAAGACTCCGACAACAGCTGCAAACATTAAGAGCGCGAGCATTTCAGGTGTTGGCCCGGATTATTTGCATGGATTTAACCAGCAGAACAGCACCCTGAAGTAGCAACATGAGTGCCATCAGTGGAATCAGGCTTTTAAGTATTGGTATAAACGGATAGATCAAACCGCCTGCTTCTCTTGACGATTCGCGAATTTGCCAGGAAATCAGTACATAGTCCCAGCTTGTAAAAATGATAAATACAGCTACCGGAATCAGTAAGAGCAATGCACCGGCTGCGTCGACAAACGCGCGACCGCGTGGAGTGAAGCGACGATAAAAGATATCGACACGCACGTGTTCCTCGCGTGCCAGCGTATAGGCTGCAGCGAGCATGAACACAGCTGCGTGCATCCAGGTGACAGACTCTTGAAGCCAGATCCAGCCACTATCGAACAGATAACGCATGACGACAATGACAAACGTTACAAGCACCATGACCAGGGTAAGCCATGCGACAGCACGTCCGACATGAACGTTGATACGCTCCAGAAGGTCCATGAATCGCATGATGCGGTTTAATGTCGCCAGAATGTCGGTGAAACGAGAACCAGCAGTGTGAAAATTTCCAGCCGGCCAAGCAGCATCGCACAAATGCAGACCCACTTGGAGATATTATTGATGTCGCTGAAGCCGGTTGCTACATCACCCAGTCCGGGACCCAGGTTATTCAGGCTGGCGGCAATAGCAGAAAAAGCAGTGACCTGATCTATACCGGTTGCCAGCACCACGACCATCATTAAAACAAACAGCACGACGTAGACCGCAAAAAACCCCCAGACCGCGTCAATAACGGGTTGAGGAACCGGCATGGAGCCGAGCTTGACCGGTACTTCTGCATTTGGATGCACGAGTCTATGCACTTCGCGAAGGCCCTGTTTGTACAGCAGCAGGCAGCGCATCACTTTCATGCCTCCTCCGGTAGAACCGGCACAACCACCGATAAAGCTTGCAAAAAGCAACAGAACCGGCAGTGTCCCGGGCCAGGCTGAAAAATTTGTTGTTGTGAAGCCGGTCGTTGTTGCGATTGAAACTACCTGAAATAAACCTTTCGTGATTGTTTCTCTGAGGGTTGAATACTCACCACTCATATAAAGCCCGGTCAGGACAACAAATAAAGTACCGATCATGATCCATGTATAGGCCTTAAACTCCGGATCTTCCAGGTAATGTTGAATCGAGTAAGAACGCCAGGCAAAAAAGTGCAGGGAAAAATTTACACCAGACAGGGACATGAAAACTATTGCAATCAACTCGACAAACGGATGGTTTTCACTGAAAAACCCAATGCTTGCGTCATGGGTAGAAAAACCGCCAATTGCAACTGTGCTGAAGCTGTGACAGATTGCATCGAACAGGTTCATGCCAGCAACGAAGTAGGAAACCGCACAGGCAATTGTCAGTCCGAGGTAGATATACCACAAGGCTTTGGCGGTCTCGGTAATACGTGGTGTCAGCTTGGTATCTTTGACGGGTCCGGGTGTTTCGGCTCGATATAATTGCATGCCACCAACGCCGAGCATCGGCAGTACGGCAACAGCCAGGACAATGATGCCCATGCCGCCCAACCACTGTAATTGTTGGCGATAGTACAGGATTGATTCCGGCAAAATATCGAGGCCGGACAGAACGGTAGCACCGGTGGTCGTCAGGCCTGAGATAGCCTCGAAGACTGCATCTGTGATCGTCATGTTGGGTGTAGTCGAGAACATTAATGGCGCTGCACCAAAGGTACCGAGTACAACCCAGAATGCAGCCACAATAATAAAACCGTCGCGCAAACGTAATTCACGTTGTTCCTTGCGAACCGGGAACCAGATCATTGCACCAGCAATCAGCGTAACAGCGAAACCCTGGATGAAAGCCGCGCTTGACCCGTCTTTATAAATCAGCGAAATCGCAATCGGCGGTAGCATGCTGCTGCTGAATAACATCAGCAACAAGCCAAGAATTCTCTGAACGACGGGCAGGTGCATGGTTGTGGTATCAGAACTTGACGTTGACCTGGAACAGACGCTCGACTTCTTCCGTCTGCCTTCGGTCGGTGATGAACATGATGACGTGATCGTCTGATTTAACTACGGTGTCGTGGTGTGCCTGCATGACTTCATTACCACGGACAATGGCGTTGATAGAAGTGCCGGGGGGCAGTTTTATGTCTTCGATTGCCCGACCGACAACCTTCGATTCATTTTCTGTGCCATGTGCGATTGCTTCCATTGCTTCTGCACGCCCACGACGCAAAGAGTGCACTTTAACAACATCACCTCGGCGCACATGGGCCAGCAAGGAACCGATGGTAATTTGACGGGGCGAAATTGCAACATCAATGGCGCCGCTCTCTACAAGTTCAGCATAGGCCGGCCGGTTAATCAGTGACATGACCTTTTTACAACCAAGTTGCTTGGCAACCATCGCCGACAGAATGTTAGCCTCTTCCGCATTCGTCAGGGCTACAAAAATATCGGCATTGTCGACATTTTCTTCAATAAGCAACTCTTCATCAGCGGCATCTCCATGCAAGACAATCGTTTTGTCGAGTAGCTCAGAGATGTATTTGGCCCGCCCCTTGTTATGGTCGATAACTTTGACCTGATTGGTCTGTTCGAGTAATGCAGCGAGCCGAAAACCAATGTTGCCACCACCGGCAATCACGACCCGGCGGACCGGATCTTCCAGCTTGCGCATTTCACTCATGACGACACGAATATCTTTATATGCCGCGATAAAAAACACCTCATCATTTTCCTGAATCAGTGTGTTGCCATCCGGTTCTATACTCCTGCCGTTTCGGTAGATCGCTGCGATTCGGGTTTCAATGCCGGGAATATGTTCGTGAAGTGCTTTGATTTGTTGGCCAACGAGCAAGCCACCGCGATGTGCACGGGCTCCGACAAGGCGTACGGCACCATCGGCAAATTCAAGTACCTGGAATGCACCCGGGTAATGTATCAGTTGCTCGATATGCTGCGTGACGAGTTCTTCCGGACTGATACGAAAATCTACCGGGATGGCCGCCTGTTGCCAAAGTTCTTCGGCACCAATGTATTCAGCAGCCCTGATGCGGGCAATTTTCGTCGGTGTTTGAAAAATCGTGTAGGCAATCTGACATGCGATCATATTGATTTCATCGCTGTTGGTCAGTGCAATGATCATGTCCGCATCACGCGCACCGGCACGTTCGAGTACGTCCGGGAAGGAAGCATGGCCAATCACGGTGCGTACGTCGAGTCGGTCCTGCAGGTCCCTGAGGACCGCTGCATTCGAGTCGACAATCGTGACTTCGTTGGCTTCCTCTTTGGCTAAATGCTGTGCAGCCGTGGTGCCGACTTGCCCGGCGCCGAGGATCAGGATGTTCATCTGTTTAAGTGTATACGTGGCCTAGGCATGCGTAGTCTACATCAGTTCGAGCTTGGCGTAGGACATGACGAGCCATTTTGTGCCGGCAGTCGCAAAATTGACCTGTACCCGTGCATGGGCGCCGGTACCCTCGTAATTCAGCACGACACCTTCGCCAAATTTGCCGTGGCAAACGTGTTGGCCCAGTTGGATACCGTTCTCAGCAGCTTTGCCGAGACCACCCGGTTTGCGCGTGCTGCCGGTGAGGGTCTGGCCCGGGCGCGATCTGGCATGGCTGACTGGCCGTGAGACCCGGATACTGGGGCGTACTTCCTCGATCAGGTCCTCGGGAATCTCCCTGATAAACCTGGATGGGTGGGCAAACTTGTCGACACCATACATACGGCGCTGTTCGGCACAAGTGAGGTATAACTCACTCATTGCTCGGGTAGTACCGACATAACAGAGCCGCCGCTCTTCTTCGAGGCCATCCGCATCATTCATCGAGCGTTGATGGGGGAACAACCCGTCTTCCATTCCAGTCATAAACACGAGAGGAAACTCGAGGCCTTTGACTGAATGCAGGGTCATGAGCTGTACACAATCGTCCCACTCGTCGCCCTGTGCGTCACCTGATTCGAGCACAGCATGGGCGAGAAATGCTGCCATGGGCGACATGCCCTCCTCCGCTTCGTCATCCTCGAAACCTCGTGCAGCACTGACGAGTTCCTCAAGATTCTCGATTCGGGCTTCAGCCTTTTCACGTGGTTCTTTACGATAGTGATCGGTGAGCCGACTACGTTGAATAATATGATCAACCTGCTCGTGCAGCTCAATATCACGAGTGTCGCCAGCGAGTGTTTCGATCAGCATCAGGAAGGCCTGTACAGCGTTTGCAGCACGGCCCGGCAGCTGTCCACCCGCCAGTGATCGTGCTGCTTCCCACATGGGCAATGCATTTGCACGTGCATATTCACGGATCGTGTTGACCGTTGTTGCCCCGATACCGCGTGTCGGGACGTTGACGACACGCTCAAAAGAAGGGGCATCGTTGCGATTCTCGATCAGGCGCAGGTAAGCCAGTGCATCCTTGATTTCGGCACGCTCGAAGAAGCGCTGACCACCGTAGACACGGTATGGCAAATTTGCCCGCAATAATGATTCTTCAAACACCCGAGATTGTGCATTCGAGCGGTATAACACCGCGGTTTCGTCACGCCGGTTGCCACCGCGTATCCATTCCTGGATCCGGGCTATAACGAAGTCAGCTTCATCGCGTTCGTTGTACGCGTTATATAGCTTGATCAGGTCACCGTCATTGCCCCCGGTCCATAATTTCTTGTCCATCCGGGTGCTGTTGTTCTCGATGATCGCATTGGCGGCCTTCAGGATGGTGCCGGTGGAACGGTAATTCTGTTCGAGTTTGACAACGCGGGCATTGGGAAAATCTTTCTGAAACTTGTATATATGCTCGACCCTGGCTCCGCGCCAGCGGTAGATTGACTGGTCGTCGTCGCCGACAACGAAGGGGATGCCGGTTTCACCGGCCAGCACCCTGAGCCATGCATACTGTATTGCGTTGGTATCCTGAAACTCGTCGACCAGCAGATGTCGAAAGCGCCGCCGGTAACGTTCGAGCAGGTTCGGGTGATGTAGCCACAGTTCATGGGCCCTGAGCAGCAGTTCTGCGAAATCCACCAGACCCGATTGTTCACATATATCCTGGTAGAGCTTGTAGAAATGAATAAGCTGTCGTCGGTTCTGATCACCGTGGTCTGCGATATGTTCCGGGCGCAAACCATCATCTTTTTGCTTGTTGATGAAATACTGGATCTCGCGTGGTATCCAGGTCGTTTCATCCAGTTCGAGATTTTTACACATGCGCTTGAGCAGCCGATGCTGGTCTTCCGAATCCAGAATCTGGAATGACTGCGGCAGGCCGGCCTCCTGCCAATGGCGGCGTAACAACCGGTGCGCAAGACCATGGAAGGTGCCAACCCAGAGGTTATTGATGGGCTCGCCGAGTAATTTCTCGATCCGGATGCGCATCTCAGCCGCGGCCTTGTTGGTGAAGGCGACGGCCAGGATTCCGTGCGGCGAGACCCCATCGACCTCGACCAGCCAGGCGATCCGGTGTACCAGGACACGGGTCTTGCCACTGCCGGCTCCGGCAATGACCAGCATTGGGTTATCGGCTGCCGTGACGGCCTCACGCTGTGCGTCATTCAGCGGATCAATAATCGGTGTTACGTCCATGTCGAGAAATTCCGGTCCGTCAGTGTCAGGGGTGTAAGTCTAGCTGGAAAAAAGGTGCCCGGGTCTGACTATTTCTTACATATATACAGATCCAGATCCTGGTCTGCTGCATTGCTGACTTTGGTTACTGTGCAGTGGGCTAGATCCATCAGGTTATCAATAGGATAAGCGGTTCGTCTACAGGGTAGCCGGTCGGCCAGAGCGGGGATAGCGAAGAAAATCGGTGGTGCAACTGTCGTGACCGCCGGTTTTCCCCAACGCACCCTGTGCTTGGCAATCTCGATTAGCGTGCGTTCTGACCACTTGCAGACGGCAACCCGCTCATCGTCTGTTACGGTATCGTTCAACTGATCCAGCCACTCAAGCAGGTCATAATCGATGATGGGTATCCCGCCATCGCGCAGCGCCGTAACCACGTAGCCGAATGCAGTCAGCCGGAGGCTATGGTTGACACCTTTTTCGGTGAGATTGGCAATGCGTTTCAGTTGTGCGGGGTTGGCTGTTTCGTTGCGGGTACCTGTAGTATCGATTGCCGCATACAAGGAGCCAATGCGTAATAACGCAAATGTTGAGCCTTGTTCAGCGGCTAGCCGGAAAAGCGCGATGGCGTTGAACGGATCGGCGAATAGAATTTGTGCTGCAAGTGCCTGGGTCGCGCCGGCATCGCCCGCTTCGCTGCGGGCCTGAAGACCGGCTTCATTGCTGGCCGCCGGCGCATTGGAGGGTATGCTGTCAGGTGCACCGAACAGACGATTATTACCGGTAAATCCCCGTGCGTCGCTCCAGATTGCATAGTCATTCAGGACAGCATTGAGCGTACCGTCGGCCAACACTTTATGCAGATCTGTTGCGCTTGTAATACGTGGTTCAGTTGCCGCAGGTTTGTCACGGGTTGTGGCGGGCTGCTCAAGGGGACTGCCGTCCCAGGCAACATTGAGGTCATGTGCGAATTGGAGAATCGTATACAGCAGTATGCTGAGTAGAACTGTTGCGATCAGGGTAAATCGATTGGTCTTGGTCACTGGCGCAATTCAGGATCGGGCATAAGTGGCCGCGGCATGGTTCAGATTGATCATCGCGAGTAACAGCAGTGCGGCAATACCATTATGTGCCGCGGCAAGAAATAGCGGCAGGCCAAACCAGACAACGCTGATACCAAGCAATAATTGCGTGATCAGCGCCACAATGACAAAGTGACCCGAGCGCACGATTGCGGTCGATGCCGAATTTCTGATGGCACTAAGGCTGAGAAAACCAAGCAGCAGGAATGCAACGAGCGCACCGAGGCGATGCGTATAATGGATACCTACCCGCGCCGGCGCTTCAAGAACGCCGAACTCATAGTTAACTCCCAGTCCACGCCACATGACAAAGCCTTCGGCAAAATCAATGTCTTCCGGCCACCAGCTACCCTGACAAGTGGGCAAATCAGGACATGCCAGGGCTGCGTAATTGGGGCTGGTCCAGCCACCAAGTGCGATCTGCAAAACGAGGACGATGAGACCGACCAGGGCTGGGGTGACAATCTGTCGTGGCCTGATCCGGGCAACCGTGGCGCGACGCAGGTACTCCAGTGTCAACCAGAAGGCCATGCCAAGCGTTGTCAGACCGCCGAGCAAGTGGCCCATAACGATGAGCGGTTTGAGTAGCAGGGTGACAGTCCACATGCCGAGCAGGCCCTGGAAAATTACGACCCCAAGCAACGCGATTGGCATTTTTACCGGTTGGTCAGGATCGTCCCGGTTGCGCCAGGCGAGAAATGCAGCGATCAGTATTGATAGTCCAAGTGTCGTGGCCGCAAAGCGGTGAATCATCTCATGCCATGCTTTTTCCGCTTCGACCGGGCGTTCAGGAAAAGCGGCATTCGCATCGGCAACCTCAGTAGCATCGTTAGGTACGATCAGTGAGCCGTAGCAGCCGGGCCAGTCCGGGCAACCGAGGCCGGCGTCGGTCAGACGAACCCATGCACCGAGAATGACGACTACGAGCGCAAGGACTGCAGCCAGACCGATCAGCCGGATATACCAGTTATACATACCTTGGTTCCTTTATTAGTGGGCACCGAAGCCCATTTGTAATTTAGCCGATATGTGAAATCTTCAAAAGTTTTTTCAAATCCTTATGCATGCCTTTCATGCCGATATCAGTAGTGAAACGCATGATGAGGTTGCCAAGCGGGTCAATCAGGAACACATCCTGGATACTGTATGGCTCAATTGCTGCAATAAACGCACTGGCCAGCAAGTGATCAGATGGAAAGACTATCAATCCGGGGTGTTGTTCGACAATAGCCGCGTTGAGTGGTGTGTCATCAAGCAAAAACAAGATGCGCTGCACTCTCTGGTCATCCTTGCCGAGTGCCTGGCGTACCTGGCGTGTTTCGTACAATGAGATCGCGCATGGTTCGTTGCAGGCTCCGTCGCCGACATGTACAAGTGTCCAGCGGCCCGGGTAGGGTGAATTTTGCTGTTCACGCGGCACCTGGAGATTGGCATCAGGGACAAGTTTCACGGTTGTGATAAGTTCACCGTTTGCCGTTGAACCGACCGGGGGTGTTCCGCCGCCAGGATTGTAGAGCAGCCAGGCCAGGAGTGCCGGGCCGAAAAAAACGGCCGCGAGCATCAGGAGCTGCAAGCGCCCGGTTTTTTTTCTTTGCTCAGACATCAGGTATCTCACTGCGTGTCGCCCGGATATTCAGTGCAATATAAATTATAAGTATCGTAGCGGCCATCATGAACCATTGGATCGCATAAGCGAGGTGTTTTTCCGGGCTCATTAACGCTGGCCGCCAGTCTCGTGTGTAACCTTCGTCATCGGTTGGATCCAGCAGCAGTTGGTAATCGTGAACGGGAAAACCAATGTGCAGAACTATCTCCTTGACTGATGGAAATAACAATCGCCTGGGCCAGACCGAATTGGGCTGCAGGGCAACAGGTTCCAGGGTATAGCCGGATCGAGGTAGTCGATATAGTCGTCCGCTCACGGCCCGGGTCTTACTGGTAACAGCGGTATCGGGGATGACAGCCCGGTCCGGGTTGGCGGGCAGCCAGCCACGATTGACCAGTACCGCAGTTGTGTCGAGTATGAGCGGAGTCAGAACCTGGTAACCCGGTTGACCATCGTGAATCATGTTGTCGAGGAGAATCTGACGCTCCGGTTCATATCTACCGGTGAGCGTGAAGTGCTGGTAGAGATATTGTTCTGCTTCGGTATTTGTGACCGGATAAAGTCGTGTTTTAGCCTCGGCGCCATGATCGAATGCTGCAAACAAGGCCCGTTTTTCATCAGCCCGTCCTAATTGCCAGAAACCGGCCACGCAGCAAATCGTACAGCCGATAACCAGGCCAAGCGTACCCCAGAGTGGCGGGCGAAAACTTTTTTTTATTGCGCTTCTCACGTCTTCCGTCTAGTCTGCGCGAATGTTTATAAAAATACTGATCGTTGTTGTTTTTCTGGCCATTATTATCAGCCTGGGTTCGGGAGCATTTGCGCTCGTCGGTGATAAGGGCAATTCGAAGAAACTGGTAAATTCCCTGACCGTCAGAATCACGTTGTCGGTATTGTTGTTCGGCTTATTGGTTATCGCCTATCTGACCGGGCTGATTCAGCCGCACGGTATTCTTCCGAACTCACAGTTCTAAGCTAATAAAACAGCCGGCCCCAGGGTTGCACCGAAAACGGGGGTATTTTTGTGTGTTATTTCAGTCATCCCTGTCTGACCCCGATTTATCCCGGTATTAAAGCCAGTAAACAAATATAAACAGGCCGAGCCAGACGACGTCGACGAAATGCCAATACCACGCGACACCTTCAAAGGCGAAATGTTTGGTCGGTGTGAAATGACCTTTCAGGCAACGTAGCCAGATCACCAGGAGCATCGTCGCACCGATCGTTACATGTAACCCATGAAAGCCGGTTAGCATGAAAAAAGTGGCGCCGTAGATGCCAGACTCAAGTGTCAGATTCAGCTGATGATATGCCTCAATGTATTCTTCAACCTGCAAAGCAAGGAAGATGAAGCCGAGGATGAATGTCAAGGCAAGGAAAATATTCAGAATGCCACGTTTACCAGCCTTCAGTGCATGGTGGGCGATGGTCAACGTGACACCGCTGGATAACAGAATGGCCGTATTGATGGCTGGGATACCCATAGCCGCCATTGGTTCGAATGTACCGCCCATACCGCCAGGCCCATTCGAAGGCCAGGCATTTTCAAAACCTTCCCAGAGCAGCTGATTGGTGAAAAGGTTGTTACCTTCACCGGCCAGCCATGGCAGGGAAAGATTGCGTGCGTACCATAAGGCGCTGAAAAATACCGCAAAGAACATGACCTCGGAAAAAATGAACCAAAACATGCCCATCCGAAATGAGGTATCGACACGGTCATTGAAGATGCCCCCTTCACTTTCACCAATAACTTCGTTAAACCATGAAAACACCATGGCGATGATGATCGCAAAACCGACGTAGGTCGCATATTGACCAATTTCACCACCGTTCAGAAGGATCGCAACGCCGGCAAACATGATGAACAGGCCGGCTGAAATTATTACCGGCCAACGCGTCGACTCGGGAATGTAATACTTGTTAGATGGTTGTGCCATGGTGGCGATTCCTCTGTCTCTCGGGTTCTGCTGCTAGTTATTTGCGACCTGTTTGGCAACAAAAAAAGTATATGAAAGGGTCAGTCGGTCAATATGCCGGGGCAGATCCGGGTCAACGACAAACTGTAACGGCATGTCCCTGGATTCCCTGGCAGTGAATTGTTGTGACGTAAAACAAAAGCATTCGGTTTTCTTAAAATATTTGACAGCCTGGCCAGGGGCAATACTCGGCACCGCCTGTCCGGTAATTTCCCGATCGGTCAGATTACGGGCATAGAAAGTTGTGTCATACATTTCGCCAGGTCTTACTTGTATGCTCGTCGTTGAGGGACGGAACTCCCATGGAGCGTATTCATTTAACGAGGCAACAAATTCGACGGTAATCGTCCGGTCATCAGTAGGTGTTTGTACTGTAACGACGGCAGCCTGAGTATCGAACTTGCCGCCGATGCCGGTGATGTCACAAAAGATGTCATAGAGTGGCACTAACAGGAAACCGAAAACGAACATGCCGAGTGCCATGCCGATCAGCTTGGTGACCAGAGTTTTGTGTATTTGAGGTTGTCTGAATTTTTGGCCCATGATGGACTTAAACCTTCAGCGCAGTCGCAACCACAAATGCAATGAAAAACCCGAAAGCCACAAATCCTAACAGGAGCGCATTCATACGGATCTTGCGTTGCAGTTTATTATCATCAATTACTTTTGACTGAGTGCCCATATTCGGTGCTACCCGCCCCAGTTACGCGGCGTATATGTCGGCGCTTTATCAAAGGCGTGGTACGGAACTGGTGAGGGCACTGTCCATTCGAGACCTTCAGGGCTGTCCCATACCTCAGCCGTTGCTTTGCGGGCACCCTTGACGCACTTGTAGATGACGTAGACAAGCAGCAGTTGCGATAAGCCAAAGCCAAACGAACCGATGCTCGACATGGCATTGAAATTTGTAAATTGCACAGCGTAATCCGGAATACGCCTTGGCATACCGGCAAGACCAACGAAATGTTGCGGGAAGAAGGTCAGGTTGACGAAGATGGTAGAGAGCCAGAAGTGAATCTGGCCGAGACGTTCGTCGTACATGTGACCGGTCCATTTTGGCAACCAGAAATAGCAGCCGGCAATTGCCGCGAACATTGCCCCGGGGACGAGTACGTAATGGAAATGTGCGACGATGAAGTAGGTGTCATGGTATTGAAAGTCGGGGGGCGCCATAGCCATCATCAGCCCCGAGAAACCGCCGATCGTGAACAGGAACAGGAATGCAATCGCGAACAACATGGGTGTTTCAAACGACAGAGAACCTTGCCACATCGTGGCGGTCCAGTTAAATACTTTTACGCCGGTTGGAATTGCGATCAGCATTGTCGACAGCATGAAAAACATTTGTCCGGCCAGCGGCATACCTACCGTGAACATGTGGTGTGCCCAGACGATAAAAGACAGGAAGGCAATACTGGCCATCGCATAGATCATCGCGCTGTGCCCGAAAAGTGGTTTGCGAGAGAAAGCTGGAATGATCTGCGAAATAATACCGAATGCCGGCAGTATGATGATGTAGACCTCGGGGTGGCCGAAGAACCAGAAGATGTGCTGGAACAGGACCGGGTCGCCACCGCCCGCTGCCTGGAAGAAGCTGGTAGCGAAGAACTGATCCATCAGCAACATCGTGACACCTCCGGCCAGGACCGGCATAACCGCGATCAGCAGGTACGCTGTGATCAGCCAGCCCCAGACAAACAGCGGCATCTGCATCAGCGACATCGATGGCGTGCGGAGGTTCATGATAGTCACGATGATGTTGATCGCAGCCATGATCGATGAAATACCGAGCAGGTGGACAGCAAAGATTGCGAACGGAAACGCATCGCCGGTTTGCAGTACCAGCGGGGGATACAGCGTCCATCCGGAAGCGGGCGCACCGCCCGGCATGAACAATGTAGATGCCAGCAGGACAACAGCAAAAGGCAGCAGCCAGAACGACCAGTTGTTAAGGCGCGGCAATGCCATGTCAGGTGCGCCAATCATCAACGGGATCATCCAGTTGGCGAACCCGGCGAAGGCCGGCATGATCATGCCGAACACCATAACCAGCGCATGTAGCGTAACCATCTGGTTGAAGAAATTGGGATTGACGAATTGCAGCCCCGGCTGAAATAGTTCTGCCCGGATTATCATGGCCATCAGGCCGCCGACGAACAGCATGATCAGTGAAAAGACCAGGTACAACGTACCGATGTCTTTATGGTTGGTCGTGAACAACCAGCGTTTGATGCCGGTGTGAACCGGGCCATGATCATCGTGATTGTCGTGGATATCTGCTGCAGTTGCGCTCATGCGGTCTGTTCCGTGTTTGGTGTAGTGTCTGGTTATTGGGTATCTAAAAAGATTCAGCTGGTGCGTTGCGCGGCCAGCCATGCTGCATAATCTGTCTTTGACAGCACTTTAACGACGACCGGCATGAAGCCATGATCTTTGCCGCAAAGTTCGGCGCACTGGCCACGATAGGTACCTGTTTCGTTAACCTTGAACCAGCCTTCATTGATATAGCCGGGAATAGCATCTTTCTTGACGGCAAACGCGGGTACCCACCACGCATGCAGTACATCATTGGCTGTGATCAGGTAACGGATCTTGGTATCGACCGGCAGGACGAGCTGACGGTCGACCTCCAGCAGGTAATTTTCAACACTGTTCGGATCAATGTCTGAGCCCAGACGTCGCGCTTCATTACTTGTTTGAGCCAGGCTGCTGAAGAATTGAACATCCTCACCAATATAGTCGTAATGCCACTTCCACTGATAACCGGTTATTTTGATGGTCATTTCGGTACCGCGGGTGTCCTCGATCTCTACGAGTGCGCGGGCTGCCGGTATTGCCATACTGATCAGGATCATGATCGGGATCACAGTCCAGATAATTTCGGCGGTCAGGCTGTGCGACCACGTCGCAGGCACTGCGCCCTTGGATTTGCGGAATTTGATCATCGCCACGGTCATCGCGGTAAAAACTACGAAACCGATGGCAACACAGATCCAGAATACGAACATATGCAGATCAAATATAAGCGCACTGATATCTGTTACGCCGACGGGCAGGTTAACTTCCCATTCTGCATTAGCCGTCGATACGGCAAATAATGAGCCCCAAATGGGCATCAAGCATTTTTTCATCAATTTACTCCGAGCCCAACAGGCTTGCTCCAACATCAACCCGTTCATCCTGACGAGTCAGTTGAATAAATGCGGGAACCATAAATAGTACCGGCCTCACTGAGTGCAATTATCAACAAGAGATTTGAATCCCGCTGACCGGAGTGCCAGCGAGTGAGCGATTGGGATCAATCCAGATAATGAATTGAAGGCCCCTGCCCGAACTAATCTCGTTGTGCCCTCACATATTAAAGCCGCATAACACGCGGCGGAAGAATCTTACCTGATGCCCTTTAGCCATGCAATTCGGAGTTACCCGTAAAGGCAACCAGGCAGACCTGGAAACCAGATGTGGAACAAGAGCCTGGCCATTAATTCGATGGACCGTGGTTTAGTTTGCCGATGGCTTCTACCGGGATCTCGATCTCGTTACTGTCCTCCCGGTACTTGCCTGCCCAGGCCAGCGTGAAAATAATTTCGAGGGTAACGGGCAATTTTCCGTCGGATTCGCGTAATTGGTCGTAAGCTGCAGCGAATCGGCTCCATGTATTGCGTCCGGTCAGGCCACGATTCCTGCCGTCAGTTGCGTTTGTTGAGCCGGCGCTGCGTAAATCAACCATTATCTTCTCCAGGGTGTCATAGGTCACCGTAAGTGTCTGGATGTCGAGTACCGGCTCGGTGAAGCCAGTGGCGGTAAGCAGGTTGCCGAGTTCCTGAAGGTCGAAGAATGGCGATATATGCGTAAATTGATCTGCACTCGCCCAGCCGCGGCCGAGTTGTAAGAGGCTCTTGCGGCCGAAGGTTGTCAGCACTAAAAAGCCCTGAGTCGATAGCACACGACGGGCTTCTGTCAGTACCGCGACTGGATCAGGGCAGTGATGCAGCATCAGATTGGAGACCACCATGTCGGCACAGTCATCAACCAGCGGCAGGTGTGCTGCATCGGCACATAGGCCATGTTGAACTGCGCTACCGGCCGTAAGCATTGCGGCCGAACTGTCGATCGACAAGATGTGTGCAGCGGGGAACCTGGATTGCAAACCCGGTGTTGCAGCACCGGTGCCAGCGCCAAGATCAATGATCCGGGCAGGTTCAGCTGTCACCGCCTGCAAGCGATCAAGCAGACGCTCACGAACTTCACGGTGCAGGAAGTCACCGGCGTCGAAACCGGCAGCGGCGCGAGTGAATGCGTGGCGGATGCGGAGTTGATCGATCATGAGGGGGATGGTGTCGGAAAATGGTGTCTGACACCACTGGGGGTGCCGTAAATTAATTCTTTCCCTGGTTGGCATTTTGTGTCCGGTTACCCTTCCGAAACGCCGCAGGAGCGGCTTTAAGGTTTCGGAAGGGTAACCGGACACAAAATGCCTTGGACAAATTAGTGGAATGAATGACTATTTCTGGTATGCGGTCCACGAGAGTGTCCCGGATTTTTCTGCCGTTGACCCCTCGGAAACCTTAAAGCCGCTCCTGCGGCGTTTCCGAGGGGTCAACGGCAGAAAAATCCGCTCAGGGAAAGACTTTGGGCAGGTGGACAGTAGCCCTATATTTCAGCCTGCATACCAAGTCGGTCCATCAGCTGCAGGTCTTTGTCGGTTTCAGGGTTGCCGGTCGTCAGCAGTTTCTCACCGTAGAAAATTGAATTTGCACCGGCAAAATAGCACAGGGCCTGCAGCTCATCGCTCATCTCGCTGCGGCCGGCAGACAGGCGTACATGTGATGCGGGCATCAGGATGCGGGCGATGGCGATAATACGGACAAAGTCCAGTGGGTCGATATTGATCGGCTGGTCGTCGAGCGGAGTACCGGCGACCTGTACGAGTTGATTAATCGGTACGCTGCCGGGATGTTCCGGCAGGGTTGCAAGGGTATGCAGCATGTCGATCCAGTCACTCTGACTCTCACCCATGCCGATGATGCCACCGCAGCAGACATTCAGACCGGCGTTACGCACTGCCTCGAGCGTGTCGAGTCGATCCTGATAGGTACGTGTTGAAATCACTTCCGGGTAAAAGGCTTCGGAGGTATCCAGATTGTGGTTGTAGTAGTCGAGACCGGCTGCTTTGAGCTGCTCGGCCTGTTCAGGCTTCAGCATGCCCAGCGTTGCGCAGGTTTCCATGCCGAGTTCGTGTACGGCGGCCACCATCTCGGTGATGGCTGCCAGCTGTTTTGGTTTCGGGTTGCGGTAGGCGGCGCCCATACAGAAACGCGTCGCGCCATTTTCCTTCGCTTGTCTGGCTGCGTTGAGCACTGCATCGAGTGGCATGAGTTTTTCGTGTGCGACGGCGGTGTCAAAGTGAACGCTCTGTGAGCAATAGGCGCAGTCTTCCGGGCAGCCACCGGTTTTGATACTGATTAGCGTACTGATTTGCAGTCGGTTCGGATCAAAATAACTGCGGTGCGATGAGTGCGCCAAATACAGTAATTCGTTGAACGGCATGGCAAACAGGTCGGTGACTTCAGCATGTGACCAGTCGGTACGGATAGGCGGGGTGCCCGGGGATTGGGAAGATAGCATCGTAATTTCCAGTGTTCTGTTTATGGCCTGTTTCAGGTGATTGTCAGGTTTAATTACCGCGACTACAGCGCGACAGTATGTAGATCATGCGATTACTGTCAACCTGAAATGCTACGCCAAGTTGACAGGCTGCTGGCCAGCCTGTTGCCTAGAAGCTGCGTGTTTTGTGGCCTGACAGGTGGTGAGCAGGCCTGTTGTGAGGGGTGCCGCACTGATTTGCCGTGGCTAACCAACCCGTGCCTTAGCTGTGGTATCCCGCTGCCGTCAGGTCACCCACTTGAGTATTGCGATACCTGCCGGATGCCGGCCGGCAGGCATTTTCGGATGCTGTCGGCGCTGGCTTATGACTATCCGGTCGATCGGATTATCGCCGGAGCTAAATTCCATCAGCGGCTCGATTTTGCCTCGGTGCTGGGAGAACTGCTCGCCATGTACCTGTTCAGCCTGGGTCGCTGGATGTCGGTCGAATTACCGGATGTCATCGTACCGGTACCGCTACATCGACGCCGATGGGCTGCTCGTGGTTTCAACCAGGCGGCGGAAATCGCCGCACCGGTAGCACGGCAACTCGGATTGTCGCTGCGCCTCGATGCCTGTCATCGAATTCGACACACCCTTGAACAGACGTCGCTCACCGGTTCTGCCCGCAGGCATAATCTCGTTGGCGCCTTTGCTGCGCCCGATGACCTGACCGGATTGCGGCTAGCGATCGTCGATGATGTGTTGACGACCGGTTCGACAGCACTCGCAGTGGCGGCGGCAGTAAAAGCAGCCGGTGCCCGGGATATACAGATCTGGACCGTGGCCCGGACCGTTTGAGGTCAAACAGCTGCGCTGAACGTGTAGTCGAGCAGGATGCCGATAAAGATTGCCGCACCGACATAGTTATTGTTCAGGAATGCGCGAAAGCATGCATCAGGTTGCCGGTGTCGAATTAATAAGAACTGGTAAATAAAGAACAGGCCGGTAAACAGTGTGGCTGAAAAATACCATGCCCCGAGGTGTGCAGCTGCACCGATCAGCCAGAATGCAAACATCAGGATGATCTGCAACAGCGTGATGATGAATACATCGGTGCCGCCGAACAGGATGGCGGTAGATTTGATGCCAAGTTTCAGGTCATCTTCACGATCCACCATCGCATATATCGTGTCGTAAATTACGGCCCAGACAATAACTGCCAGCCAGATTAACCAGGCCAGGCGCGGAATTTCACCGGTCTGGGCGGCAAATGCCATCGGAATACTCCAACCAAAAGCTGCACCGAGAACCAGTTGGGGCGCGGCGATCAGGCGTTTCATGAAGGGATATGAGATGGTAAGGATAGCGCCAATGACGGCCAGCGACTGGGTCAGCGGGTCAAGCGTCAGGACCAGTGCGATTGCAATGAGTCCGAGTGCGCAAAACAGCACAAGGGCTTCTGCAGGGGAGACGGCACCTGTAGCCAGTGGCCGGTCCTGGGTGCGCAGTACCTTGCCGTCCAGGTTTCGGTCTGCAAAATCGTTGATGACGCAACCAGCTGAGCGCATTACGATTACGCCGATAACAAAGACGAGAAAAATACGTGGCTCGGGGTGTCCTTTCCCGGCGATCCACAGCCCCCAGAGCGTCGGCCACAGCAGTAACCAGATACCAATCGGTTTATCAAAGCGCATCAGCCTGGCGTACTGT
Source organism: Chromatiales bacterium (assembly GCA_002688175.1). Lineage (GTDB taxonomy): Bacteria > Pseudomonadota > Gammaproteobacteria > Steroidobacterales > SMWD01. The sequence goes on from NZCC01000043.1 coordinate 22,197, forward strand.
CGAGCCTGATTGGCCAGCTCGGTCAATAACAAGCGAGCCTGGTTTTGCGGGTCAGTTGTCATGCAGGAAGAATACCAGCCTGAACCGGAAAAGGCCTCGACACCTTTATGCCAGGACAAATTACAGGAATCGTGGCTGGAACCTTGCCGACTGTCGTTTGAGGTCGTGAGTGATCAGACTCTGCCAAAGCGGCTGCCGGCACCGATCCAGCGCCTGATGAGAGCACTTACCGCAGTGGGTTCGGAATCCATGAGTTGCGTAGCAATTTTTTGTACTGCCGGCGCGAGGTCTGCGTCGCGAATCAGGTCGGCAATACGCAACTGCATCAGGCCAGTCTGGCGGGTGCCGAGCACTTCGCCGGGGCCGCGTAACTCGAGATCGTGTTGTGCAACTTTAAAGCCGTCATTCGTGTTGCGTAAAACACCAATACGTCGTTTAGCCATCGCTGAAAGCGGTGGACGGTACAGCAACACACAGTTACTCGCAGTGGCGCCGCGCCCTACCCGTCCGCGTAACTGGTGTAATTGTGACAAGCCTAACCGTTCAGCATTTTCGATGATCATCAGTGTCGCTTCCGGTACATCTACACCGACCTCTATTACCGAAGTGGCAACGAGGATCTGCATTTTACCGGTTGTGAATGCGTGCATGGCACGCTCTTTATCGGCTGATTTCATGCGCCCGTGTACCAGGCCGACCGACAGGTCCGGTAATGCTTCAGCGATCATCGCGTGGGTTGATTCAGCGGCCTGTGATTCGATGTTGTCGGAATCCTCGATCAGCGGACAGACCCAGTAAGCGCGTTGGCCGGCATGGCATGCATCTCGTGCGCGCATGACGATTTCTGCGCGGCGCTTTTCAGGCAGTGCGACGGTCTTGATGGGTTGTCGTCCAGGCGGCAGTTCGCGAATGACCGAGGTATCAAGATCAGCATAGGCGGTCATCGCCAGCGTTCGTGGAATAGGGGTTGCAGTCATGACGAGTTGATGCGGTAACGCCGCAGCGTGCCGGCCCTTCTCCATCAGGCTGAGCCGCTGGTGAACGCCGAAGCGATGTTGCTCATCAACAACAACCAGCGCCAGGCTATGAAAATCGAGACCTTCCTGAAACAGTGCGTGGGTACCGATGATGACGGCTGCATCACCGTTACCGATGGCGATGTAAACCTGTTCACGAGCTTTCCTGGTCAGGCCACCTGACAACCAGGCAACTGTGATGCCAAGTGGCGTCAGCCATTTTGCAAAGCTGTCACGATGCTGTTCACCAAGCAGTTCGGTCGGTGCCATGATGGCGACCTGGTGGCCTTCGGCAACCGCATTGAGTGCGGCAGCGGCCGCAACGACCGTTTTGCCGCAGCCGACATCTCCCTGTACCAGTCGCATCATGGGATGTGTTCCGGCCAGATCAGCGTCAATGTCATCGAGCGTGGCGCGCTGGTCGCCAGTTAGCTCGAAAGGCAGTGCAGCCAGAAACTGATCTCGAAGCGCATGTTTGCCGGTTAGTGAAATGGCCGGCCTGGTTCGATTTTGTTCACGAATCTTGCGCAGACTCAGGTGGTGAGCCAGCATTTCTTCGAGCGCGAGACGTCGCTGACAGGCATGTATACCTGCTCCCAGTGCAGCCAGATCCGCATCAGGTGGTGGCCGATGCATATAAAGAATCGACGACTTGAGATCGGGCAGTCCGTGTGCAGATATGCAGTGTTGCGGAATCCAGTCGGTTACCTGTGGCAGAAAACGATCAATGGCCTGGTTGACGAGGTTGCGTAGTCGAGGTTGTTGTAATCCTTCGGTAGTCGGATAGATCGGTGTCAGGGTTTCTTCGAGGCTGTGTTTATCATTCTTGTCGACCACCCGGTACTCCGGGTGAATCATTTCGAGACCTCCCGGACCTTTGCGGACCTCACCGTAACAGCGTACATGTGCACCCTGTTTGAGGCCGGTTTGTTGTGCACGGGAGAAATAGAAAAATCGCAGCGTCAGTTGCCCCGTGCCGTCGATAATTCTGACCAGTAATGTGCGCCGCCGTCGAAAGACTACTTCTGTTAACGCGATATCGCCTTCAACAACGGTACGCATTCCAGGTATTGTTGCACCGAGTGGTGTCAGGCAGGTTCGATCTTCATAGCGTTGCGGCAGCAGGAACAACAAGTCGATGGGTCGTTCGATATTAAGCTTCGCCAGGCGCTCTGCTACAGCAGGTCCAACGCCGCGCAGACACTTGAGGTCAGCCGCATCATCCTTGCGGTTGGATGCCGACGTATTCACAATGAAATTCCAGCATGACTAGTGCAAGAGATCCAGTGGCAATTTGGGATACCAGTGTAAAGTACCCATGGTTGCCAGGGCGATACACCAAACCGTATTGAAATCATCAAATTAACAATTGTATCGGCTGATTTCGGGCCATGCTCGGGTGATTTATCTGCGTCTCAGACAATCAGGATTGCATCAGCTTCGATGGCCGCCCCACGTGGCAACGATGCGACGCCAAGTGCCGCACGTGCCGGGTAAGGCTGTTCAAAGTACTCGGTCATGATTTCATTGACGCTCGCGAAATGCGTGAGGTCGGTCAGGTAAACAGTTATTTTTGCCGCCTCAGCTAGTGTCGTACCGGCACCAGTGGCGACAGCCTTGAGGTTCTCGAACACCTGACGAATTTGCTGTTCGATATTATCAGTGCCTACAAGCTCGCCGGTCTGAGGGTCGAGTGGTATCTGGCCGGATACAAAAATCAGTTCACCGGTTCTGATCGCTTGCGAATAGGTACCGATGGCTGCGGGAGCAGCATCAGTGTGGATTGCAATTCTGTTCAAAATGAGCCCCTTGGTTCTATGCGCAGTTGCGGGAAATTTTCTTGACGACAGGCATGGATCGAATTCTACGAATTACTTTAGCGAGATGAATACGATCACGAACAAGTATCAGGAAAGTGAGATCCGCATATTCCTCTTCCTGCCGGTCTTTAATAGATACCTGTTCAATATTTGATTCCGAGTCTCCGATACGAGCCGCAATCTCAGCCAGGGCCCCGGGTTTATTCAAAATCTCGGCTGTTATCTCGACCGAGAATTCGCGTTCGATGGCCTCTTCCCAGTTTACGGCAATCCATTTGTCAGGCTGTTTGCGAAATTCACTGAGGTTCCCGCACACAGTGCGATGTACAACAATACCGCGTCCGGCACTCAGGTAACCCATGATGGCGTCACCGGGGATCGGGTGGCAACAACGAGCATAACTGATGATAAGGTTTTCGGTGCCGGCAATGGCGATGGGTGAACTGATGGTTGTGCCGGAGCTATCGGTAGAAGGGGTTTCGAGCAGGATCTTGGTTACGAGCGGTGCGAGACGCTCTCCAAGGCCGACTTTTTCAAATAATTCATTGGTGTCATGCATGCCAAGTTCATCGAGTATCGACTTCATCCGGTCGCGGCTGATCTTGCGCAATGAGCTGCCTGCATCGCGTAATGCCTGATTCAGTAGACGTCGACCGAGATCACGTGCTTCGCCATGCTGCAGGTTCTTGAGATACTGGCGCACGCTGTAGCGAGCCTTTGCTGTAACGACGAAGCTGACCCAGCGAGGATCCGGGTTTGCACTCTTGGCCGTAACAATCTCAACTGTCGTGCCATTTTTGATCTGGGTTCGCAGGGGCACGAGCCGCCGGTCAATTTTGGCCGCAACACAACGGTTGCCCACGTCAGTATGTACGGCATAGGCAAAATCGACGCACGTCGAGCCGCGCGGCAATCGCATGATGGTTCCTTTCGGCGTGAAGACATAGACATTGTCAGGGAACAGGTCGACTTTGACATGTTCCATAAACTCTTCAGAATTTGCCGCGGACTGCATTTCAGTAATGCTTTTGAGCCATTCGCGTGCACGTATCTGTGGCGGAATAATTTGTTTGTCCGTCGCCTTGTATTGCCAGTGTGCAGCGATACCACTCTCGGCAACCCGGTTCATTTCCTCGGTACGAATCTGTACCTCGATCGGTATACCGTTCGGACCAAGCAACGTCGTATGCAGCGATTCATAACCGTTAAGGCGCGGTATCGCAATAAAATCCTTAAAGCGCCCGGGCACCGGTTTGTATAGTGTGTGTGAAACACCCAGTGCCCGGTAGCAGTCATCAGATGACTGGACGATGATACGGAAACCGAAAACATCAGTTATTTCATTCAGTGAGCGCTGCTTTTCCAGCATCTTGCGGTAGATGCTGTACAAATGTTTTTGTCGGCCATGGACTTGATTCGTAATGCCAATTTCATCGAGCGTGTTGCTGAGTCGGTCAGAAATTTTACGGACGAGTTGGCGCTGGTTCCCGCGGGTTTTATTGACAGCCTTCTCGAGCACACGATAGCGATATGGAAAGGTGTATTGAAAGCCCAGAGTTTCCAGATTTGTCTTGATGTTATAGACACCAAGTCGGTTTGCTATAGGTGCGTAGATGTCCAGTGTTTCTCGTGCAATACGGTGTTGTTTATCGGCCGGTAATGCACCGAGTGTCTGCATGTTGTGTAAGCGATCGGCAAGCTTCAGCAGGATGACACGAATGTCCTCGACCATCGCCAGCATCATTTTGCGGAAGCTTTCTACCTGGGCTTCGGCGCGCGAATCAAATGACAGCTGATCAAGTTTGCTGACCCCATCAACTATGCCGGCAATTTCCTGTCCAAAACGATCGGCGATCTGTGCCTTGGCCATCGGCGTATCTTCGATGACATCGTGCATGAGCGCTGCGGTGATACTTTGGTAGTCCAGATGCAGGTCTGCCAGAATGCCGGCAACGGCCACGGGATGGGTTATATAAAGTTCACCTGAGTAGCGGCGTTGACCCTCATGTGCCTGCGCGCCAAATTCATATGCATCGACAATGATGTCGAGTTGGCTGGGGGCCAGGTAGCCGATTTTGCCCAGCAGGTTCTTGAATCCTGTGCCGCGGCGGGATATCGGCAGATGATTCAGCAATGAGGCAGCGTAGTCCATCAACCGATTCTACCGCACCTATGTAAAAAGCCGGCTGGTCGCCGGCTTTTTGTCATAATTTGTGTGCGTTGACGGTGAAATCAGAGCAGCGGGTTGCTCCCTGGGTTAAAGGGCGGCAGCGGCGCTTCGGCGAGCAGTCGCTCAGCTTCTTCACTGCTCAGCTGGTCTTCTTCAGGCTGATCAATTTCTTCGAGAATTTGTTCGTTGATCAATCCCCCGGCAATTTCCCGCAGTGCAACAACAGTCGGCTTGTCATTTTCCCATTCGACCAGTGCATCTGCCCCGTTAGCGAGCTTGCGGGCGCGTTTGGCGGCGACAATAACCAGTTCAAACAGGTTGTCGATCTGATTTGTGCAATCTTCTACGGTGATTCGGGCCATGCCTTAAGTCCATTGGTTTTCAGGGACCGCATAGCCTAGCGGGCCATGGCGGTAAAGGCAACCTGATTCCGAATGAGGCCGGACCCGCAACTCAACATAATCACCCTGCCCTTGCGGAAGCGGTTGCAGGCGTGATTCCTGCGCCAGGCCCAGTCTCTAACTGCGCGACTGCAATTGTCTGACCCGGTCTCTGACCTCAGGCAGTACGGTTTGGGTCATCTCTCCAGCGCCGGACAGGATCGTCAGCAGTTCCGTTTCAGCCTGATCGAGCTCTGCGTTAATGACCACGTGGTTAAACTCGGCCCAGTGTGAAATATCATCGACGGCTTCGCCCAGCCGCTGTCGAATGACCTCCTCGCTGTCAGTTGCGCGACCGCGTAACCGGCGCTCGAGTTCATCGATCGAAGGCGGCAGGATGAAAATACTCGTACAGTCCGGGTCGTTGGCCATAACCTGCTGAGCGCCCTGCCAGTCGATTTCGAGCAACACGTCTTTACCGGCTGCGCATAGTTCTGTGACCTGTTGCTTGCTGGTACCGTAAAAATGTCCGAATACCTCGGCATGCTCGAGGAAGGCACCGGCGTCGCGCATTTGTTTGAATTTATCACGGTCGAGAAAAAAATAATCAATACGGTCCTGTTCACCGGGCCGGGCCGATCGGGTCGTATACGAAATTGAAAATTCCAGGTCTGGTCGGGCGACGATTAGACGTTTGACGAGAGTCGTCTTGCCTGCGCCAGAGGGTGCGGAGATAACAAATAGTTTACCTTGCTGCATGGTCAAGCGGTTGACACCGATAGTTTTACTCTACGTTTTGCACCTGTTCGCGCATTTGCTCGATAATAACCTTAAGATCGACGGCGGCCTGTGTTGTTTCTGTGTCTGCAGACTTGGAGCCGAGCGTATTAGCTTCCCGATTCAGTTCCTGCATTAAGAAATCCAGTCGCCTGCCGACCGGTTCCTCGGTAGTGAGCGTATTACGCACTTCTTGAACGTGCGCCTCCAGTCTATCGAGTTCTTCACTAACGTCGAGTTTTTGCGCGATGATGGCCAGTTCCTGCTCAAGGCGATCATTGTCAATCTGCACCTTCAATGCCTCAATTTTCTTTTCGAGCCGTTGGCGAATTCCTGTCAGGACCTCAGGCAGACGCTCGCTAACACTGGTGGCTAGTGTGATGACTTCGGCGCAGCGACTCTCGAGCATGGCGTGAATTTTTTCTCCTTCCCTGGCGCGATTATCTGCCAGCTGGGCAATCGCCGAGGTCAGGGCCTCCCTGGCAGCGGGATACAGGGTGTCAGGAATTATTTCCTCTTCTTCAATAACCCCGGGCATGCGAATGACTGTTGCCGGATCGATCGGCGCCGGGTTTGTTACCAGAGCTGCGATAGTTTCAAGTTGCTCGATAATCTGTCGCGTTCGTTCGACGTTCACATGTCCTGCCAGCGGTTTGTCCGCAAGGCGCTTGAATGACAGGGATACATCGATCTTGCCCCGTTTCAGGCGAGTTGCAACGATGGCACGTAATTCCTGCTCAATGGCTCGAAAACCCTCGGGCAGTTTGAACTGGATATCGAGGTAGCGGTGATTGACCGAGCGAACTTCGAGTTGTAACTGGCCATCGGGAGTCTGTAGCTCCGTTCGACCGAATCCTGTCATGCTATTGATCATTGGCAGCGACTGTCTTGCAGATTGAATATTGCTGTATCAGTCTCTTATGATGCCACGCCTTGCGAATGAGTACAGAAGATTTGCTATCCGGATATGGCGCACATTTATGACAAAAATTGGATGCAAGCCCACTGTCGGGGGCTTACACTGAGCGGATATCGTGCTGGTGCTGAATCAGCGTAGCGTAACAATGAATTTTTTCGGGGAATGAGTTTGCAGATAGAGTATGCGGAGCTGAGTCTGATCGGCGGCCGTGAGGAAAATCAGGACCGAGTGCAGGTGGTGGCCGGAGAAAGTGCGGCGCTGGTCATCGTTATTGATGGCATGGGCGGTCATGCAGATGGCGCCAAAGCTGCGGAAGTGGCCAGCCAGAGCATCGGCCAGGCATTCAGACAGATATCTCATCCCGTATTTGATCCACAGGGATTTTTGCACCTGGCTATCGGCAAGGCACACCAGGACCTCGTAGTTCTGGGCAATGGCGTCAGTGTCGAGGTGCGGCCGCGAGCAACCTGTGTGACCTGCCTCGTGCAGGATGGGGGGGCTTACTGGGGCCATGTCGGCGATAGCCGGATTTATCTGATTCGCAATCAGCAGGTTTTTGAGCGCACGCGGGATCACAGCCATGTCGAGTTATTGCTTCAGGAAGGGTTGATCACTGAAGAAGAAATTATCGATCATCCCATGCGAAATTTTGTCGAGAGTTGTCTTGGTGGTGACATGACGCTGCCGGGCATGAATATCACCAGCCATAAAAAGCTGTTACCCGGCGATACTCTGCTGGCGTGTACCGATGGTTTCTGGTCAGGACTAAGCGATGAGGATATTGCCTGTCTTGGTAGCAGTAGCAACAGCGCTTTGAACGAAGGCCTGCGCCGGCTGGGTGAACAGGCAGTTAAAACTTCCGGACAGTATGCCGACAACACCTCCGCCGTCGCATTACGCTGGGTTGGTTGAGGTGGCTTTGGAATGAAGATTAAGTAGATGAGGTTATGACAGAAGTGACGATTGAACGACCCAGCCGGAGATCAGGCGACGAGCTGCGCGCCGTATCCTTCGAACCTGGCTATACGATCAATGCGGCCGGATCGGTACTGGCCGTGTTTGGCGGGACGCGGGTGTTGTGTACTGCGTGTGTTGAGCAAAAGGTGCCGCGATTTTTACGTAGCAAAGGCCAAGGATGGATCACGGCAGAATACAGCATGCTGCCTGGATCGACGCATACGCGTTCGAGCCGGGAAGCAAGCCGTGGCAAGCAATCAGGCCGAACACTTGAGATTCAGCGGTTGATCGGCAGATCACTCAGGGCGGTATGCGATCTCGAAGCTTTGGGCGAACAAACGATAACGCTGGATTGCGATGTACTGCAGGCTGATGGTGGTACACGCACCGCGTCAATCTCCGGTGCCTTTGTTGCTTTGACGATAGCCATAGAAGGGCTGTTGCAGGCTGATGCCATGAAAAAGAATCCTTTGCATGGTCAGGTTGCTGCGATTTCAGTCGGCATCTACAACGGTATGCCGGTGGTGGATCTGGACTATGCTGAGGACTCGGCTGCAGAAACCGATATGAACGTCGTGATGAAAGATGCCACCTCATTTATTGAAATTCAGGGCACAGCCGAAGGCCACGCATTCCATCGTGATGAATTGAACGCGCTGCTTGATCTGGCGGTCGGCGGTATTCAGGCTGTACAACGCGAACAGAATGCGGCACTCGACACATGGCGAGTGGGGTAACCTTCCGCATCATTCTGGCGACCGGTAACCTCGGTAAGCTGCGTGAGCTACAGAACCTGCTTGGCGAGCAGTTTGAGCTTGTACCGCAGGCCGAACTCAAGATCTCTTCGATTGAAGAAACCGGTCGCACGTTTACCCAAAACGCATTACTGAAGGCCCGGCACGCGTCGGCCGAGTCAGGATTGCCGGCAATTGCTGACGATTCGGGTCTCGAGGTTGATGCCCTGGGGGGCGCACCGGGCATCAGATCGGCTCGCTATGCCGGCAGCGAGGCGACCGATGAGGAAAATAACCGGAAATTGCTTGCAGAGCTGGGAGCTTGTCCGGAGGTTGAACGCACGGCCCGGTTTCGCAGCAGCATCGTCTATGTGCGTGCGCCGGATGATCCTGAGCCGTTCATTGCAGAGGGTGTCTGGGAGGGGCGGATACTGGATGCGCCACGGGGTACGGGTGGTTTTGGTTACGATCCGCTGTTTCTCGATGAATCGGCGGGGCTGACGGGCGGCGAACTCGATCCGGATGACAAAAATCGCCGCAGCCATCGAGGTCAGGCGGCGCGCAGGCTCAGTGAATTGCTCGTCATGGGCCAAATTGATGCAAATTTAGACTGAGTTTATTCACAATGACCCCGGTTTGCTGTGAATTTATTGAGATTTACATCAGAAGATTAGATTGCCTGTTCTAAATGCTTTGTAAGTATTTGTTATATATAAATTAACTGTAATTGCTTAAATCTTGTGCAAAATTGTATTTTTCCTTATTTGTTCGGTTCTTAGCTGCCGATGGCATTGGTTATTCACAGAGTTATCCACAGATGTTGTGGATAATGAACGACAACTTGCGAGTCATGCTGACAACCGTTATCCTTCCGCGCCCTTGCAAGTGGTTCGCTGCAACATCAGCAGGTTGAGAAGAGAACAATGAAGCCCGATATTCACCCCCCATACCAGGAAATCAAAGTTGTTTGCAGTTGCGGCAATGAATTTCAGACCAAGTCAACGCTGACGGATGAATTGCATATCGATGTCTGTTCTGCCTGTCATCCCTTTTATACCGGTACCCAGAAGATCGTTGATACGGCTGGGCGGGTCGACAAGTTCCGCCGCAAATACGGTATGTAGCCCAAGCGGCGAACAGACTCCGGCAGGTGGTACGTGAATTCCCCATCTGTGCAGATATTTCAGCGTCACCTATAATAGACTGCCCCTCTGTTGGGATGATTGAGTCTCAGGCAGTGGCTGGCACCCGTCGTGTTACGTTGCTCTTTGAAATCCACTACGGGTGACTCAGACTCTGGAGACTCGGCAATAGCGGGTTGTCAGGGCGCAGGTGGGGGTGTCTTGTGTCTAAAGCGGGAGCCAAACAAATCATATGAGTGCCAAAACCTTTCTTTTGCAAAATTCTGAAACGGGCGACCAGATCGAGCTTGATGTTCGCTCAGGTACCGTTGGACCTGACGTATTGGATATTCGCTCGCTGAACGCATCGACCGGCACATTTACCTATGATTCAGGATTTGCGGCGACCGCCAGCTGCGAGAGCAAGATTACCTATATTGACGGTGGCAAAGGCCTGTTGATGTACCGGGGCTATCCGGTCGAGCAGCTCGCTGAAAAGAGCTCCTTCATTGAAGTCTGCTATCTGTTATTGCACGGTGAATTGCCGTCCACGGATGAACTGGCCAAGTTCGATCAGACCGTTCGCACGCATACGATGCTCAATGAAACGATGTTACGGCTGTTTGACGGCTTTCATCACGATGCGCACCCCATGGCGATGGTTGCCGGCGTGGTGGGCTCGATGTCTGCGTTTTATCACGACACAACGGATATTTATGATCCACGCCACCGGGATATTTTTGCCCACCGGATTCTCGCGAAGATGCCGACGATTGCGGCCGCAGCTTACAAGCATACGGTGAGTCAACCATTTGCATACCCGCGCAACGATCTGAGTTACGCCAAAAATCTGTTACATATGTTCTTTGGCGTGCCGACTGAAGAATACGAAGTTGATAAGGTTGCGGCCGAGGCACTGGATCTGCTGTTTATTTTGCATGCCGATCATGAGCAAAATTGCAGTACTTCGACGGTGCGTATGGCCGGCAGTTCAGGTGCAAATCCTTACTCGGCAATTGCCGCCGGTATTGCCGCGCTCTGGGGCCCGGCCCACGGTGGCGCCAATGAGGCCGTACTGAACATGCTCGAGCAGATTGGTTCTGTCGATCAAATTGACAAGTTTGTCGACAAGGCCAAAGACAAGAATGATCCGTTCCGACTCATGGGTTTTGGTCACCGGGTTTATAAGAATCATGATCCACGTGCGACGATCATTCGTGGCGCATGTCACAAAGTCCTGAAGCAGCTTGGCCGTACAGACTCACCGTTGTTCGAGCTGGCGCTGAGACTTGAGGAAATCGCACTCAAGGATGATTATTTCATCGAGAAAAAGTTGTATCCCAATGTGGATTTTTATTCCGGCATCATATATCGCGCCCTCGGGATACCGACGTCAATGTTCACCGTCATGTTCGCGATTGCGCGCACAGTTGGCTGGGTCTCCCATTGGCGGGAAATGATTGTTGATCCGGACGGGCGTATCAGCAGACCGCGTCAGCTGTATACCGGGCCGGTCGCACGTGACTATGTAGGGATAGACAAGCGTTAACCATACGGGGCTCTGTTCCCGCCTGTTGCCGTAATGGCGGTAGCTGCAATTATTGCTATTCCCCTGAGCAGCCTCGGCCTAGTAGCGCCTCGACTTCCTGAATTCCGGCTCGTGACATGGGCTTGCCGTCAATTGGGCTCAAGGGTGAGCGGCGGCGCTGTTTGATCGAAAACACGGTGGCAGTGCAATCGAAATCAAGAGTTCTGAACCGGTACCCAGGGAATGGTTCGGCTTCACCGCGGCGAAACTGGTGGCGAAGCTGGGTTGAGTGATGTTCACAGCCAAGCGCGTCCAGTGTAACGCCGATAGTTTCAGGTAAGTCGCTGAACAGGTGTAAGTCGATTGCCGAAAAATCTGTCGCCGTTCCGTTCAGGACTGGTCCGACGAGTCGAGCATGATGGAGTTCCAGTACGTGCATAATCGTGACGGCAGCTCGGCGCAATTCGGCAAGTAATGCCGGATGATCGGCACCACGAAAGATGCGATTGCGTTCGGCCAGCGCCTGATCGATTTCTTCGTTGCTGGGAAGACGTGTACCGCCAGTCGCAAGGCCGAGACGCTCGGCGGCTTTTTCCTTGGCGCTGCGAAAGTTGGCGAGGCCTTCTTCCTGAATAATTCGAGCCGCTTCGTCGGCGACAGCCGCGCGCCGGTTATCCACCCGGAATTGAGAGTGCCGGGTCAAAAGATATCCTCGTCATCTGCGTTATTACTTCCGCCGCTAAAGTCGATTGACGAACTGGTGTCACTCTGCTGCCGGTCCGGAACGTGACCTTCGCGGAAGAGTTCGAAGATTGCACCCGAATAACCGGCGGGTGCCACCAGCCCGGTTTCAGGAACTATACGAGCCGTGATGATGCCTGACGGACGCGGAATCGTAGCGTCTCGTGCCCCGGCGAGGGCATCTTGCATGAAGTCCTTCCAGATCGGCAATGCGGTGCGACTGCCTTCTTCACCGGCACCGAGCGGTCGGTCCTGATCGAATCCGACCCAGGCGGTAGCAACAATGTCGCCGTTGAAGCCGCTGAACCAGGCATCTCGCCGGTCATTTGAGGTACCGGTTTTACCGGCCAGGTCCGGGCGACCAAGCGCGCGTGCGCGTCGACCGGTGCCGCGCTGAATGACATCCTGCATCATGTTATAGATCAGGTAGGCATTCTCTGCTGTGATGATGCGCTCGGGCGGGTTATTGGTCATGGCGAAAAACAAGGGTGCATTTTCAGGTGTGGGTCGCCATGTCAGGCCATGATCTGTCATTACTGCAAGGTTTGGGTAAGACGGAATTTCGGTGACAACTGCCGGTTCGATAATCAATGGGCTGTTTATGATCGATCCAGTGTCGGCAGTAGCCAATAGTTCTTCCGTAACCTCGGTTGGAGCAGGGTTGCGGACCTTGGGGAGCTCGACTGTCGCTTCACAGTTATGGCACACGAAGGCCGGCTCCGCCTGGAAAACAACATTATCGTCAGAGTCCAGAACCCGTTCGATCAGGAAGGGTTTGGTGTGGAATCCGCCGCTGGCAAATGCCGCATAACCGGCAGCAACTTCCCACGGTGATGCACCGCCGCTACCCAGTGCGAGCGACAGGTCTCGCGGCAGCGCGCTCGCCGGTAAACCAAACTTTTTAATGTGCCGGATGGCCGGACCCAGACCGGTGCTGCGCAGTATGCGTACTGAGACCAGGTTCAGAGATTTGATCAACGCTTCGCGGAGTCGTATCGGGCCATGAAACTTGCGCGAATAATTTTCCGGGCGCCAGGTGTCTTCCAGCCCGCTATCATCGAATACTACCGGGGCATCATTTACCAGGGTTGCAGTCGTAAAACCATTTTCAAGGGCCGCTGAATAAATGAATGGTTTGAACGATGAGCCGGGTTGGCGCTTGCTTTGCACAGCCCGGTTAAATTTACTGACGGAAAAGTCAAAACCACCCACCAGTGCGATGGTTGCACCGTCGTTGGGATCAAGGGCGACAAATGCACCTTGAACCTGGGGCATTTGTGCCAGTTGCCAGCCTTTGTCAGCTGTATACAGCAAGTGAATCAGGTCACCGATCGCGACGACATCGTTAATTGACTGTGGAGCACCGCCTATGGTGTCGTCGTCAATGTGTGGGCGCCATTTCATGCTGTCCCATGCGACTGTTACGCGGCCCGTATTCTGGATATACAGCAATGCTGAATTGTCGTCACCGGTGGCGAGCACGATGGCATTGTGCAGGTCCTTCGGCTGCGAAAAGTCGCTCAACAATTCCGTCAGTTGCGTGTCGTCCAGTCTGACGGCGGCATTCTGTCCGCTATTGATGAGTGGTTTTTCGAGCTCAGGCTCTTCATCCTGATCGGTAGCAGTGAGCAGCGGGTCGAGTACGTTGCTGGCGATCGGGCCGCGATAACCATGGCGACGGTCATACTCGAGCAAGGCAGTGCGCAGTGAACGGTTTGCCGACTTTTGCAGTTCTGCATTGATGGTCGTGACAACCTTGTAACCGCGGGTATAAACCTCAAGTCCGTATTTTCTGACCATCCTGGCACGCACCATCTCGGTTACATATTGCGCATGCAGCTCAACTTTCGGACCGTGCAGGTGAGACTCCATCGGCAGAGCCAGCGCCTCGTCGTGTTGGTCCTGCGAAATAAATTCAAGTTCGAGCATACGTCGCAAAACATAAGCCCGGCGCGTTAAAGCGGCTTGAATATTCTTTACCGGGTTCAGCGAGGAGGGTGCCTTGGGCATGCCGGCAATCGTTGCGGCTTCGGCAATATTAAGTTCCTGTAGCGATTTACCGAAGTAGACTTCAGCGGCGGCGCCAACGCCGTAGGCACGTTGGCCGAGAAAAATTTTGTTCAGGTATAACGTGAGAATTTCCTGTTTGGAAAATTCATTCTCGATTTGTACGGCCAGGATCAGTTCCTTGGCCTTGCGCACGAACGAGCGCTCGCGAGTAAGAAAATAGTTGCGTGCAAGCTGTTGGGTGATGGTACTGCCACCCTGGCTGCGAGTTCCGCTGCGAACCAGGCTGATTACTGCGCGGGCAATGCCCTGATAATCATATCCGGGATGTTCGAAAAACCGGTCATCTTCCGCAGCCAGAAACGCATTGATAATAATGCCCGGAATCTCTTCATAAGAAGCCGGGGTACGACGTCTTTCACCAATTTGCGCCATCAGGCGCCCATCCCGGGAGAAAATTCGCAAGGGCGTTTGCAGATCGATATCCCGCAGCGTCTCGGCCGATGGCAAACTGGGTGCCAGATAATAATAGGCGCCGGAGATGACCGTCAGCACCAGAATAACCCCGGTGGCCGCCAGAGCGCCTAGTAGCGGCCAGATTTGTTTGAGTCTGCCCATAGTCACTGATGTTTGATTTGCCGGATCATATTGTAGATTTTCCTTAATCAGAAAGCTCCGTGTCGAAAAGCAGAGCTAATCCCTTGCTATAGCAGGGTCGATTATGCATATTAGCCGCGGTTTGTGGGCAAACTCACTGAAAGGTGGGGACGCAAAGCTACCGGTCTAAGGGACTGTAAGGGCTGTGACGAGTTGGGATGTTGCGGCTGGGTCTGAATCCTAGGACAGCGGGGTTGCCGATATGCGGGGTCTTAAGGGTCCGCGGCAGTCGCTTCTCTCCGGTCAGATTTTCCCGTACCGATCGTATTTTTGCGCTAGCAAAGTGTTGGCGAAGCGTTAGATATGCCCACTCGTTAGATATTTGGGTGGAAAAGTGTGAAGTAGTCGCAGTTCCTTTATATCCAGTTCGATATATAGTTAAATTGCCTATCTAAGGGACTTAACCATATTTTTTACGCAAGCTACGGACTTAGAAGGGAAAAAAAGTGCTTTTCGGGTCACGCTCAAAGCCTCTGATCGGACTTGACATAACAACGTCATCGATCAAGTTGCTGGAATTAACAACGAGCGGTAAAACGCATCGAGCGGAGTGCTATGCCGCCGAAGCGACGCCGCCTAACTCTATTAATGAGAAGAGCATCGTCGATGCGGATGCGGTCGGCGAAGCGATTCGTCGTGCTGTTAAGCGTTCCGGATCAAAGGCACAGGATGTTGCAATTGCTATCAGTGGTGATGCTGCAATTACCAAAGTTATTCAGATGCCGGCGAATCTTAGTGAGAATGACCTTGAGGGTCAGGTTGAGATTCAGGCGGATCAATATATTCCTTTCCCGATGGAAGAAGTCAGTTTTGATTTTGAGGTGATGGGACCGTCGGCAAATGATCCGGAGATGAACGATGTGTTGCTCGTTGCGACACGCACCGAGAATGTCGACCAAAGGTGTGCCGCTGTAGAGGCTGCTGGATTGACGGCCAGAGTTGTCGATGTTGAAGCATTCGCACTTGAAAATGCCTGTACATTACTTTCACATCAGATGCCTGATGGCGGGCATGATCATTTGATTTCGATCGTCGATTTTGGTGCGAGTAATACCACGTTTAGCGTATTGCAGGATCTTCGTGTCATATATACCCGTGATTTCTCATTCGGCGGCCAGCAACTGACCGAAGAAATTATGCGCACCTACGGACTCAGTCTCGAAGATGCCGGTCGGGCCAAGAAAGAAGGCGGCTTGCCAAGTAACTATCAGCCTGAGGTGCTTGATCCGTTTATTGACGACATGACACAACAGGTCAGTCGCTCTATGCAGTTCTTCCTCGCTTCGGCGGGGGGTCGCGATCAGCCGGACCAGATTCTGGTACTCGGCGGTTGTGCGAATATTCCCGGTGTGGCAGATGTGATTTCCAGCAAAGTCGGGGTGTCGACGGAGGTTGGTGATCCCCTGGGCCACATGAAGGTCTCGTCAAAGGCGAAAGCACAGGGCGTGCGTGGAGATGCAACCGCACTGCTAACAGCCTTTGGTCTCGCGTTACGGAGTTTCGACTGATATGCCACGCATTAATCTATTGCCATGGCGTGATGAGCAAAGGACTGAACGCCGTAACCAGTTCTTTATCGCGCTGGGTGCTGCTGCTCTCGCTGCCGCGTCGATTATTCTGATCGGCAACCTGACATTCGGCAGTATCATCGGTCACCAGCAAGATCGAAATCGAATGTTGCAGTCTGAAATCGATTTACTGAATATCAAAATCAAGGAAATTATTGATCTTGAAGATCAGAAGGATCGACTGCTGGCCAGAATGGAAATCATCGAACAGTTGCAGCGCAGTCGTCCCGGCATCGTGCATGTTTTTGAGGAACTCGTCACGACGTTACCTAACGGTGTATTTCTGAATGAGGTCAAACAAAATGGCTCACGAATAGAAATCGTCGGTTCAGCCGAGTCGAATACCCGGGTTTCGGCACTGATGCGTAATATTGACGGTTCCGACTGGTTGAGTTCGCCCGATCTGGAAGTCGTCGAGGTCAAACCCGGGGCTGAAGGCAGTGGCCGGCGCGCCAGTGAATTTACAGTTTTTGCCGAGTCACTGACGGCCAAAAAAGGTGAAGAGCAAGAAGTAGAGGAGGGATCAGAATGAACTTCCTCGAAGAACTGCAGAATCTGGATTTCAATGATATAGGCCGTTGGCCGCTGCTGTTTCGCGCATTGTTTGTCGGCCTGTTTTTTGTCATTGCTGCCAGCGGTGGGTTTTATTACTTTGTCTTCACCGCTCAGATGCCGCGACTCGAACGTGCCGAGCAGGAAGAACAGGAATTGCGCACTTCATTTGAGCAGAAGCAGAAAAAGGCCGCTAACTTTTCTGCCTACAGGGAGCAACTCGCAGAGATCGAACGTTCCTTCGGTACGATGTTGCGCCAGTTGCCGGGTAAGACGGAGATTCCGAATTTACTGGTCGATATATCGCAAACAGGTCTGGCAGCCGGGTTGCTGGAAGAATTGTTCCAGCCGGTGGCTGAGTTGCAGAAAGATTTTTACGCTGAGAAGCCGATTAAGATTCGCCTGAAAGGCACCTATCATGAGTTTGGCCAGTTTGTCAGTGATATCGCCGCATTACCGCGTATTGTGACGCTGCATGATATTGCCATTAAGCAGGCGCTTAGCGGTGCCGACTCAGGGAATGGCAAACTGATACTCAATGTTACGGCCAAGACCTATCGCTATCTCGATGAAGACGCTGATGTGGAGAACGCAGGGTGACGGGCATGGAGCAAAGCATGCGGTTATTGGTCAGGTTGCCGGCGGTTTTGCTAGTGCTGGTACTGACGGCCTGTGGTGGCGGCATGGGTGACCTTGAGCAATATATCGCTGATGTCAAGCAGCGACCAGGCGGTCGTATCGAACCACTGCCGCAGATCAAGCCATATGAGACATTTGATTATCAGGCCAGTAACAAGCGTTCGCCATTTGTGCGGGACCGGTCGGCCGATGAAAACGGAGTGATGAAGGGACCCACGCCGATCAAGAATCGTAATAAAGAATATCTTGAACAGTTTCCGCTGGACACCCTGAACATGGTTGGCACGCTGGAACGTGAAGGCAAGATTTATGGACTGGTGCAAACCAATGATGGATTGGTGCACCGTATTCTGCCGGGGAATTATGTCGGTCAGAATGATGGCCGCGTTATTTCTATAATGGATGGCAAGATTGAAATTGAAGAACTGGTGTCGAATGGCATTGGAAATTTTTTCAAACGTAGTGCTGGGATTGGAATTGACTGATTATTTAACCGGAAATCGTTAGATCTCCGGGCCGATTGATTGAACGACAGGCGCCCTGGGCGGGGGTTTGGGAGTACTTGAGAATGAGCACAGTTAGGCCGAATCGGAACTTTATCAGCAGGCACGCGCGTGCAGT
Organism: Chromatiales bacterium; assembly: GCA_002688175.1. Lineage (GTDB taxonomy): Bacteria > Pseudomonadota > Gammaproteobacteria > Steroidobacterales > SMWD01. The sequence goes on from NZCC01000043.1 coordinate 40,404, forward strand.
CGGCGTCGGCCGCCTGTTGATGAGTTTGTATTGTGTCATCGCCTTCGGACTGGCCGCAGTCTCTGCTGCGACAGCTGAGGATGCGCCAAATAGTCTCGATGACATCGAGGTACGCGCACTCCCAGGTAATCGCATTGAACTCAGGTTGGTGACCTCTGGTAATGCGCCTGAGCCATTGGCTTTTACGATCGATGAGCCGGCACGTATTGCGATTGATCTGCGCGATACGGTACTGGGTCTGAAGTCACGACGTAAAGATGTGGGTATTGGTGCTCTCGACACAATTTTGGCTGCTGAAGCCAACGGGCGTACACGAGTTGTTCTGAATTTAGATGTTTCAGTCGGCTACCAGACCCGCGTTGAAGGCAACAGCATCCTGGTTACACTCGATAGTGTGGCGGGCAGTGGAGCATCCGCCATAGCTGTGGCGCCGACCCTGATACCGAAAAAAGCCTCAGAGAGCAGCGCGATTGCCGCGCGGTCGATCGAAAGTATTGATTTTCGGCGCACTGAAGCCGGGGCCGGCCGACTTATAGTCAAATTGTCTGATGTCGGTACAGCGATTGATGTCCAGCGTACGGCCAACCAGGTGGTATTGAATTTTATCGGCACCGATTTGCCCAGTTCATTGATGAAGCGACTCGATGTTCTGGATTTCGCGACACCAGTGACGACCATCGACACCATGCGCGTGGGTAACAATACCCGCATCGTGTTATCGGCTACAGGCAGTTTCGCCGAACTGGCCTACCAGTCTGACTTTATCTTCAGTGTCGAGGTGCAACCGGTTTTAGAGGATAAGAAAAAGGAAGTTGCGCCAACATTATTCAGTCCTGATCATGTCTATGAAGGCGAACGACTGACACTCAATTTTCAGGATATCGAGACTCGTGCGGTATTGCAGTTACTGGCTGATGTCAGCGGCCGCAACATCGTGGTTTCGGATACAGTTCAGGGCAATGTTACCTTGCGTCTGCAGGGCGTGCCGTGGGATCAGGCACTGGACATTGTGCTGGCCACCAAGGGTCTGGATATGCGCCAGAACGGCAACGTTATTATCGTTGCCCCGGCTGAAGAAATATCGGCACGCGAACTTGCCGATCTCGAATCGCGCAAAGAGATCAGTGAGCTTGAACCACTGGTGGCCGAGTATGTGCAGGTCAACTATGCGAAGGCCAGTGACCTGGCCGAGCTGATTTCCGGCGGTAGCGGCGGCACCGCATTGCTATCGGATCGCGGTTCAGTGGGTATCGATGATCGTACCAATACACTGTTGTTGCAGGATACGATCGAAAGTATTGCCTCGATCCGCAGACTGGTAGCGACACTCGATATTCCCGTACGCCAGGTGTTGATCGAATCACGGATCGTTATCGTGAATGATGACTTCAGCCGTGACCTGGGTATTCGTTGGGGCGCGACCGTTGTCAAGGAGAGTGGCGGCGGTGTGTATACGACGACCGGTCGGTCCACCGGTACGGACAGTATGATCAATGATGCCGCGGATAACATTAATGCGGGCGGCTCGCCGTTCCCGGTTGCTATCCCCAGCCTTGATGACCGGTTTAACATCAACTTGCCGGTGGCCAATCCTGCCGGCCAGTTCGCGCTTGCGATTCTCGATGATGATTACCTGATTGATCTCGAATTGTCCGCGCTGCAGGCTGAGGGCCGCGGCGAGGTCATCTCGTCACCGCGTGTCATTACAGCCAATCAGAAGGAAGCGACCATTAAAGAGGGTGTAGAGATTCCGTACCAGGAATCTTCATCCAGCGGCGCGACCACCACCCAGTTCAAGGAAGCGGTGCTGAGCCTGACGGTGACGCCGCAAATTACCCCGGATGACCGGATCATCATGGACCTGCTGGTGACCAAAGACAGCGTCGGTGAGACCGTGACGACCGAGCGTGGTGGCTCCGTACCGAGTATCGATACGCGTTCGATAGAGACGCAGGTACTGGTTAACAACGGACAGACTGTCGTGCTTGGTGGGATCTATGAAACTGAACAGAGGGAAACTGTGACCAAGGTACCGTTCTTCGGCGATATTCCGTTCCTGGGCGTGATGTTCAGGTCTACGCGGGTGAACTCTGAAAAATCGGAACTATTGATTTTCGTGACGCCAAAAATACTAAAAGAAGGCTCGAGCATTTATTAAGGATTGGCCACAGAATGATTGTGGTAGAGGGTTTTATGGTATGAATAAGCTGCTTGCTTTCGGATTGGTATTAGTGGCCGCATTGACCGCATCTTGCGGTGGTAGTAGTGATAATTCGTTGCTTGATCCCAGTGGGGGAACGACGGAAACTAGCGTCGATTCGATCCGCCTGTATACGAGTTCTCCACAGTTGCCATCCGATAGTACTGGTGTGGATAGGCTGACGCTGACCGCATTAGTTCTGGATATTAATGGTACGACGCTAGAAAATATTCCGGTTACTTTCAGTAAGCCGCTTACCGATCCGGGTTTTATCAACGTGCTAGTTCCACTGTCAGGTCCGAGCGGCGCTCAGGCCGAGTTTTCAAATGGAATAGGAACGCCGCAGAATCGTACTGTCTTGTTGACTGCAACGGCGCTGACTACTGGGGGCAGTAGCGTATCGGCTCAGGTATCAGTTGACATTATCGGGACAGATATTGTTATAACTGGTCCGGAAGCACTTGCACTAAATGATACGGGTGATTACATAGCAGTATTGACTGACTCAAAAGGTATTGGAGTGGGCGGTCAGTTATTGACGGTAGATTCGGCACTGAGCAATACAGTTGCTGCAACGAACCTGACAACAGATCCAACAGGAAAAATTGATTATCAGGTGACTGCTACCCAAGTGGGTTTGGATACGTTGACGGTCGGTGGGCTTGGAGTCAGCAAGGACAAGCCTCTCAATGTTTCGAATGATACTTTTGCTTTCGTGACACCAGCAGCTGATGCGGAAATATTGCTTGGTACGACTGCAGATGAGGCTGTCACAATAAACTGGACAATTGCCGGTGTCCCTCAAGTAGGCAAACAGATTAACTTCACATCGACACGTGGAGCTTTGTCTAGTGTTCAGGGTCCGGCGGCAATAGTCCCCGTAACGACTGTGATCACTGATGCCAGTGGTAATGCCACATTATATATAGGCTCAACAAATTCTGGTACAGCATTATTAAGCGCAACCATTGATGAAAACGGTACGACAACAACTCGGAATATTGAATTTATTTCGGTCAGCCCGGATACGCTGAATTTGCAGGCTGGTAAGTTTACTGTTCCTGTCAATGAGCAAACTGAAATTGTTGCCACGGTACGTGATGTAGATTTTAATTTTGTAAAAAATCAAATTATTAATTTTGTGCTCGTCAATGATATTACTGGAGGGTTTCTGAGTCCTGCCTCAGCAACTACCGGTAGTGATGGTAAGGCGGCAATTTTCTATACGGCCGGATCGGACTCGGGTCCGACGAATGGAGTAGAAATCCGGGCAGAGGTTGTATCCAATACGACTGTAAATGATACCGTGCAGTTGACGGTAGCGAGTAAGGAGCTTGACCTGGTTATTGGTACTGGAAATGATATTTTTGAACCAACAACGGCCTCTTTTGCGCAAGAGTGGAATATTTTCGTAACAGATGCTGTTGGAAATGCCGTTCAAAATAAGGATGTTCAAGTTGCGATTCGGTCCATGGAATATATAAAAGGGCAATTAGTAGTATTAACTGGGGCTACTTCATGGGCCAAAGTAGCGCCTATTTCCATATGTGCTGATGAGGATGCAAACAGAAATGGCATTCTTGATATCGCACTAGGTGAAGATCTTGTTAACAGTTCAGGTCAAATTGAGGCTGGTAATGTCGCTTTGGTGGCTCCGGTACCGGATACAGCACCTGCAACTGATCCATGTGCAACTGCTGGTGCCAGTGGGGTTTCAGCGCAGGCAACCACCAATGCCCAGGGTATTGCACGTGTTTGTGTGTTTTGGCCACAGGATCACAGTTGGTGGGTGAATGTGCAGATTGAAGCACAGGCGGGTGTGTCAGGCAGTGAGTTCAGCGCGCAACAAGTTTTTGAATTACCTGCTTTGGCAGTGGACATTAATACTACAACTGTTGCTCCACCAAACAGGGTAAGCCCTTATGGAATTCCGACTATAGCCGGTGATTGCTCTGAGCCACCGCCGGGGTTGCCACTGCCCTAGTACAGGCAAGATTTAGTTTCAGGAAGTCAACCAAAGGTCGGCATTACTGCCGGCCTTTGTCGTTTTGCGTATCATGCAGTCACGCGGCGGGACGATTCATGGTGAACAGCAGCCCCCGGCCCGGATTGCATGGTGATAAACAACAATATTTTCCTGATCGGCCCGATGGGTTCGGGCAAAACAGCCGTGGGTCGGCGCCTCGCGCATGATCTGAAGAAACCCTTTGTCGACAGCGATGCCCTGATCGAGGCACGGACCGGTGTCGATATACCGTTCATCTTCGAGAAGGAGGGTGAGGCGGGTTTCCGGCGCCGGGAGGCCGTGGTTATCGAGGAACTGACGCAGCAGGACGGTATCGTACTGGCGACCGGCGGTGGCGCGATCCTGAGTGATGCAAACTGCCGGCATCTGGCGCCCCGTGGTTTCGTGATCTACCTGATGGCCACCGTGCAGCAGCAACTGGAGCGAACGGGTCGCAGCAAGGAGCGGCCCCTGTTGAATACGGGCGACCGGGAGCAGGTTCTGACCGATTTATTTGCGTTTCGTGATCCCTTGTACCGGGAAATTGCAGACTTGTGCGTCAGCACCGACAATCGGACGGTCGCCCAGGTTGCTGCGCAGATCCTGCGGCACCTAGAGCGCCTGGGTGCGGACCCGGAGGCAGAGAGCCGAGATGAGTGAACAGAGCGAACAAATAGTCAACCTGGGTGAGCGGAGTTATCCGTTACTGATCGGCGGCGGCCTGCTGCAGAAGAACGGTATTCTCGATCCGTTCATTGCCGATGCTGATGTGTTCATCGTGACCAACGAGGTGGTCGGGCCGCTCTATTTACAGTCGCTGACCAGCCTGCTGGGCGCACGGCGCATCGACAGTATCGAGTTGCCCGATGGCGAAGTATTTAAAACGATAGCGACCTTCGAGTCGATCATCGACCGGCTGGTTGCCGGCCGCTACGCACGCGATGCGGTACTCATGACGCTCGGCGGGGGCGTGGTCGGCGATATCGGCGGTTTTGCGGCGGCAGCGTATCAGCGCGGGATTCGCTTCATCCAGATGCCGACTACACTGCTGGCCCAGGTCGACTCGGCGGTCGGCGGCAAGACGGCCGTCAATCATGCGGGCGGCAAGAACCTGATCGGGGCCTTTCACCAGCCGTCAGCCGTACTCATCGATACCGATACGCTCGTGACGCTGCCGGATCGGGAATTACGCGCCGGTCTGGCCGAGATCGTCAAATACGGCCTGATCGTTGACGCGGAGTTCTTCGCCTGGCTGGAAGCGCATGCCGCCGATCTGCTGGCCCGTGAGCCCGCAGCGTTGCATCATGCTATCCGGCGTTCCTGCCAGCTCAAGGCTGCCATAGTGGCTGAGGATGAGCGTGAGACCGGTCGCCGTGCGTTACTGAACCTCGGCCACACCTATGGTCATGCGATCGAACGTTGTGCCGGTTACGGTGAATGGCTGCACGGTGAGGCTATTGCGGCCGGCATCTGCATGGCTGCCGAGTTTTCAGTCCGGCTGGGCTACCTCGAGTCTGCCGACGTAGCCCGTATCAGCGCCTTGCTGGCAGCCCTTGAATTGCCGACGGCGCCGCCCTCGGACATCAGCGTTGCTGACTTCATGGCGGCTATGTCGATCGACAAGAAGGTTATCGGCGGCGAAATCAGGCTCGTGTTAATGCACGCTATCGGTACCGCCGAGGTTACTGCCGATTATCCGTCCGCCGACCTTGGCGCATTGCTGGCCGAACAACTGGGGCGGTGACTACGAGCCGGCAACCGGTTGCACTGGAGCCTTACGCGGCGACACCGGGGGCCAGTCGTGGCCGCTGTTACCCGGAGTCAGAACATCCGTATCGCAGCGCGTTTCAACGCGACCGTGACCGGATCATTCACTCGACGGCGTTCCGCCGCCTCGTCTACAAGACCCAGGTATTCGTCAATCATGAGGGCGATCATTACCGGACCCGGCTGACGCATTCTCTGGAGGTTGCACAAATCGGGCGTACGGTTGCAGCAGAGCTCGGACTCAATGAATTACTGGTTGAAGCGATCTGCCTGGCCCACGATCTCGGTCATACGCCCTTCGGTCATGCGGGTCAGGACACGCTAAACCAGTGCATGGAAAAGTACGGCGGGTTCGAGCACAATCTGCAATCCTTGCGGGTCGTCGATGAACTCGAAGAGCGCTATATCGATTTTCCCGGACTGAACCTGACCTTCGAGAGTCGGGAGGGAATTCTTAAACATTGCTCCAGGCGCAATGCCCGGGAGCTCGGCGAACTTGGCGAACGTTTTCTGCACCGTCACCAGCCCGGACTCGAAGCACAGCTGGCGAATATTGCCGATGAGATCGCTTACAACAATCACGATGTTGATGATGGCCTGCGCGCCGGGTTGTTAACCGAAGACGAACTCATCGCCACGGACCTGTTCAGTGATCATTACGCGCACAGTCGCGAGCAGGGCGATAAAATGGATCGTCGCGCACTGATCCACGCAACGGTCCGGGCGATGATCAATGAGATCGTAACCGACCTGATTGATCATTCACGCGCAACGCTGACCAGGCAGGCGCCCGCTGATATCGAAGCCGTGCGTGGGCAGGCGGCGGCCATGATTGGATTGAGCCCGGATGCCGAGGCGCGACACCGGTCACTGAAGCATTTTTTGCACGGCAGCCTGTATCAGCATGAACGCGTGTTGGCCATGACCGAGCGAGCGCATGTAATCGTGCGGGGCCTGTTCGAGTGTTATATGAACGATATGCATGCGATGCCGAAAGATTATGTGCGCCGCGCCGAGATCTGGGTCGAACAATCCGGTGAGGCGGGACGGGCACGGGCGGTGGCCGATTATGTGGCGGGTATGACGGACCGATATGCCTACTCGGCCTATGGCCGGTTGGTGAATTCAGGAATTAACGAACCATTGATGGGATAGGACAGCGATGAGCATGACAGATAATAAAGATCGATTGATTTTTGCGATGGATGTACCAGAGGCTGCGCAGGCGCGTGAGCTGGCCGGGCAGCTTGGCGACGCGGTTACATTTTACAAGCTTGGCCTCGAATTAATGATGGCCGGGGGCTTTTTTGAGCTGGTTGACTGGATGGTCGAACGCGACAAGAAAGTATTCGTTGACCTGAAATTTTTTGATGTACCGGCGACTGTTGGACGCGCCGTGGCGCGATTGGCCAGTCGCGGCGTGACATTTACGACCGTGCATGGCAATCAGGGCATCATGGAAGCCGCCGCTGCGGCGAAGGGCGACCTGAAAATTCTGGCTGTCACGGCACTGACAAGCCTGGATCGCGGCGATCTGGATGACCTGGGATTTCAGTGTGATATTGCCGAACTCGTCCTGTCGCGTGCCAGGCGGGCACTTGAGGCGGGTTGTGACGGCGTGGTGGCCTCGGGCCTCGAACTACCGGCCATGCGCACGGCAGTCGACCGGCGGCTGCTGGTCGTGACGCCGGGTATCCGGCCGGTCGAGAATCGGCCCAGCGACGATCAGAAGCGCGTCGTAACAGTTGAACAGGCATTCACAGACGGCGCCGACCATATCGTCGTCGGGCGACCGATCCGCGATGCTGCAGACCCGCGTGCAGCGGCTGAGGGGATGCAGGAGACAATCGCGACTGTATTCGGGTAATAGTCCTTCCCCCATCAGGGAAAAACCAAAACCAACCTACAGCAACTCTTCCAGTGTTGCCCAGGCATTGTCCAGCAGGTACGGCTGACCCTCGGCATTGGGATGAATCTGATCTGCCTGCATCAGAGCTGGGGTGAGCGCGACATTTTTCATAAAGAATTTGATCAGTGCCACCTCATATTTATTGGCCAGCTCTGCATAAATACCGGCGAATCCGTCGGTATAAGCCTGACCATAATTGGGTGGCATGGCCATGCCGGCCAGGATCACCTGTGCATCAACGGCCTGGCTCAACTCGATCATGGTGGCAAGATTCTTGCGGATGACGCCGATCGGTGTACCGCGCAAACCATCGTTGCCACCAAGTTCGATCAGTACAATGGCAGGTGTATTGACTTGTAATGCCCGGGGCAGGCGGCGTAATCCACCGCCGGTGGTGTCGCCGCTGATGCTGGCATTGACCACTTGATAGACGTAACCCTTGGCGGATAGACGATTCTGCAATAGAGTGGTCCACGATTCGCCTTTCGCAAGACCGTAACCTGCGCTGAGACTGTCACCGATAATTAATATTGTCCGGTTGCCTGAATCTGCCTGGCAGGCAACACAGACCAACATAAAAGTCAGCAAAATCGCTATGAATGAACGCCTGGAAAAAATCATCAGTGACGGTACCGTCCTTCGTACTCAAAATCTCAGTAAACAGGTTAGCAGCCCGGAAGGCCAGCTGACTATTCTGGATGATGTGACGCTGCAGGTCACGGCCGGAGATAGTGTTGCCCTGGTTGGCCCATCGGGCGCCGGCAAGACCACGTTATTGGCCTTATTGGCCGGCCTCGACCGGCCGACAACGGGTCGGGTGTGGTTGTGTGGTGAGGACCTGACGGCGATGGATGAGGACGGTCGTGCAGAGGTGCGTGGCCGCTACGTCGGCTTTGTATTTCAGTCATTTCACCTCGTACCGTCGCTGACGGCGCTTGAGAACGTCATGTTGCCACTGGAGCTTACCGGTGCCTCCGGTGCCACTGAACAGGCCAGGGAGGCGCTGGTCAGCGTAGGCCTCGAGCGGCGTACGACGCACTACCCAAAACAGTTATCGGGCGGCGAAAAGCAGCGTGTGGCCATCGCCCGTGCGTTCGTGACCGAGCCGGCGATCCTGTTCGCCGACGAGCCGACCGGAAATCTCGATACGGCCAGCGGTGAGCGGGTTGCCGATTTATTATTCCGCCTGAACAAGCAGTCGAACACGACGCTGGTTCTGGTGACGCATGACCGTGATTTGGCCAGGCGCTGTGACCGGGTCATTGAACTGGATACGGGGCGAATGTTGCCATGAGCAGCTGGCGATTCGCCGTAAAGTCACTGCTGCGGGATTTGCGCGCCGGTGAATTATCGGTTCTGTTGGTTGCGATCATCATTGCAGTCACGGCGATGACGGCGGTTGGTTTCTTTACCGACCGGGTGGGTCGTGCGATCAAGCTGCAGGCCGGCGCCGTCCTGGCCGGTGATGTCGTCGTGCGCGCGCCGGCACCGCTCAAGCCGTCATTCATCGACGCAGCGCGTGCTTTGGGCATCGATACTGCGGAGTCACTGTCGTTCCTGACCATGGTACTGCCGGCCAATACCGACAATGAAGGTAATACGCTCAGTCAGATCACCGCGGTCAGTGAGGGTTACCCGTTGCGCGGTGAATTTCTGGTTGCCAAGGTCATGTTTGGCGAGGTTGAATCTGCTGCCGGTATTCCGGCGTCGGGTACCGGCTGGGCGGCACCCGGACTCCTGGGACGCATGAATCTTAAGATCGGTGACCGGGTTCGCATCGGAGAGGCGGAACTGACGATTTCCCATGTGCTCGAATATCAGCCAAACCAGATGTCCGGCGGTATGGCGGGCATGGCACCGGGCCTGCTGGTTAACCTCGGTGATGTGCCCTCATTCAATGTCATTCGCCCCGGCAGCCGGGCCACCTACCGGGAGTTCTTCGCCGGTCCGGAGGCCAGGATCGCTGCCTTTCGTAACACCCTGGAAGCTGAGGCCGGTGAAGGCGCCCGGGTGGTTGGCCTTGAAGAGGCAGGTGCGCAGATTAATACCGCGATCGATCGTGCCCAGCGATTTCTGACCCTGGCTTCGCTGGTGACGGTCATACTTGCTGCCGTCGCCACCGCGATGGCGTCGCGCCGCTACGCACTCCGCCACCTTGATACGATTGCCTTGCTTAAAAGTGTCGGCGCAACCCAGTCATTCGTATTGAACAGTACGCTCAGCCAGTTGTTGCTGGTGATTATCGGTACGGCGACGAGCGGCTCGCTGCTCGGGTATTTTGCTCAGGAGGTCCTGGTTGCGCTGGCCCCGGGTGTCCTGAATATTGCCCTGCCGCAAACCTCCTGGCAGGCAGGGTCACTCGGTCTGCTGACGGCGGCAACCATAACGGTCGGCTTTGCGCTGCCGCACCTGTTGATGCTCAAAAACACAGCACCGATTCGGGTTCTGCGTCGGGATATGCCGCCACCGCAACTTTCCTCCGGGATCACCTATGGCATCGCGATCGGCATGTTGCTGGCCATGGTTTTTATGATTGTGCGCGATCTGAAACTCGTCGTTTATATTTTTGGCGGGGTCGCCACGGTCGCCGTACTGTCCTTCATAGCCGGCTGGATACTGGTTCGCAGCCTGACGGGTTTTCGGGGTGCTGCCGGCGTAGCCTGGCGCTATGGGCTGGCAAACATCTCAAGACGCGGGACTGAAAGCATCGTGCAGATCGTCGCCTTCGCTCTGAGTATCAATGTTTTGCTGCTGCTGACGATTGTGCGCAGCGATATTCTTGAAGAATGGAAAGCCAGCCTGCCGGAGGATGCCCCGAACTATTTTCTGGTCAATATCGATCCGGAGCAATGGCCGCAGATGCGGACATTCTTTAACGATGAACTCGGTGCTGTCCCGGAATATCTGCCGTTTATCCGTGGCAAGATTGTGCGCATCAGCGGCACCCCGATCGATGATTACAAATTCCCCAATGAGGGGGGACGCTTTTTCACTGGCCAGGAAACCAATTTCACCTGGCAGGCTACGCTTCCGGATACCAACCGTATTACGGCCGGTCAATGGTGGGGTGAGGACTATGTCGGCGAACCGCAGGCCTCACTCGACGAACGAATTGCTGAACGTCTCGGTGTCGGTGTGGGTGATTCACTCGGACTGAATGTAGGTGGCGAGGAACTGGAGGTACCGATCACCAGCCTGCGTGCCATTGAGTGGGATTCAATGCGGCCTAATTTTTACCTGATGCTGTCGCCGGGTGAAGTCCAGCAACTGCCGCAGACTATTATTGCCGCAGTTTTTGTACCGCCCGATCGGCGACTGGTGCTGAACCAGTTCGTGCGTGCTTTCCCGGGTGTCACCGTGTTTGACCTGGAGGTCATCATGGGCCAGGTGCGTATGGTGATCGAACGTGCGTCGTTGTCAGTGCAGTATGTGTTCCTGTTTACACTGTTGTCCGGTGTCATTGTGCTGCTTGCGGCCGTGCAGGCGACCCGCGATGAGCGTCGTTTTGAGAGCGCGTTACTGCACACGCTCGGTGCCCGGCGCAGCAAAATTCTGCAAGGCATTGCCGTTGAATTTACAGCCCTCGGTTGTCTGGCCGGCGGGCTTGCGGCATTCGGTGCAATGGCAATTGGCTGGGTTCTGGCCGAGCAGGTCTTTCAACTTGATTACACACTGAATCCATACCTGTGGCTGATCGGTCTCATACTCGGTAGCGTAGTGGTCGGCGTGACCGGCACCTGGGCGACACGCAAGGCGGTTACTGAGCCACCGGTAGCGGTGCTGCGGGAGGCGTGACGGGTAAGGTTTTTTGTGGGGCAATATATTTTAGGGTTTCCCTGGGCGGTATTTTGTGTCCGTATACCCTTCCAAAACGCCGCTAAAGCGGCTTTAAGGTTTTGGCAGGGTATACGGACACAAAATACCTTGGACATATCGGGGTACGACGCCGGAAAAATACCCCCAGGGAAACACCTGACCATCCCGGGTAACCCATTTAGAAATTACTTACCGATACCAAACCAGGTTACAGAGATGGCGTTAGCCACATTCCCGGTATCAGGCAACGTTATTGCGCGGATTACCTTGCAGAAAGCAGGCGATGTTTTCGGCCATTTGCGCCACTGCCCGTTGGCGTGATTCGCGCCCGGCCCACGCGATGTGCGGAGTCACGATCAGGTTCGGTAACGGTGTATCAACCAGGGGCTCCGGGTCGACCGGCGGTTCCTGGCGCAGTACATCGATACCCGCGCCGGCAATCTGCCCGGTTTGCAACGCTGTGATCAGTGCCTCTGAATCAATGAGACCGCCACGTGCCGTATTAATCAGAATTGCATCGTTACGCATAACGGTTAAGGCATTTGTGTCGATCAGGTTCTCAGTTTCCGGATTCAGTGGGCAATGCAGGCTGATGATATCTGCCTGTGCGAGTAGCCGGCCGAGTCCGGCACGCTGCACGCCTTCTGCAGGATCAAGTAGTTCGTTATCAGTTGCCTCGTAGGGTTGACGTGCCGCCAGGACATGCATGCCGAACGTCTCGGCGATGCGTCCGACCTCAGCCCCTAGAGAGCCGAAACCAATAATGCCGATGGTCTTTCCATCGAGTTCGCGAATCGGGTAATCCAGCAGGCAGAATTGCTGGCCGGCCTTCCATGAACCGCCCCGGATAGCCTTTTGGTAGTCGTTCAGTCGCCGGGTCAGTGCAAGAATCAGTGTGAAGACGTGTTGGGCGACAGATGGCGCGCAGTAATTACGAATATTGCTGACGACGATACCTGATTCGGCGGCCATGTTGAGATCGATATTGTCTGTACCGGTGGCGGCCAGGCAAATCAATTTAAGGTTAGTGGCTGACTTGATGATGTCGCCTGACATTCGCACCTTGTTGGCGAGCACGATATCGGCTGCTGCAATACGCTCGGTAACCAGGTTGGCCGGAGTTGCGGGAAAAAATTCCAGCGCCGGCAGCAGATCCGTCAACGGTACAAGGTCGATATCGTCAGGGCCCAGTGTGTCGGTGTCGAGGAAGACGGACCTCATCAGCCGGAGTCCTGCAGACCCCGGGCGATGCCGTTGATGCTGGCGATCAAGGCATCAAACAGGGCCGCATCTTCTCGATTGACCGCACGCCAACGACGCAGGAGATCGACTTGCAGCAGGCTCATCGGATCCACATACGGATTGCGCAGGCGAATCGACCGGCGCAGAGTTGCTTGCTTCTCAAGCAGGACTTGCTGGTTTCTGAGTATCAGTATCTGTTCAACGCTGAGATCGAATTCGGTGCGCATGTGCGGAAAGAACTGGTCGTGAAGGTCGCCAGCCAGTGCTGAATAACGGCTGGCGATATTCAAATCGGTTTTCGCCAGTACGGTTTCAACGTCATACAGTACAGCACGGAAGAAATACCAGGACTCTGCCATTTCCTGTACCGCAGCGAGGCCGAATTCCTTTATGGCTGCCGTCAGTCCCGTGCCGAAACCATACCATCCCGGCAAGATGTGGCGGCTCTGAATCCACGCGTGGTCCCACGGTACACCATGCAAGTTATTGATGCTGCTGCTGGTATTAGGCAAGGCCGCACGTTCGACTTCACGCATGCGCATGATGACATCAACTGGTGTAGCTTTTTGAAAATAGTCAAAGAAATTATCTGAATCATAAATAAGGTGCTGGTAGCGAGTCGCACTGGCCGTGGTAATCGTTTCCATTATGCGGTGCCATTCACCCTGTTCCTTATCGGTTTTTTGGCGCGGCAAGGCAGTGGCCATGGCAACCGAACTCATGGTTTGTTCTAGCGTTCGTAAAGCAATTCCACGCACACCGTACTTGGCATTGACGAGTTCGCCCTGTTCAGTTGCTCGTAACCGACCGCGTATGGTGCCGGGTGGCGAATCCAGTACTGCCGCATGGGTGCGGCCGCCGCCGCGACTGATCGTGCCGCCGCGTCCGTGGAACAGGGTAAACTTTACGTCGGCCTTATCCATCGTTGTGACCAGGTCGGACTGTGCCTGATGTAGCGACCAGCGTGCTGACGCAATACCGACATCTCGATTAGTGTCCGAATAACTGACCATGATGATCTGGTGGTTGTCACATCGTTCGAGATGCCTGCGGTAGATATCGTTCTGTAGCAGCAGATGCATTGTCGACGAACAGTTGACCAGGTCTGCATTGGTTTCAAAATAGGGCGTGATATCCAGTGGTACGCCACCGTTTTTCTTTCTCAGGTCTGCCCAACGGGCCAGCAACAGTACTGACAACACGTCGTCGACTCCATGAGCCATGCTGATTATATAGGGTCCGATTGAGCGTTTGCCGTAGCGTCGGCGACAGAAAGCGATGGCCTGGAAAATAGCCAGGGTGCGGCGTGCCTGATTGTTCGGATCTACGGACGGTGACTCATTGTTCTCGAGCGCTTCCTGCAGACGCTGGGTTCGCTCTTGCGGTGTTTGGTCGAGCCAGTTTCTTTCACCGAGACAATGGCCCAATACCCGGCGATTAATGATTGCACTCTGGCGAATATCGAGGGTAAGAAAGTAAAAACCAAAAGTTTTTATCCGCGTTATCAGGCGCCGCGTCGAAAACAGACCTGCATGCATGCCACGATTGGCTGCAAGACTGTCATGTACAAGTTGCATATCCTTGCGGAATTCGTCTGCAGACTCGTAAGGAAAAACATCATCATCGAAGGTTGCCTGCAGACGCTGTTCCACGAGTTTAAGGAAGGCGCGGTATGGCATGTCCCGGTATCGCAACGAAACCTGTCCGGCGGCACCGGGGAACTGTTTCGCATATTGCTGGGTGCGCTTGAGCATTTCTTCAGAGACGGAGATACGACCCGTGCTCTGGCTGAGTTTCTGCGCCAGTGCCCGCACTTCATTGAAATACAGATCAAGATTCAGTGAACGTTGCCTGGCCAGTGTTTCACGAATTGTGCGTCCGGTAATATCAGGTCGCGCTTCAAAATCGCTGCCGATCCATGAGGAAAAGCGGAGTATCGTCGGTAGTTGGACGCCAGCAGCTTCATCACCGTAGGCAAGCTGCAGTGAATTGGCTATTCGCTCATAAAATGAAGGTATGGCACGATAAATAACATCTGTCAGAAAGAATAATATGTGTTCGACTTCATCGAAAACTGTGCGTTCTTCATGCGGATGTTCTTCCGTTTGCCAGATCGTAGTTATATCGCTACGAATGCTTTGGAGATAAGCGTTAACTTCAGGTGGGGTTAGTACCGGATTCTGGATTTCAACGAGCCGTTTGACGATATTTTGCTGTTTACGCAAGATGGTACGTCGTGTCGGTTCGATGCTGTCGGCGGCAAATACCGGTTCAATATGCAGTGAGTGAAAAAGTTTGAGAACATCGTCAAGGCTCAGCCCCGCGTCGCGCAGGCGGAATATGGTTTCTTCAATGCCACCCGGTTGTCGGGTCGACGAGTCCTGGATGTAATCACGCCAGCGGCGAATACGATGAACCTGCTCGGCAGTATTGACGACCTGAAAATAGGTTGAAAAAGCACGGACAAAATTACGTGCACTGAGTGGCGACAGTGACTGGACCAGGGCATCGAGATTTGCTCCGGCCTGACCATCGCCTTCGCGGCGATCAATCGCAGTTCGGCGTGCTGCCTCGACAACATCAAACAGAGAATCGCCACCTTGTTCCTTGAGCAAATCGCCGATCATGGCCGCCAGTTTGTGCACATCATGGCGAAGTGCGGCATCCTTCTCTTGAAATTCTATGTCCTGGCGTTTTTCAGCAGGGCGAACTGTGGGATGCAGTCCCGTCGCTTCGGTCGGATTTCTGGCAGACATAATTGAGAGTTTGGCTGGATAAGGCGCTGGTGGCGTTGGGATGAATCGCTGTAATTGATTGATCGGTAGAATTATTTGTGGATCTTATGACTGAATCAAGTCAGATGGAAGCCCTTTTGCACATCTTTATCCGGTTCCTGTCTACAATGGGGAATCTCAGCCGGATTACAGGTATTCTTACGCTGCTGATCAGCATCGGGTTGATTTTGCCACATATTTGTTAAGGGTCAATTTTGCCGCAACTTCCTGAACTGCATGCAATCATTGTCATATGCCTGACCTGCCTGGCAATGTTTTTGTTTACGAAAGACCGGATTCCCCTGGAAACGACGGGGCTCGGCGTTCTGATATTGCTCATACTGCTGTTTATAATTTTCCCATATAAGAATATTCAGCCGACGGCCTTCTTTAACAATTTCGGTCATGAAGCGCTGGTAACGATTTGTGCGTTACTGATTCTCGGTCGCGGGCTTGAAACCACCGGTGCATTACAGCCACTTGCTGCAATTATGTCGAGTTTCTGGCTCGAACGGCCGACATTGGCCTTGCTGGCGACATTGCTCGTCGGTGCAATATGCAGCGCCTTTTTGAATAACACGCCGATTGTCGTCATGTTGTTGCCGGTGCTGGTCGCTGTTTGCATTCGTGCCGGTCGACCTCCCTCGAAGATACTCATGCCGATGGGCTTGGCTACATTGATCGGCGGTATGGCGACAACGATCGGTACCTCCACTAATCTGCTGGTTGTGGGTATTGCCGCCGATCTCGGTGAGCGTCGTTTCGGCATGTTTGATTTTACCCTGCCCGTTGTGATCGCCGGTGGTGCAGGTTTGCTGTTTCTGTGGCTGGTTGCGCCCCGTCTGTTGCCGGTACGTAAGGCATTCATGGTGGATACATCACCGCGCTTGTTCAGTGCAGTTCTCTACATTAATGCAGACGGGTTTGCTCCCGGCAAGATGTTGTCAGAGGTTCGCGCCAAGACCGAGGGTCGTATGCGAGTTGACCGGATCCAGCGTACCGAGACATTGTTTGTGGCGAAATTGCCGTCGGTAAAACTGCAGCCGGGCGACCGTTTGTATGTCAAAGATTCGGCTGAGCGACTCAAGGAGTTTGAACAAACGCTCGGTGCGACATTGTTCAACGTGTCAGACGGCGAACACCCGGTCAGCGATGATGTACCCCTCGCAACTGAAGGTCAGCAACTGGCTGAAGTGGTTATTACCCGCGGGTCTGCATTGCATCATAGGACCTTGAATGCAGCACAGTTCAGTAATCGGTTTGGTTTGTTTCCTCTGGCAATTCACCGGGCCCGATCGTCACAGGATGTCAGCGGCGATCTGGGCACAATTCGCCTGCGCGCCGGTGATGTATTACTCGTGCAGGGTTCACGTGAGTCGATTCAAACCCTGCGCGAGAACGGTTCTATGCTCGTGCTTGATGCGACCACCGACCTGCCGCACACAAAACGTGCGCCTGTGGCACTGGGAATTATTCTCGGGGTCGTCGCCTTTGCCGCCGCTGGTATCCTGCCAATTTCGGTGGCCGCATTATGCGGTGTTTCACTGATGCTGTTGACCGGCAGCATGCAATGGCGTGATGCGGGTGATGCACTGAATATTCCGGTCATCATGATCATTGTTGCGAGTCTGTCACTCGGTTTTGCGTTGATGGAAACCGGCGGCGCCCAGTTTATTGCCGAATGGTTTGTGTTTGTTACCCAACCGCTGCCGGTGCCGCTGATCCTGAGTGGTTTGATCCTGCTGATGACGTTATTGACGAACGTAGTTTCAAATAATGCTGCAGCTGTTATCGGGACACCCGTTGCGATCAGTATTGCACAACAAATTAATGCGCCGACTGAACCATTTATCCTGGCCATTATCTTTGGTGCCAATATGAGTTTTGCGACACCCATTGGCTACCATACAAACTTGCTGATCATGAGTGCCGGTAACTATAAATTTACGGATTTCATGCGTATTGGTATTCCGCTGACACTGGTGATGTGGGCCGCTTTTACGATTATTTTGCCGTTGCTATACGACCTGTAGGCTGGTGTCTTCCCATCACACTTGACGGCAGGGGTGACTGCAGGGATACTGCAAGCATGAATAGTGCGGTTTGCAACGGAAACTGGTGGTGGCCTTCCTCAACGGAGAGGGTTGCAGGCTAGCGCGTCACAAAGAATAGCCAAAAAACCCATCTCCGCAGAGCGGCGATGGGTTTTTTATTGGGCGATAATTTTTATATATTTTTGTTAAGTAGTTTGAGTAAGCAAGGTAATGGAACCACCCTTTGATATAAGTGCTGACCTTGATACGCCGGTTTCGACGTATCTGAAGTTGCATACTTTACAGCCGCGTTATTTACTGGAGAGCGTCGAGGGCGGGGCGCACCTGGCGCGTTATTCATTTCTTGGTTTTGGAAAGGTACGAGACTTTCGGCTTGATGAATCTGGGATGAGCATCAATGGGCAGCAACATCCGCGCCCGGAGTCAACAGAAAAACTACTGGCTGCATTACGTTCGACACTGGCAGATACGCCCAGGTTACAGCCGGAGGTCCCCGAGTTACCGTTTTCCGGGGGGCTTGTCGGGATCGCGGGTTACGATCTCGTGCGTTATTTTGAACAAATTGAAAATATTCCGTCCGGTGCAGCGATACCCAATTCACCGGAGGCTGCGTACTTTGCGACCGAATCACTCTTGATCTTCGATCACCTGACCCGTCGTATCGCATTGCTGCATTCAGGTTCGGAAGCACAGCGTTTGGCATTACGCGATATTGTTATTGGTTTACTGCGCGGTCCTTTGCCGCTGCGACCACAGAGCGGCGGTTATTCTGATCCTGTACCAAGCCTGTCCGAGGATGCTTTCAAAGCGGCAGTGGCACGTAGCAAGGATTACATTACTCAGGGTGAAATTTACCAGATCGTACTCTCGGTACGTTTTTCAGGCACGCATGAACTGTCGCCCTTTGAGACTTACCGGGCGATGCGCCTGCTCAATCCGTCCCCGTACATGTTCTTTTTCGATCTTGGCGATCTGCAAGTAGTTGGCTCATCGCCCGAAGCACTCGTCAAGTGCCACAATGGTAATGCGGCGCTCCGGCCGATTGCCGGTACGCGGCCGCGTGGCTACGACCGGGCCGAGGATCTGGTGCATGAGCAGTCATTACTCGCAGACTGCAAGGAG
Organism: Chromatiales bacterium; assembly: GCA_002688175.1. Taxonomy (GTDB): domain Bacteria; phylum Pseudomonadota; class Gammaproteobacteria; order Steroidobacterales; genus SMWD01. The sequence continues at coordinate 59,293 of NZCC01000043.1, forward strand.
AATGCTGAACATGTCATGCTGGTTGACCTGGCTCGCAACGATCTTGGCCGCGTCGCTGCGGCCGGGTCTGTTTATGTGGATCCGTTTCGGTCGATCGAGCGCTACAGTCACGTTATGCATATCGTCAGTGGCGTACAGGGCAAGTTAGCCGCAGGCAAAGATGCATTTGACCTTTTTGCCGCAGCATTTCCTGCCGGCACACTGGTCGGCGCACCAAAAATTCGTGCCATGCAGTTGATTGATGAGATGGAGCCGGTATGCCGCGGCGTTTATGCGGGTACCGTAGGTTATTTCGGTACTGGTGGCGATATGGATCATGCCATCGCTATTCGCACACTTGTGCTCAGTGATAACGAATATAGTTACCAGGCCGGGGCCGGTATCGTGGCCGACAGCGTGCCGCAAATGGAATATGAAGAAGTTCTGGCCAAGAGTGCGATCCTGCGTCAGGCACTCGCCATGGCGGAGGAAGGATTGTGAAGCCGCATTTGTTATTGATCGATAACTACGATTCTTTTACCTACAATCTTGTGCAGGCTTTTCTCGTGCTCGGTGCGCATGTAGATGTATTCCGCAACGATCAGATTACGATCGAGCAGGCTCTGGACATCAATCCGACCCATTTGTGTATCTCGCCGGGACCGGGCCGTCCGGAGGATGCGGGCATCTCACTCGAGATGATTGGCGCATTTGAGAAACGGGTTGCGATCTTCGGCGTGTGTCTCGGGCACCAGAGTCTGGTACATCATTTCGGTGGCAGGATTGTCGCGGCAGAACGCCTGATGCACGGTAAAACCTCTATGGTTGAGCACGACGGCAAGACCATCTACGCAGGCATCAGTCAACCATTTGAGGCCGGTCGCTATCATTCACTGGCCGCCGAAGTCGATAGTATCCCCGCTAGCCTGGAAGTCACTGCACGGACCAGCCGCGGTGAAATCATGGGTATTCGTCACCGCGAGTTACCGATCGAGGGCGTGCAGTTTCATCCGGAAAGTGTATTGACACCCGAGGGTGACGAGCTGATGAAAAACTTTCTTGAGCTGGCGCCGGTCCGGCGCCAGGATGCCTGAGTCATGAGTATCGATGCACAGCAAACACTGAACCGCCTGTTGGCAAATGAAAACCTGGCCGAGGCCGAGGCTGCGGATTTGATGCGTCTGCTGACGGATGAGGCAGTGCCACAGGCGATGAGCGCAGCATTGCTGATTGCATTACGGGTCAAAGGTGAGACCGCAGATGAGGTACGTGGTTTTGCACTCGCCATGCGTGAACTGTCGCGAAGTATAGATTTGCCCGACAATATGCAGGCCGTTGACATTGTCGGTACGGGTGGCGACGGATCGGGCAGCGTTAATATTTCGACCGGGACGGCGCTACTGGCAGCTGCCTCGGGACTGCCGGTCGTCAAACACGGCAACCGCTCTGTGTCGTCGAAGTCGGGCAGCGCCGACGTGCTCGAGGTACTCGGTATCCCGTTGCCAGCCGACCCGGAGGCTGCGCTGGCCTGTGTTGCAGATTGTGGTTTCGCATTTTTGTTTGCACCGTTTTTTCATCCGGCGATGAAGGCCATTGCACCGGTTCGCGGTGCGCTGGGGGTACGTACCGTGTTCAATATCCTCGGGCCACTGACAAATCCGGCCAGGCCGCCGTATCATCTGGTAGGCGCTTTTGATTTGCCGACCGCCCAACTGATGGCCGATACACTGGTAGGTATGCCGATCAAGCGTGCTTTCGTTATTCATGGTGAACCAGGCTGGGATGAGGCGACGCCGGTTGGTAGTTTTACGCTGTTCGATGTACAGCCGGGTGAGGTGATCGTGGAGAGCAGGGATCCGCTGGACTATGGCATGGCCAGATGTTTGCCACAGGACCTGGCGGGTGGCGATGCCGAGTTTAATGCCACGGCGCTCGAAGCGGTGCTGAACGGTGAAGACCGGGGGCCGCATCGTGATGCCCTGGTACTCGGTGCCGGGCTCGCACTCGAGCTGGTCGGTCGGGCAAATGATTTGCACGATGCTATCGCACAGGGTCATGCGGCACTTGATTCCGGTGCAGCGAAACAGGTTCTCGCTAAATTACGGGCATTCGCGGCATAGTTATGTCGGCTGACTTCCTGCAAGGCATGGCGCTGGCAAGTGTGGAGCGCCTGAATACGGCGCGTGCGATGGTCGATCTGGTTACGCTTGAGCAGCGTGTGGCAGAACAAAAGGAGCCACCACCCTTGCACTTGTCGGCAACAGGATTCGATCTGATCGCCGAGGTCAAGAAGCGTTCGCCTTCAGCCGGACAGCTTGCTACAACTACAGTGTCCCCGGCCGCACAGGCAGGAAAATATGCTGCTGCCGGCGCCGCGGCCATCTCGGTACTGACTGAACCACAGCGGTTTTCCGGTTCACTGGAGGACCTGCAGCAGGTTGTCACCGGGATCGAATCGATACCGATCATGCGTAAGGATTTTCTTGTCGATCCTTACCAGGTTGTCGAGGCCCGGGCTGCCGGTGCCGGTGGTGTGTTGCTGATTGCTGCGATCCTTGAGCCGCCCCTGTTGCGTGACATGCTACAGGTGGCATTCGAACTCGGCATGTTCGTGCTCGTCGAGGCCTTTGACGAGACTGATCTGCTGCGCTGTATTCCGGTCATGGCCGACCTGCTGCCGGCAATCAATAATGATGGGTCGTGCCGGATGCTGCTCGGGGTCAACTGCCGAAACCTGCGCACACTCGAAGTCGAGTTTGCTCGTTTCATGGGGTTGACTGAGCAACTGCCCGCCACGATTCCATGGGTTGCCGAGAGTGGCGTCGATACGCCGGACAAGGCCGGACGGGTTGCAAGCGCCGGGTATCGCCTGGCCCTGGTCGGCACGGCATTGATGCGTAGTGATGAGCCGGAGCATGCCGCACAGGCATTATTGTACGCGGGGCGTGACGCCCGACAACGCTGACAAGCTGATGGCGGTTTTCGTAAAAATCTGTGGCCTGACGTCGCCTGAACTTGTGGCTGCGGCGCTTGAAGCGGGTGCGGATGCGATCGGTTTTGTTTTTGCGGATTCACCGCGCCGGGTTTCGGTCGATCTCGCACGAAACATCGCACGCGATCTGCCTGCCCACATAGTGAAGGTTGCCGTCATGCATCACCCGACACAAACGGAATGGGATGAGGTCGCAACGGGATTTCGTCCTGATTGGCTGCAGACGGAGGTTGCTGATTTTGCCCGACTCACCGTTGATGCACGAGTTGTGCAAATGCCGGTATTTCGTGATGCAGAGTCACTCGATGCGGACGCGGTTGCAGCGGTGCCACAGGCCCTGTTCGAGGCGTCGGTAAGTGGCGCCGGGCAGCGGGCGAACTGGGACCGTGCTGCTGAACTGGCGCTCACGACCCGACTGATGCTTGCCGGCGGACTGGATCCGGGCAACCTCGCGGCGGCGATCCGGCAGGTTTCGCCCTGGGGCGTAGATGTCAGCAGTGGTGTCGAGGTGCGCCGCGGGGTTAAGGATCGGGATAAGATAGCGGCTTTTATCGAAGCCACAAGGTCAACGGAGCGCCCTGATGCAGGTTGAATTGAGCGATATCGAGTGCAAGGCGCTGTTGACGCGGTTGCTCGGTGGCAAGTTGCCGGATGAACACGGCAGGTTCGGACCCTTTGGCGGTCGTTATGCCCCGGAGACGCTGATGCCGGCACTCGAACGACTAGAGGCCGGGGTGATGAAATACCTGACCGACCCGGAATTTATCGCCGAACTGGGCCGTGAACTGGAAACCTGGGTCGGCAGACCAACGCCGCTGGCGCATGCACGCAGCTTGTCGGCGCTGTGGGGTGCCGAGGTGTACCTGAAACGTGAGGACATGGCGCACACCGGGGCGCACAAGATCAATAATGCGCTTGGCCAGGCATTACTGGCAAAGAAGTTTGGTGCACAACAGGTTATTGCCGAGACCGGTGCCGGCCAGCATGGCGTCGCAACGGCTGCCGCATGCGCCCGCGTGGGCATTCCGTGTGTCGTTTACATGGGGGCTGTCGATATTGAACGCCAGGCGCCGAACGTTGACCGGATGATTCAGCTCGGCGCCAAAGTGGTTGCTGTTGAGTCGGGCGATCGAACGCTGCGTGCCGCGATCGATGAGGCATTCCGCAACTGGGTTGCTGATCCGGAGGGTAGTTATTACTTGCTTGGTTCAGCGGTTGGGCCGCACCCATACCCGTACCTGGTGCGTGAACTGCAGACGGTCATCGGTCGTGAAGCAAAGAAGCAGTTGGCGATTATGACCGGCGGCTTGCCTGATGTTGCGATTGCCTGCATCGGTGGTGGCTCGAATGCAATCGGCCTGTTTCATCCGTTTCTTGGCGATGACAAGGTACAGCTGGTTGGTGTCGAAGCCGGCGGCCGCGGGCCCGGGTTGGGTGAGAATTCTGCGACACTGGCGACCGGTACGCCGGGCGTGTTGCACGGCTGTTACTCGATGCTGTTACATGATGAGAATGGGCAGGTGCAGGAGACGCACTCCGTGTCTGCCGGGCTCGACTATCCGGGTGTCGGGCCGGAACATTCATTGCTAAAAATTATTGGTCGGGTGACCTATATATCAGCCACCGACCAGGAGGCACTCGCCGCACTACAGGAATGTTGTGCGGCTGAAGGCGTGTTGCCGGCACTTGAGTCTGCACACGCGCTGGCCGGCGCAAAAGTCTGGGCACAAGAAAATCCCGGTAAGCGCATACTGATTGGCCTGTCCGGTCGAGGTGACAAAGACATGCCTACATTGAGCAAACAGGCCTGAGGGTGTCGGTGACAATTTAAATGCAACCACATGAAAGAATCTCTGCGGCATTGAATGGCGCTGTTGCAGCGGGCCGGGTTGGGCTCGTACCGTATTTGACAGCCGGGTATCCGGACAAGAACACGTTTGTTGATACGGTAAAGAAAATTGCCACGGTGGCAGATGTCATTGAGGTAGGCGTGCCTTTTTCTGATCCGATGGCAGACGGAGTCACGATTCAGCGTTCGAGCCGGATTGCGTTAGAGCAGGGTGTTTCATTACGGTGGATTCTTGCCGAACTCGCTGCGGCCGACTCGGTCGGCACCCCGATTGTGTTGATGAGTTATCTGAATCCATTGCTCGTCTATGGTTACGAGGCGCTCGCTGCAGACTGCATCAAGGCGGGTGTCTGTGGTTTCATCGTGCCGGACCTGCCGCTTGAAGAGGGTGAGGATTTTCGGGTAGCGCTCGATGCGCATGGCCTTGCGCTGATTCAACTCGTCACGCCGGCTACACCGGACGAGCGCGTGGCACGACTTTGCGCGGCTAGCAAGGGTTTTGTCTATGCCGTGATGATCAGGGGCATCACGGGGGGGACCAGCGAATTACCGGCCGAAGTGCCGGCCTATCTCGACCGTATCAAGGCTCAGGTCGAGATTCCGGTCTGCGCCGGTTTCGGCGTGCGGAGATCAGAGCAGGTCCGGGATCTGGGGCAGCACGCTGATGGCGTTATCGTCGGATCGGCGCTTGTGGAACAGTTGGAGGCCGGCAACGATCCGGCCGAATTCCTGGAATTGCTGCGCAGCTACTGATAAAGGTTTAACCACGCCCACAGTTGTAGTGTGAGTTAGTTAAACCTTAGCGATTGCGGTGGCGGTCCAGTGGTGGTTTTGGGCGTCCCAGGTAGAGCGTGATGAGACTCATGGCGCCGATGAACCAGCCAACCCATTCGGGGTCTGCATCCAGCCCGATCAGTAGTGCACCGGCAACGATGCCGGCTGCGCCACCAATGACCTGGTACTGACGGCGTTCGCGACGAAACAAGGTTTTTTGATCAGGAGTCTGCGGCCTGACTTCAGCAGCAAGAACCTGATCGATCAGGCGGCGGGCAACGCCTGGCAGGTTTTCCACCACGTAGCGGACTTCGGGAAGGTCTTGCCACATGCGTTGTGCGGTTGCTTTCGGTCCGGTTTGTTCCGTCATCCATTTTCTCAGTACCGGTTGTCCGGTTTCCCACAGGTCGAGATCAGGATACAGCTCACGTCCGAGTCCTTCGATTTGCACCAGTGTTTTTTGCAGCAGAAATAATTGTGGCTGCACTTCCATGTCGAAACGTCGCGCGACCTGGAAAAGTTTGAGTAACGCCTGGCCGAATGAAATATCCTTGAGTGGCTTATTGAAGATTGGTTCACAGACTGTGCGAAATCCCGACTCGAGTTCGTCGATGCGCGTGTCAGCAGGAACCCATCCCGAGTTCACGTGCAACTGCGCGACCCGGTGATAGTCCCGCTCGAAAAAAGCCATGAAATTCTCGGCAAGATAACGCCGGTCACTGTCATCGAGTGTGCCGACTATGCCGAAGTCGATGGCCGCATAACGCGGATTTTCCGGATCAGTGATATCGACGAAAATATTCCCCGGGTGCATGTCGGCATGAAAAAAGTTGTCTCGAAAAACCTGGGTGAAGAAGATCTCAACGCCATTTGCGGCAAGTTTCTTGAAGTTGGTACCGGCACGCCGCAGGCTTTCCATATCATTGATCGGTACACCATGGATGTGTTCCATGACCATGACCTGTGTCCGGCAGTAGTCCCAGTAAACTTCCGGCACATAGATCAGTGATGAACCGTTGAAGTTGCGCCGTAGCTGTGCCGCATTCGCTGCTTCGCGCATCAGGTCCAGTTCGTTCAGAACCGTTGTTTCATATTCTGCAACGACCTCAATCGGGCGCAGTCGGTGACCTTCCGCCCAGTAGCGCTGCGCCAGGTTCGCGATGAGATAGAGGATTTCGATATCACGTTCGACCTCCTTGAGCACATTTGGACGCAGAATTTTGACGATGACCTCAAGATCGTTGTGCAATGTTGCGACATGAACCTGGGCAATTGAGGCAGCTGCCATTGCTTCGGGGTTGAATTTGGCAAACACCTCATCAGCCGGCTGGCCGAAGGCGTTGTGGATAGCCTGCAGCGCCATGGCGCCGGAAAAGGGTGGTACCTGGTCCTGGAGTTTTGCCAGCTCGATGCCGATATCTTCGGGTAACAGGTCCTGACGCGTCGATACCGATTGGCCAAATTTGACGAAAATCGGGCCAAGTTCTTCAAGTGCTTCACGAATGCGCTGGCCACGTGGGGCAGAGGATCGTGTGCGTAGCCAGTTGGCCGGCCACAGATAAAAAATGAAGCGCAGCGGACGAAATAAATGTGCCGAGGTGATGAGTTCATCAAGGCCGTGGCGAACCAGCACGCGTTGAATATCAAGCAACCGCAGGAACAGTCGGAGACGTTTCATGTGCACTGTTTCCCAGTTAGTTTGTCGAACCTTTTTTCCAACTGCACGGTTGTGTCGGCGAGTTCATCGACTGCGGCAAAATGCTGAGTAATTTCGCTGCGTGTCGGTAACTGCCTGTTGTCGTCTTGCAGGTAGTCGACCACCCGTTCGGGCAGGTGCTCAGATATATCAGCTGCCCAGTCCCTGGTTTCTCGGCTAAAGCTGGTCATTTGGGCAGTCAGCGATTTGCCGAACCAATTCGCCAGAGTTTCTTCGAGATCCGGGCGGGCGCAGAGCAATAGTTCACGAAAGCGATCAGCGATGTCGAGATCACCGACCACTTCGACACGGCTCTCGCGGATTGGGGTGTGTCTGTCGATGAACAACAGCCGGTTGAGTTCGATAATAGTGCCGGTGATTTCGGCATCGACCGGGTGCAGGGCGCCGGTTGAAAGTTCGATCATGCCGTCAGTGGCAAAAATCAGGATCGGTTTCGGTATGGATCTGACTACAATAAGTAGTGATTTCCCATCCAGACCATCGCATAAGTCCTGCGCGTCATCGTGGTCATCAATGCCGTGATTGATAATCGATGCAATGGGGCTGAGCAATAAATCCAAAAACAAAGTTGTACCCGGGTTTAGTATTTATAGCCGATGTGCAGCGCGACTATGCCACTCGCCAGATTATGATAGTGACAGTCTTCGAGTCTAGCTGCAGTCATCATGTTGAGCAATGCTTCCTGATCAGGATGCATGCGAATTGATTCGGCCAGGTACTGATAGCTTGATTCATCTTTAGCGATAATGCGCCCCAGTGTCGGCAGCACTTTAAACAGGTGGAATTCATACAGAGGCTCTATGAAGTTCAGGGCCGGTTTGGAGAATTCCAGGATCAGCAGCCGACCGCCCGGTTTGAGCCCCCGCCACATAGATGCCAGTGCTGCATCCTTGTCGGTTACATTGCGCAGACCAAAGCCGATCGTGACACAGTGAAATGTGTCAGCAGCGAAAGGCAGACATTCGGCATTAGCCTGCGCAATCTCGACATTGCCGACAATGGCGTCATTGACCAGTCGGCGGCGGCCCTGTTCAAGCATTGCCGCATTGATATCGGTCAGACAGACCAGTCCGGATTTGCCGACCTGACGACTCATGCCTGCGGTCAGGTCAGCCGTACCTCCGGCGACATCGAGCGCACAATCTCCATTTCGCAGACCGGTTTTGGTCAGCGTAAATCGTTTCCAGAGCCGGTGCAGGCCGCCCGACATCAGGTCGTTCATCAGGTCATAGTTCTGCGCGACTGAGTCGAACACATCACGGACCCTTCCAGCCTTCTGGTTTGCAGCTACTTCTTCGTAACCAAAATGTGTGGTGGGGGCGTCAGTGCTCATGGGGGTAGCATTATATCGTCTAAATCATGAAGCCTGCGCTGGATTTGGCGGACCATTGCAGCTGAAAATGCTCCTACAGGATGTAGCGACTCAAGTCTTCGTCCTTGATGAGTTCGCCGAGGTGTTCATCGACATACTCGGCATCGATTGCCACGGACTGTCCGCTACGGTCAGCTGCCTCAAATGAAATATCTTCGAGCAGACGTTCGAGCACGGTGTGCAGACGCCGGGCACCGATATTTTCATTCTGTTCATTGACCCGAAAAGCAACTTCGGCAGCACGCCTGACACCTGACTTCTCGAATTCAAGTTCTACGCCTTCAGTCGCCATCAGAGAGACATATTGTTCTGTCAGCGATGCATCGGGTTCTGTTGCACTGATTTGATTTGAAATTGATGATGATGATAAATTTAAAACCCTGATTGTAAGTGACTTTGAGAGACACTTGATTGTGCTCAGGTGCAACCAACGATCCGTTTTGCAAAGATCTATGTATGTAGCGATGATCGGCTGCCTGTGTGCAGCGGACTTTGCGTGGACGTCTGCCCCCTGAAGAGTGAGCAGCTTCCGATGGTCAG
>NZCC01000044.1 GCA_002688175.1 Chromatiales bacterium
CCTGCACCATCTGAAAATGCACCGGAATCCAGTCACTCCACTCTCCGGCGTTGAGCAATACACGCTGGTCACCGATGTTGATCAAAGCAACCGGATGCTCGACATCCAGATGGACGGTAACCGGGACCACACTGCGCGGCGCATTCTCCAGAAATGCATTGGCTGGCCCTGCCAGTTCAGCGCCTATAACAGTACCCGTTCGTTTGGCTACGATAATTTCACCGCCCGACACTTCGACAGACTGTCGTGAAGGATCCGTCGTGATAAAACTAAATATTCCCGATGTACCACGCAGGTCCGGGGTGCCCATACCGGACAGTGCACGTTCTCCGGCCGGAATTGGCGGATAGTTCACCGGGACCCGGAAGATGGTCGCGGGAATGCCGGCCTCATCCAGAACTTCCCAGAATGCCTGCCCGTCGCGCATCAGCACGGTTTCCTCCGCGCTGAGTGGAATGCGCCAGCGGCCGATCGCCAGCGGCTCGCGACCGGAACGCTCGACCCGTGCCGATGACAGGTACGGCAACATTGTTTCGCGGTCCAGCGCGATGAAATCAAAAATACCATGCCCACCCGGATTCATGCCGGTAATGAAATCTGACCACGCAACCGGGCTTTGTGCCGGAATGCTGGTTGCCAGCGGCATGAACCCACCGGCCGCAGCAAGCTTCTTCAGGTTCGGCATGTCGCCGTCGTCCATGAACTGCTGCAACAGCGTTGGATCCATACCGTCCACACCAAACAGCACCATCCGCTTAGCGGCGTCTGTTTCCGCGGGGGCCGCCAGTGACAGACCGAGCAACACGACCACGAACAATCGGATCACGTAGCAGCCTCCTGTGCTACGTCCAGCACACGGCCTGTCATATGAGCGGGCACATCAACACCGAACATCGTCAGAATCGTTGGCGCCAGATCCATGATGCCGGGATCTTCCGATATCACCGGATGCGTCGAGAAAATTACGCCCGGCACCAGGCGCGGGTCGACACTGTGATCGCCGCTCCACGATTTCGTGTTGTCCCAGAAGACCGATCCCATAACCTGGCCCACTGCCCCTTGCCATGAGGCCCGGTAGCCTCGGTTGTAACCGACAATCAAATCGAGACCGCCTTCCTGGTACGGCCCGGCAGAATGAACATCCGTAGCGTTGAAAACCTCATTGATCGCTATCGTATCGGCTTCTTCATCACGCAAGCCCGATAGTCCGGCAATAATTTCCCGCTTCAACCTTTCGGCTTCCTCTCCGGGAGCCACAATTCCATGCGCCTCACGGCCCTTCCTGTTGATATACAAACCACTCAAACCCATTGCATAAGCTTTCGTGCGGCTCCAGTCGATATCCGCCAGCCATTGACCTGTGCCGTCGGCACCTTCCTTCAGGAACATATAGCCGTTTTGCACCAGCCATGTATTCAGATTGACCCCTCGACGAAAACTCGAGAAACCATGATCCGAGACCACCATCAAACAATCATCTTCACCCAAATACTCAATCGCTCGCCCGACCATTTCGTCACAACGGATATACATATCACGAATCGTATTCTTATAGACTTCAACATCCTTACCGCGGTTAGCCGGATGGTCCTTGTCCAGATAGCGATAGAACATATGCTGAACGCGATCTGTGCCATCAAATACGCAGGCGACGACGCCTTCGCGCGACTTTTCCAGCGCATTGAAAAACATCTTTTCCCGCTCTTCATGATGATCGACTGCCTGCTGCAGAAAGGCGCCCTCATCGATCACCCGCTCATTCAATGCCCAGGTATCCTCGGCCAGGCCCAGCGTTGCAAACTCGCCAATCAATTTCGACAAGTACACCGAATAAAACGCCGGCCATGAAATCGGCAATGCCGGGTCACCCGGGTCGATATTAATCGGCGTTACATACAAACCGAAATTCGGCGACATCTTAGTGATGTAAAAACGTGCAATGCCATGCACTTTAACGCCGGGCATTGGCTTGTAGACCAATTTGATCCACGGAGAATACTCACGCTCATTAAGCGTATAGCGCCGCCCGGCTATCTTCAGAATACCCCTGCCTTTGTCCGTATCCACATTAACCGTGAACGGAATCTCCATAGAATCTTCGTTGGCACTCATCGTGTTAGCGGGTCCGGGCAACGAGGCATTGATAACGCCATCCTCTTGCCTGACCAGGATACGTAACCCGCCGGTGGACTCGGGCGCAGCCTCTGTTACACCTACTTCATCGGGCGATGTCGTAAAATACGAAAATGATCCCTGGGTACCCCGCAGGTCCGGCACGCACATTGCCGACAACATTGCACCGGCAAATTTCTCGGGCGGGAATGTCAACGGCACGCGCAATACATTGCATGAAATACCATGCTCGCCGAGGATGCTCCAAAACGCCCGACTCTTCCTCATCGCACGAATTAACGGTTTGCCGAGCGGGATAATCCAGTTGCCAACCCGGATCGTGCGGGTCGTCGGGGATATCTCGGAACTCGAGAGCTTCGGCATATAAGTCTTGAGATCGCGATCAAGGAAGTCATAAATATTATGGCGCGATGGATCGACACCTGTCATGAATGAAGACCATGCGACCGGGGAAATTGACGGATAGGTGGTACGCAACCTCTCGAAACCCCCGTTTTTCGCAAGCCGTCCGAGATTGGGCAAATAGCCCTCGTCGATCCATTGTTCGGCCAAACCCGGATCGAGACCGTCCAGACCGATGACGACGATACGATTGATCCATGCCTTTTTTAGTGCCTTGCGTCGGCGAAACAAGCGAATCAAATAGCGAAACGGCCAGAGCAACAGGGCAAATGCGCCGGCAAAGAAAGCGATAAAAACTGCAGAGAACGAACCCAGCAGCGCAAAGCCTGCACCGGGCCCTACGTAAGCATCGGCGATAACGGGCAACAGCAGCAAGGCTGCCGCACAAGAAATGACGTAAATACGAATACGACTACCGCACACCTGAATCCCTCCTGGATTGCCTAACCCGATTCCATCGATGCGTGCAATTGACGTCACCGGACAAACCTCAATAATACGTGCCATAAGAGAAATAGCTAAATTCCGGCCGCACGGAACTAGATAGCACGGTTTCTATACAGCTTGCCGTCAATAACGCTGGCCATCTCATCTACGTCCAGCTTGCGGCTCAGAAAACGGTTGATCCGCGACGCTGTTTCACGCGGACTTCTGACGGCCTCCACATAGTTTACTTCCAGCAACCGCAGGTTCGGACTGCGCCGCGCCAGTACCCGGATATTGACCAGGTGTTTACGATAATGATCGATTGCCTTGTCGTCAGCGATCGGATTTCCCTCGCCACGGCGCTCCAGCATTATGTTCTGTGAAGCCACCACTTCCCGCAGGTCTCGCCGGGCAAAAATGACAAAATAATAATTATCATTAGGTAACTCCCGTAACAGGTGAGAAATTACCTTGATCGCCTTGCCGCGGGATTCTCGCAACCAGGATTTATCGGTCTCACTCTCGAGGTTCTTGATGCGCTCGTGCTCAAAATACCCCCGTGGATTGTCGTCATCGGCCTCACGCTGTGCATCGGATAATACCGGTAGCCCACCTGCTGCCAGCATATTCATCAACATGGAGGTACCGGAACGCGGCAACCCGGAAACGACATAGACCGGTTCACCATACCTGACTCTGCGAATTAAATCTTTTACAAACTGTATCATTCAGTCGAGTTGAACCTGATTAGTGTGAATTTCGTGCTTCACAAGCACCGCGCTTTAACCCAATAATAGCCCAGAGCGCCACACCAAACCGAGGAAATACCTAACATCCTAACGCCGCGCTGAAAGTGCTATTCAGGAAAATCTGGTTCATGCTGAATCAACGTGGCATATCTATTATCCTCTATACTTCAAGTCAGGGGGCCATCCTCCTCGACGCCTTCTGCCGGAAAGGCTCTATAATTGGAACTGAGGTTGAATGAGCAGCAAACAAAGCAGGCACAAAAGGTCTAATAAGAAGAGTCTAAATAGAGGGTCAAATAGAAAGCGTCTATTTATCTGCTTTGCTCTGGGCGCAATTGTTATTGGCTTTTTTCTGCTTGGGAAGAACTCTGAAGAGCAGCAGCAAAGCCAGGAGTCATCTGAAAAAAACAGGCTGAAAACACTGCCTTACCTCTCCTGGATACCCACAAATGATGCCTCAAAATCAGGCGTTACTAAATTTGACAAGGAGAAATCCCTCAAGGGAATCAATATATATAAGTCCGGTGACACCCCGGAAGCATACCTCATGGATATGGGGGGCAAGATTTTGCAAACATGGGAACAAAAGTCGGAAAAAAAAGTCACCTGGAGCAATGTAGAACTGTCAAGCCAGGGTGATTTATATGTTTTTGTAGATTACGAAAAACTTGCAAGACTTGACTGGAATTCAAATCTTCTCTGGCAGAGCGATAACCAGGGATTCCATCATGATCTCTCACTTTCCGAAGATAATGATATTTACGCTTTAGCCAGAAAGATAGAGTACATCCCCGAACTGAACCTTACCCATCTGACAGCTAACGACTACATAACTATTTTAAGCGAGACAGGAACTCTCAAGAAATCAATATCTATCGCAAAACTGCTTCTGAATGCTGATATTTCAATAATTCATGATGACATAGAGGCAGACTATCCAAGAGATACGGAGCTGAAAGAATTCATCACAAGAATAGAGAATGATTCCATCTACTCATTTTTTATTCCCTTATTGAGAAAAGCTGAACAAATTTATGAAAATTTCTCCAGACCGAAGGACTTCTTGCATACTAATACAATAAATATTATTAACAATAAGTCACCCGGCAGTAATCACGAGTTATTCGAGAATGGTAATGTTCTTATATGCATAAGAAATCAGAATCTTGTTGCCATTGTCGATATTGAAAAAGAAGAAATAGTCTGGAGTTGGGGTGCAAATGAATTGGAACATCCGCACGACCCTGTGATCCTGAATAACGGGAACATGCTTATTTTTGATAACGGCTATAAAAGAAAATTTTCCAGAATTATTGAACTCGATCCAAATTCACGGGAGATAGTATGGGAGTACAAAACGATGCCTCCTGAGAATTTCTATTCGGAAACCAGGGGCTCGATTCAACAACTAATAAACGGAAACATCCTGATTGCTGACAGTCGCAATGGACATGCTTTTGAGATCACCAGAGACGGAGAAACCGTCTGGGAATTTTTCAATCCGGACATCAAGACAGAAAATAACGTAACTCAGAGAGCCGCCATATTTCGCATGCGAAGATTCACCAACTTGAAGATACCGCCTTACTGACGAGTCAGGCCTGTGAAGGCGTAAGCCAGCAGGGCCCCCGGGATTAGAATACTGAGCGGTTGCGCGTATCGGTATAAAGCCGGCTCAACCAATGCCACCAGAAGTAACCCGGAAAACAAACAACCACCAGCGATGATTGCCGGGGCGTGCGCCGCCGCCTGAATCCGGACAGCACCCCTAACACCTTTTCTGAATACTCTGATCGCAAAAATAATCACCAGCAGACATCCGAGCCAGAAGTTCTGCCTGGTATCAAGAAAAACTCGCTTGGTACCGGAAATTATCTGAAATGAGATCCACTTGAAATAGTAACCCGGCTCCAGGGAAATGATTTTCCTCGCCAATCCGGTCAGTTTTTCATTTACGTATGGCGCACTGCCGATTTCCTGATTCATTTCTGCGTGCCTCTTGACCACCGGCACGGCGATTGTATAGATATTATATTTGTATTCCTGTTGCCACGAAAAAAATATCTGCGGGTCATTATCCCTAACCATTTCCTGAACAGACTTGTAACCCCTGCCAAGCCGGCGAAGATATATATCTCGTGCTATAGCCCTGTTTTCACCTTCGAGAGATTCAATTACTTTCGGGTAAATCAATGATGCCGTCACACCGGTAATGTTATATCCGCCGAAGGATACCAGGCTGAATTGCCCAACGATAAAAAGCCGAATCAAACAGAAGGCGATCAACGGAAGAATGCACACGGCACTGATGCCGAAAAGATTTTTTCCGATATTCACAATACTATTTTTTATGGCGAAAAGTACAAAATAGATACACGGAATCAATATAACTAAAAATAAATAGGCTGGTCTGACCTGATAGGTTAAAAACAGTGACAGACCCAGCGCGAAAAGAATGCCTCTCCTCCTGTCAACAACGGAAAAAACAGCAATTGATACGGTGCAGATCATCAGCGCACATCCGAGTGCGTCACTTGACATCAGGTCAAAATACTCCGCAATAAAGCGTGTATTAAAAACCGGCAGTGCCGCGAATAAGCCGATCCATGATGAAGCCGTATACTTACGAATGGCAAAAAAGTAAAGAATCACGCTCAGTAAAATACATGCGAGCTGAATCGCTGGCAGCACATCGACGCTGCCTGTGTTGACCCATATGGCACGTAACAAAGCCGGATAGCCGAAAGTTCTGATGGAGGAAAGAATGGCATGGGTGCTGGAGAAATCGAAGAAACGATAGGTATCAGTGTCTGGATTCATCCTTACCGGGTGCGCGCCAAAGCCGATCAGAGTCAGCCAGACAAAAACTGCAGCCACTATCAGGACGATAAGCGGTACGTCTGCATATTCTCGGATCCTGTTTAATCGCTTGTAACAGCTTGAAAGCAATTCATTCATGGATAAACGGCGGAACAAGGGTAAGAACAAGCAGCGGGAGAAGTATAATGATTGGAAAATGATTAGTCACGAAAATCTCCGGGGCTCACTTTTTCTTTAGAGAGAGCAGGTACAGGAAATTTGGACAGTGTTCCTTTAAATGAACCTGATTTTTGCATGGATACACAGCTCTTTCACATCACAATGGTCGAATGTGTAGAATCAGAACACGAAAGCATGATGAGCCCCATGATCGGGATAGGAATTTACGATTGAAGCAAATGCCGGAACAATGCGTTGCTAATCTACTGGCAGACCGCCAGTTCCAGCATGTGCGAGTGTAATGTCTGATTCCGGTACGGAGAGGGTCCAGCGAGAGAAAGAGTTCTTTGCCGAATGGACCCTGAACCCCGCGGTGACCTTCTGCGCTGGCAACGGGAGTTGCGTCTTCTGCGCACGGCGCGCGTGACCGGCAGTTTGGGTCAGGTACTTAGTATCGGCTGTGGGCGCGGCCAGTTCGAGCAGATGCTGGCCCCACATGCCGAATATGTGCTCGGCATAGATCTTTCCCCGGAGACCGTGGAAGATGCACGGCGAGAGGCAGAACGGACCGGTGCCGCTAACATACGATTCGAATGTGCTGATGTTGCAAACTTTGAATTTGACCAGATGTTCGACACAATAATCTGCATTGGTTTTCTTCACCATTTGTCTGAAAGGGAGAGCCTGAAGCTATTGAGTCGCATCTATCGACACCTTCGTCCCGGTGGACTGGTACATACACAGGACCCGAATATTCATGGAGTATTACGGCACCTTGGGCGCCTGTTACTGGGTGATCGCTACAACGATTATCACACTCCCGATGAGCGAGAACTGGATCCTGAGAGCGTTCGTAACACATTCATACAGGCCGGCTTCGCCGAGGCCAGGATCCGGCACATGGACCTGTCACTGATCCCCGGGATGCAGTTGCTGCCTAATGCTCCTCAATGGATAATGCGCGTCCTCAGCCTGCTTGACCGAATCTGGTGCGCCAGCCCGGCAGCACGCTGGGGCAGCGGCTTTGCAGTGGATGCGGTGCGATGAACGAAAATATTGAAGTCAGCTTCGTAATGCCCTGCCTCAACGAAGCAGAAACACTGGAAGGCTGCATCCAGGCGGCGCAGCGTTGCATCACGGACAATAGCCTTAAGGCAGAGGTCATAGTCGCAGACAACGGTAGCGATGACGGTTCTCAGGAAATTGCCCGGCAAGCAGGAGCGCGGGTGGTGGACGTACCGGAACCCGGCTATGGCGCGGCCCTGACGGGTGGCTTCGATGCGGCCCACGGTGAATATTTAATCATGGGTGACTCCGACCAGAGCTACGACTTCAATGAAGCCATTAAAATTATCCGATCCCTGCGAGAGGGAGCGGACCTGGTAATGGGTTCTCGCTTCAAGGGCCGCATCATGCCCGGCGCAATGCCCTGGAAGCACCGCTGGATCGGCA
>NZCC01000045.1 GCA_002688175.1 Chromatiales bacterium
GTAAACAAAATCAAAAACAACAGACCGGAAAAAAATTTTTTTAGATCAGTCGTGCAACTTGCGGTTAAAATAGAGGATTAGTTTTTGAATTTCTTTGCTGCTCTAACCTCCCTCCTGCGATATGGGATTATGTCAAATGATGGTGAGTTCAACTGGCGGCCAACAAGGTTCGAGCTAACGGCGGGCTGCCCGGAATGATGATACTTGCTATTTCTTCTTGACCAGGTTTGACCTGGCACGTTGTTTCGGCGCCTCTTTCGTCAAACTCTTCATCAATTCCAAAACACCGGCGGCTGGCATGCCCTCTTTCTCATCAAACAATCCGGCATGCATCTCTGCTGCATCAGCAAAAACCTTACCGAGTTCCCTGATCTGCCAGTCCCATTCAGCCTTGCCCTTTTCGGTCTGAACCAGCATTCGCTTACGCCTATCGGCCTGATCGACACGCTCCTCGCAGAGGCCTTCACGCAACTGCCACGACACGTAACGAGAAACGGAGGCCTTCGGCAGGCCGGTCGCCTCACACAAATCCGTTAACGTGGGCGGCATGCCACGCTCATTGAGGAACACCATCGTCAGCGCCACCAAGGTCTGTCCCATCGGATAATTACCATAGCGTGACGTAATCAAATGCAAAATCCGCCAGAAAACCCCCATCTGGGCTTGCGGACTGAGTTTAAAAATATTTTCTTGATCAGCGCTCATGCTCTTTCAGCCCCCCCCCGATCAGGGACTAACGAACCTGCACAACTATCTTGCCAGCCGCACGCAATGTTTCACTACGCTCATGTGCCTTGCGAATATCATCAAGTGAAAAAACACTGTCAATCACGGGCTTAAGCCTGCCATCCCGAACCCAACCAGAAAGAATATCAAGATCGGCACCGCTGGGCGTCCAGGCCACAAAGTAACCCTTCCCGGCAACCCGCTCAGTCTGCCCGGGCAGGAAGAAATCGATACCGGGCACTGGAACCAGGGTCATGTATATACCCTCATCGGCGAGCTGTCTCTTTGCCTCAGCAACGTCCAGTGTACCGACCGCATCATAAATTACGTCGTAGCGGTCGTCAGCCTGAAATATATCTTCACGCGTATAATCGATAACCTGATCGGCGCCCAGTTCACGGACCAGGTCTGTATTACGGCCGGAACAAACAGCCGTTACGTGAGCACCCATGATTTTAGCAACCTGTAGCGCAAAAACACCGACACCACCGGATGCCCCGACAATCAGCAACTTGTTACCGGCTTTCAATTGCCCACAATCACGCAGACCATACAGACAAGTCAAAGCTGCAAGCGGCATGGACCCGGCCTCCAGATAACTAAGTTCTGCCGGCTTGCGAGCCACCGTAGCCGGATTCAACGCAACATATTGGGCATAGCATCCACCCGGACCGTTATCGGACCGGGCCCAGACCTCGTCACCGCGGGAAAATTGCGTCACAGCCTTACCGGTCTCAACAACAACACCAGAAACATCCAGACCCAGCACCATCGGAAACACCTCACCAAACCGGGCGCTCATCGTGCCTTCGCGGATCTTCCAATCAATCGGATTTACCCCTGCAGCATGCACCTCTACCAGGATCTGTGTGGGACCTATGACCGGCCTTGGTATATCGCGGACTTCCAGATTGGCCGACGAGCCGAAAGTATCGATTACTGCTGCTTTCATCTACTTACCTGCCTTTTTATGTTCTTGCCAAACAGCTCATTCTTGTTCGCAGTCGACCTCTAGTTTATACCCAAACCATTTACTGTTATCGATCAATCGAATCCAGCGTGGTTTTAGCCTGTACAGGTTGGCAGCCTTCAGGCGTTGCGCAATCGTTTCTTCATCTTTGCCCTTTGGCGCCTCGAACAGAGCCTTGACATCGGCAAATTTTATCAGGTAATGCCGCAATGCATTTACCCGCTCCAACCCATCAACAGTCTCGGCGAACCCGTCAATCTGCAAGCCCTTGACTCCGGACCAGTCGGCACAATCGATATTAACTGTCGCGACAACATCGGCACCCGCGCCGATGTCACGCGCATGCCGGGTCCGGTAATCGGAAACGAAATAAATATTCAGGTCCTTGTCACTGGCAAAGAACAGACTTGCGGCCCACGGCTTGCCATCACAGCAGGTCGCCAGAGTGATCGTATTATGCGCTTCCAGCATAAGTCGGATTGCTGCGCGCTCTTCGTCCGCCATTAGTCGTCGTTATTCGGCTGCCGTCGACCGGTACCTTGCCAGCGTTTGACCAGACCACTGTCGATGTCGAACAGGTCAAGGAGTCGGCCAACAGTTTGATTAATGATATCGTCGACACCCTGTGGTTTATGATAAAAAGCGGGCATCGGCGGCACGAGTATTGCGCCCATTTTGGCTGCCTCGTGCATGAGATAACAGTGCCCGACATGCAACGGAGTTTCGCGTGGCACAAGCACCAACCGGCGATGCTCTTTGAGCACAACATCCGCAGCCCTGACAATTAAAGAGTCTGCATAAGAATTAACTACCCCGGACAAGGTCTTCATCGAACACGGCACGAGCACCATGCCATCAGTCCGATACGAACCACTCGAGATTATTGCCGCCAGATTCTGGTCACTGTGCACAACATCTGCCAGCGCCTCGACATCCTTGACCTGCCACTCGGTCTCCAGCGCAATATTTAGTTTTCCACCGTTACTGATAACCAGATGCGATTCAACATCCGGTAATGTCTTAAACACTTCGAGCAATCGAATTCCGTAAATGACGCCACTGGCTCCGGAAATCCCGACGATTAAACGCATACCTGATCAACCTGAGAAAGTTATAAATTCAGGACCATCATACGAGTGTGTCGCGATTGAAACCAGCGCCCGGGAATTATCATACCGACCTGCGGTAGGGCAGCAATTATGCCTCGGCCAGTCGGGCAGCATAATTTTACCAGGGGCACCATCCGGTGAGCATAGCTACGGATCAAAGCCATGAAACCATAGGTCTTCTGACGGGGTGTTAAAAATAATGAGACAGGTTTTTTGCGTAATTGGTCGGTTCATTCCCGACCGTACATGGATCAGGACGACTGACGGCGATCGCTTTTGTCTTTGCGTTTCTGCTCATGCCGGTCAATTTCAAAATTTCCATATGCAGAAAATGAATCGCCCCGACGGTTATACCCTGCCCTGCGATCATCCTGTGGTCGCTACATACAGCGACAATCATCCCGATCACAGTCCGCCAGAGGCAAACGGGGCGCCTCATCAGATAAATAGCGATGGTCAGCAATCGCCTTGATAGCTTCACATGGATTGTTATCGACCTGCACCGACACACCGTAATAACGCTGTGCCTGCTTGCGTGGCTGATTTTTTGTGACCACGACCGAAGCCGATTTTTTTTGTTCGCGCCGTACCGAAACAACTTCCTCAGTTGTTTTAGCCCGTAAAAAATACCAGGCGGCGACAATACCGACTGGGACGCCAATCAATAATAACCACCAACTATACATGGCCGGCTCGCCTGTGAAGGCACCCCTCTATATCCGAGATTCTTGCTAAACCACAAAATTCCACACGTACGCCACCACAGCCTGCTTCAAATAGGCTTATCATCAGTTAAGTGTGCCTGTTTAAATGCCCTGATGAGCAGATATATGTCACAAAATCAGAGACTTGATTAAGGAGATCTTGGACCCAGAGTCCTGCATTGCGGTATTTTTTTATTATTTGAATTTAAACCAAATATCCAGCTTCAGGCGATCGCTGTCATTCGGATTACCGGACGCGAAATTTACCTCTGGGATAAATCATTGGGACATGAGAAAAAAAGAACATTCAGCACCAGTTTTGCACTGATCCTTGAGATAATTTTACAGCACTAAAATCAGCTCAGGTTGCCGATGCATTTACCTCACATTCTCAAGAAAACCTCTTTTCTCAAGCAATGGCTCGATTGTCGGCAGCCGACCGCGGAATTCTTCATACAACTCCATTCCCGGGCGGGTGTTGCCCTTGCTCAGAATATGCCGACGGTATTTACGCGCCGTTTCCTGATCAAAAAGGCTGGTTTCTTTAAAGGCCTGAAAAGTATCCGCATCGAGTACTTCAGACCACAGGTAGCTATAGTAACCAGCTGAGTAGCCACCTGAAAAGACGTGGGCAAAATAGGCACTTCGATACCGCGGGATAATTTCGTTAATGAGATGTATCTTTTCCATCGCGCCTGCTTCAAAGCTGTGGGTATCGATACTATCGGTTACCGTTTGCGTGTGATAGGCCATATCCAGATATGAAGCGGCCATATACTCGACCGTCTCGAATCCCTTATTGAACTGCTCTGAGGCGGTAATTTTCTCAATAATTTCGTCCGGTATCCCCTCACCTGTTTCATAGTGTTTTGCGAACAGCCGAAGCACTTCCGGTTCTCTCATCCAGTTCTCCAATACTTGTGACGGGAACTCGACAAAATCCCTGGGCGTATTGGTGCCGGACAACGAGCGATACGTGACATCAGACAGCATTCCATGCAAGGCATGCCCGAATTCATGGAAAACAGTCTCGGCCTCTCTGAAGCTGAGTAGCGCCGGTGAATCTCCTGAGGGTGGCGGGAAATTGAAGTTATTGGTCACTATTGGGCGCACATCACCATCCAGGCGGGATTGCGAGCGCAGTGAATTCATCCAGGCTCCACCGGCCTTGCTTTCTCTGATGAAGAAATCCATGTACAGGACCGCCAGGTGACTTCCATCCGCATCGAAAACTGCAAATACCTGTTGATCCTCATGCCAGGTAGGCAGGTTATTTCTACGCTCGAATCTCAGGCCAAATAATTTATGGGCCAGTTTGAAAACCCCATCCCGCACGGCTGTATATTCAAAGTAGGGCCGAAGCGCATCATGGTCAAAGTCGTAATTGTCCTTGCGTAACTTCTCGGTGTAGTAACGCCAGTCCCAGCCTTCAAGTTCCGCATCGATATCCTCTGACTTCATCATCGCCTGCAACGCATCCCGCTCGGCCTGTGCGGTCTGCAATGCCGGTACCCAGATATTGTCGAGTAATTCATACACTCTTGCCGGAGTCTCTGCCATCTGGTCAGAGAGGACGTAATCTGCGTGGGTTCTGAATCCAAGCAACTGCGCTTCTTCAGCACGCAAAGACACAATTTGCGCCACAATATTGTTGTTGTCCGCTCCGTTGGCATTATCACCGCGCATTGCGTAGCCCTGAAAAATTTCACGGCGCAGTTCGCGATCAGGTGAGTACTCAAGAAAGGGATTAATGCTCGGCCGCTGTAGTGTGAATACCCAGCAATCGCAGTTATGTCCACGTCTTTTTGCTTCTTCGCCAGCCAGTGCTACCAGGCTTTCCGGCAGATCACCCAGATCGGCACGATCGGTGACCAGCAACTCAAAAGCATTGGTTTCAGCCAGCAGGTTCTGGCTGAACTGTTCCGAAAGTGTGGCCAGCTGACTTTTTATTCCCCTGAGCCGCTGCTT
The DNA here is from genome assembly GCA_002688175.1 of Chromatiales bacterium. Lineage (GTDB taxonomy): Bacteria > Pseudomonadota > Gammaproteobacteria > Steroidobacterales > SMWD01. The sequence goes on from NZCC01000045.1 coordinate 5,478, forward strand.
GGCATCAACATCAAGTTCAGCACCTTCGCGGACAAAATGCTTGTAGGTTTCCTCCAACAGACGCATCTGCTCAGGGCCAAGACCAAGTGTATCGCGGTCACGATAAACAGACCTGATACGGTTGAAGAGTTTCTCATTGAGCAGGATATTAATAGAGTGCGTTGCTTGCTCCGGCGCTATTTCCAGCGCAGTTGCACGAATGATGTCATTGCTGTTCGCCGAGTTAACTGCCTCGAAAACATTGTCAACTTTTTCCAGTGTACCCCCGGATCGCTCCAGTGCTTCAATTGTGTTTTTGAAGTTCGCCGGTTCGCGGGAATTTGTTATCGTATTGATCTCGGCTTTTTGCTCAGCAATGCCCTGCCGCAGAGCCGGGAGGTAATCATCATCTCTGATCAAATCGAAAGGAGGGACCCCGAAGGGCGCTAACCATTCAGTCAGTAAGGGGTTCTCGGTAGTGTTCATTACACTGGATTCCCTGCCAATATTACTGGTGCGCGGCAATAGCCCTCTTTGCTGGCAGCCATTGACTACCAACAGAGCAATTATCAGCATTCCTGCAAATTGTTTCTTGATCCTTATTGACTTCCCAGTCACATTACTCGGGCGACACATATAATTTAAGACCTCTAACGACCTGTTTAGTGATCTAAACATCACAACTTACTCAAACATTCTTGCTGTAGATATGATACAGGCCTGACCACATCGTGGTGGCAATATTTTCAATTCGTCCGGTTGACTGCGTTATAGTACCGTTCATCTGAATCAAGATAGTTAAGCGATTCTCATTTTACTTTTTCATTCGTAAGGAATAGCAGTCGTGCCAAAGTTCGTTTTTGAACGGGAGATTCCTGGAGCAGGAAATATGTCAGCTCAAGATCTACAAGGCGCATCGAAAAAGTCTTGCTCTGTATTGCGAACCCTCGGGACTGATATTCAGTGGGTGCAAAGCTATGTCACAGCGGACAAAATCTACTGTATCTATATCGCACCAAGCACTGAGCTAATTGAGCAGCATGCTCAAGACAGTGGGTTTCCGGCAAATTCGATATCAGAGATAAAAGCTGTTATCGACCCAACAACCTCTGAGTGACCTGGCTACCGAGTCACCTAACCAGTTAAAGCAACGGATCGGTTTGCATAAGGAAAATAATGAACGTAAAAATTGCATACTTATCTTATTTTGCCCCGTTGCTACTTGCTGCTTCTATTGCGGAAGCACAAATGTGTGGTGGACTGGCCGTTACAATCACCGGCACAGCAGGTGCAGATAACATCATCGGGACATTCGGGGCGGATGTTATTGACGGACTTGGCGGCAACGATCGTATCGAGGGCCTGGAAGGCGCAGATGTAATCTGTGGCGGTGACGGCGACGATGATCTTCTGGGTGGAAATGGCGATGACCTGCTGTTCGGCGATGCAGGCAATGATGTCATGGAAGGAAATAACGGCAATGACGCCTGCAACGGCGTGACAGGTATTGACTCGGCGGCCCTAGACTGCGAAGTTTATTCAAATGTCGACACGAAGGTGTACGCAGTTACACTACGTGCCGATGACGGCACTGCACTTGACGGCGCACTATATGTTCCGACCGGCGATGCGGCCGCACAAGGTACGCGACAAGTAGCCATGATCGTAAGCCATGGTGCAATGGGTTCTTTCGCTTCCAGCGTACCAAAGATCATCGGTTTGCAGGCTGCACCGCTTGGTTTCACCGTGCTGGCGCTGAACCGGCGTGACTGGGGCGAGGATGGCGGTGGCGGCGCGGTACTGTTTAAAGAAACGACGCTCGATGTCGGTGTCGGTGTCGACTTCCTGGCCGGACTCGGTTACGAATCGATATACGTGGCCGGCCACAGCCAGGGCACGCAAAATGCGGCCATCTATCCGTCTTTGGCAATGGACGACAGGGTCGCAGCGGTTGGCCTGTACGGCACGGTCGACGACGGACGAACCACTGCAATAAACCTTCTTTTCCGCGACACCTATAAACAGGATGTTACCCGTGCAAGACAACTCATCGCCGATGGACTGGGCGACATTATCATCGGCTGGCCAACCTTTTTTCTTGTTGATTTGTTCAGGTCTCCGGCCAATTATCTGAGCTTCTGGGGTCCTGATTCGCTATCGGTTGTTGTGCAAGAAATACCCAAGCTTACGGTGCCGGCCTTATTGATGCGTGCAGACGGCGATGGCTTTACCCCCGATCAGATGTCCCTCAACGTTATGGCGGCAGCCAACGCCGCCGGCGTTGATGCCACCTATATCATTCTGGATTACCCTTTTCCACTGACCGATACCGGCGGTAACGCACACGGGTTTGTCGGTGTTGAACGTGAACTGATCCAGACAACCCTCGACTGGTTAACCGTGAAACTGACTGAGACTGAAACCTATACGGTCACTACAAAATTAAGCACATTAAATCCACCGGGAAATATCGAACCGGTTGCCAGTGCCGGCGGGGATCAGGCTGTCACGGGCATGGGACTCATCACCTTAAATGGCTCTGGCAGCATCGACCTCGATGGCTCAATTGTCAGCACATTCTGGACTCAGCTTTCCGGTGCCTCAGTCATACTGTCTGACCCGGCCGTGGCGCAACCCTCATTCACACCACCGCCACCAGACCGTGACGCACTCTTCGGGATTCCGCCACCTCAGACCCTCAGGTTTGAAGTTACTGTGACTGATGACGACGGGGGAACTGATAGCAACCAGGTTGAGATTACCGTGAGTCAGGACAAATTTATCGAAACCAGCCAGTCAAGCAGCCTGGGTCCGATAATTTTACTGGTGTTATTTGGCTTACTCACGATGCGCCGCAGACGAATTATCGGTTAACAATTGACTATCCATACCGGCGAGTACCACCCGAATACCGACTCAATAATTCTTTCATCATTAGCAGAAAAATATACACAAGAAATATGAAATAATCTGGGCCATAATTGACCCATTCGGATGGGTCTGTTTTCAGTGCTAAACCCGACTCGTTTTTCAGCGCAAAGCAACAAAATTGGACGCCTGTAATGAAACATGTCTTTTTTATATTACCCATCTGCCTGCTTGCAATTTCCAGCAACCACGTAATTGCTGCTGATTTTGCCAACGGTTTTTATTTCGGCGGCAACGGCGGCCTGGCTGACAACAGCAGTGTATGTGAGGAAATTGGCAGCCCGGTTTCACCAAGAAATTGCGAGGATCAGGGTTTTGGCTGGCAAATCTTTGCGGGCTGGCAATTTTTTAAATGGATCGGAATCGAAGGCGGTTGGACGAATTTGGGTCAAACATCTCACCTGGAAGTTACCGGCACGACCCTGCAAAGTGAAACAGAAGGGCTACAGGTCAATGTTGTTGCTACGGTTCCCGGGCTTGAAAAGATTGGCTTGTATTTCAAGGCTGGCGCATTCCTGTGGGACCTTGAAGTATCGCAGACAGATAACCTTGGTAACCGCCAGGAAATCTCCGACAAGGACGTTGATTACGTACTGGGCGCCGGCCTGCGTTATCCGCTGACCGAATCAGTGGGCATCGGCCTCGAATTTCAGCGATTCAGCGATATTGGCAACAGCAAAACCGGTTCATTTGACGCCAACCTGATCACTGCGGGACTACTGTTTCGTTTCTAGAATTTAACCGTATGGCCTGAGAATTTGGGGCACACTCCAAGGTACATACTGCAAAAAGCCCCTGAGGAACCTATCGCAAGTCCTTGATTTTGGTGCCGGAAAGAGGAGTCGAACCTCCGACCTTCGCATTACGAATGCGCTGCTCTACCAACTGAGCTATTCCGGCAACTGGCGCCCGTCAGGCGGCGCAGTATAGGCAAAGCCCTGCAGTCAGGCAATGGAAATACCGGGGTTGGCAGTCAATATCGTGATTTAGCGATCGCTGCGGATCCGGATGATCAAATCGACACTTTCCAGCGTCATCCCCTCCGGCAGTTTCGGAAGCCCACTGATAGGCAAATCGGGCGAATCAAAATCAGTGAGTTCATTGGTATCAGTATTATAGAAGTGATGATGTGGATGCAATGTCGAGTCATACACCAGGCGTGTAGGATCTATTGCTACCTCACGCACGACACCGCGACGGGAAAACAGGTTCAACGTATTGTAAACCGTCGCCTTCGAGATCCGGTTACCGGTTTCGCGTAATGTCGTGAGAATCTGATCGGCTGACATATGGCGTGGCCTCGACAGCAAAACCATGCCAACCTCCATCCGTTGCGGCGTAGGGTTCACACCGTGCTCAAGCAAAGTTTGCTCGACCTTCATTCGTCCTGCATTTATCACTTGATGGCAACTCTCTGGATGGAATCAACTGACGGCTATTTTACCGGTCAACACTCTGACCTGTAAATGAGCAGATGGTGGTTTCTTGCGTTATTCGACACAGGGTCTCCAGCAACCGTTTCGGTAAGAAAAGGTAAATTTTCAGCCTCGCAGCAGACCACCACAACTATTTAGACTCATTGGTCCCTACCTGATAGCGCAACTCTTATGCGAGTGCACGGCCTGACCCTGATCGAATTGCTGGTAACTCTGACCGTTGTCGTGGTCATCATGCTGGCTGGCGTCCCGGCCTTACAGAACCTCCTGATGGGTCAGCGCATGACGGCACAGATAAATGACTTCGTACACAGCGTATTTCTGGCCAAGCAGTCAGCCCATACCCGGCAAACTGAAACCGTAATATGCAAGAGTTCGACGGGCCGACGCTGCGAACCCGGAGCAGACTGGAGTGATGGCTGGCTGATGTTTGCCAATCAGGATCAGGACTATCCGGCCACTGTTGACGCAAACGAACCCGTACTCGCCATCGGCGATGCATTTCGGCACGGCAACATCCACGGGAATCGTCGGGAATTTGTCTTCCGCGCCTTCGAGATTCGATCCACCAACGGCACGCTCGTATTCTGTGACGCACGCGGTGCAGCACACGCCAGAGCCGTCGTTATCAGCTATACGGGACGACCCCGCATCGCCACTACCCGCCCCGGCGGAAGCCCCCTGCGGTGCCCGACGTTATGACAATTCCCATGGATATTCTGACCGTCTGCATATGCAAACTGACCGTTTATCAGGACGGGATGCTTCATCGTCACAAACTCGCGATGATGTTGAGTAATGAGCAAGATGCACCAAGAAGGCGTCACCCTCATCGAGTTGCTGGTGACTTTGTCAGTCGTCTCGATGATCATCGCAGTCGGCGTTCCGGCGCTGCGCGATTTCATCGCGATGAATCAGATGAGTGCGACTGTCAATGACCTCGTCACGAGCCTGCATGTGGCCCGTTCCGAAGCCATCAAACGTGAAACTTCGGTCAGGTTATGCCCAAGCACCAACTGGAATTCACTTATGCCAACCTGTACCCCGCTGGCAAGTCTGGCCGAAGGCTGGATCGTCGTGGCCGACCCCAACGGGGACGCCATTGTCGTACAGCGACATGAACCTCTGCCGGGTCGAATTCAGCTTCATCGCGACTTCATTGATTCAATTGATTTCCTTGCCAATGGACGCTTGCCGCGTATTGCGGATGCTGAAATTGAATTCAACCTGCTGCTGTGTGATGACCGCGGTGACCACAATACCGGCGGTGACATTGCAGCCGGACGCTGGATCAATATTCGCGGCACCGGCCGACCAAGAATCTATACCAAACGCCCCGACGTGCAGACCGCGCTCGGAGGTTGTCTAGCCCACTACGGACCTATCCAGTGACACAAAGACAACAACAAAGAAGTCATCGCACTGCAGGATTCACGCTCATCGAAGTACTCGTTGCACTCGTCGTCCTGACGGTCGGCATGCTCGGTGTCGCAGTTCTGTATGTCGAGGGACTCAGACTCAATCGTACCTCGATGTACCGAACGACCGCCGTCGCGCTCGCCGCTGATATGGCGGAACGTATTCGCTCAAACCAGGAAGCCGCCGGCTACGCAGGTACCGGACCCGGGGTGGACGGCGATTGTGAAATTGTCGGCAACTGTACGCCGGATCAACTCGCAGGCGAAGACTGGTTTCTCTGGCGCCAGGAAATCAACGCCCACCTTCCGACCGGTTCAACCGCAACAATCAACCAGCGGTTGGCCGGACCCGGAAACCTGATGAATCGCTTCGATATCGTACTGAGCTGGCCCGAAGTCGGCAGCCAGGAACCGGTTTCATACACGCTGTCGGTGCAACTGTGAGTATCGACATCATGCATACCGTAATACAGGCTACTCACCGCCGACAACACGGCATGACCCTGATCGAAACGATGGTCGCGATGACCATCAGCAGCGTGCTGATCCTTGGCTCAATCCAGATGCATGCACAGGCTCGCTCCAGCTATCGCACGACCGAGAGTGTCGCCCGGATGCAGGAAAACCTGCGCTTTTCGATCGACATTCTTGATGAAGACGTGCGCCTTGCAGGTTACTGGGGCAAATCGAGTTCAGCCAACGCTGAACTTCGCAACGGGGAAACGGTCACCGTAACCTGTAACGGCACCAACAGCACGGCCTGGGTCCTGGATACGGAGGTCCCAAACAATAACCTGATCAATCCGATCTCGGCTTTGCAACAGGAAAGTGACTTGCCGATTGCAAACTGCCGCGGCACCAATCCACGCATCAATTCTGATGTACTGATCGTGCGACATGCCACAACCGATCAGGCAGTGGTTGCACGTGCAGGCGTCATTCAGATCCAGACCAACGGCCGCCTCGGTGCCTTCTTTGATAATGGCATTCCACCGGAAGATGCAAAAGTAAATGGTCAGATATTTGATCTGGCCTTCAGTGCCTATTACGTCAGCAACGAGTCAAAGTATGACTCAAACCTGCCCTCATTACGGCGTCTGAGCCTTGTTAACAATCAACTCGAAAACCAGGAAATTATTCCGGGTGTTGAGAATCTGCAGGTGCAGTTCGGTATCGACAGGACCGGTGACGGCACGATCGATATGTACATCAATGGTGACGCTGTACTGGACGGTGACACGATCATCAGCACACGCTTGTGGCTGCTGGTGCGCTCGGAACAAAACGAGGCCGGTCAGGGGTACTTCGACGCCCGGGAATACCTGACCCCGGATGCAGGTCTCCCAGTGATCGACCCAAAAAATGATACTGCAAACTATCCACCTACATCCCGTCGCACGGCATTGAGCCGAACGATTGTCATGCGCAATCACGTGAACTGACCACGGTGAACAAAATATGAACAAGGCTCGCAATATTCCTGATCGTCAGCGCGGCGCGGCTCTGATAGTCGGTCTCGTCCTGATGACGGTCCTGACGCTTCTGGCCGTCTCGACGATGCGCACTTCAACACTGGAACTGGCCATGGCCGGTAACACGCAGTATCACGAACAGGCAGTTCAACTGGCCGAGACGGGTATTAAAGATGCCGTCAGTCGTATTAACAGTGGCGCTCAGAACCTGAACGGCACCGATGGCTGGCTGGTGACTTTTTCTGAAGCCGTACAGACACCGGCCGGGGACAGCCTTGGCCAATATGATGTCACTATCAGCTTTAAAGAAAATGGCAAGCCGCCTGCAAATTATAGTGAAGATATCAATGCCCTGTATTTTGAGATTGAATCAACAGGCAGGAGCACAGCACGCAATGCGCAATCAACCCTTCGCCAGGGATTCTGGTGGGCTGTTCAATAATTGTTGAAACGGAATATCTGCCATGGTCTCTAATCAATTCAAATTTTCTGCAATTCTACTGACACTGTTCTTCATACTTTCAGTTTTCAGTGTCTCCGCTCACGCCGCTTTGGAAGTAATTGAAGAAGCTTACGAACTCAACTCCACACAAATTCTTCACTGGCCACTACGGGCCGGCGACAGCTTCGTCATCCAGCCATGCGTCGACTGCGGCGCCAGGACTCTGAGAGTATCCGACGAAACTCGCTATGCAACGGGGTTCAATACAGCGCTCATTTCATTAAGTGATTTACTTCGAGTGAAGTCCCAATCACTCAATACAGAAAATCACCTGATTATCGTGTTTTTCCAACCGAATGACCTGCTTGTCACCCGCATTATCCTGCAAACAGACCTCTAATTGAGAACATTCCGGATAACATTTATGAACTACACACGGCCCACAATTTACCGGAGCTCATCTTTACTATTTGTCAGCATCCTCCTCTGGCTGCCCACACAGATTCTGGCCGACGACGTTGAAATTTATATCAGCACGGATGATCAGGAAATTTCCTGTGCAGCACCGAATGTTCTGTTCATCATCGACACCTCCGGTAGTATGGATACTCAGGTATCGACACAAGAACCCTGGGATCCAACCAAAACGTATTCCGGCTGTTTTGACAGCTCACGAATCTACTACCTTGAAACCGGCACCACGCCGGATTGCAATACCGAAACATCTTTCAAGAAAAATAATAATTTCTGTCAGGCTTCCGCTCTTAGTACTGAGTACACAGGGCTGTTTCAGGCCTGGAACAATGATCAGCGCGCCTGGGGGAAAATTCCTGCTGACAATGATTCCATGGAGATTGAGTGCGCTGCCGATGAAGGCATACATGGCAGCGGCGATAACGACGAAACCTATGCCACTGATGGCGGCAATGAAGATAATGACGCCTGGTCAGACAATGAAGACGACAGAATTTCCTGGGGCGCGAATGCGACTGCGGCAACACTGTTCGACGGCAACTGGCTCAACTGGCAACAAGACCCACCCGAGACCGAACGATCCCGTCTCGATGTTGTCAAGGAGGTCGTAAATTCGACACTCGACAACATGGGCGATGTGAATGTCGGAATTATGGAGTTCAATAGTACGGAAGGAGGCCCCGTCATAGAGGCCGTCAATAACCTTACCGAGACACGGAGCCAACTCAAACAAACCGTCAATAGCCTGCAACCAGGTGGTTTTACACCGTTATCAGAAACACTTTTTGAGGCTGGCCAGTACCTGGCCGGACGACTCGTAGATTTTGGCGATGCGGACATTGACAACCGCAGTGTTCCTGCATCACGAATCGGCGACTCTTTATCAGGTGACAGATACCTGTCACCGTTAGTCGCTGCCGGTCAGAACAACTACATTGTTCTTCTGACCGATGGCGTACCCAGCAACGACAGGAATGCACACAACAAAATCGAGGCCCTGCCCGGTTATGCCGAACTAGTTGGCGAATCGTGCAACTATCAGGTCGAGGGCGATTGCCTCGATAAAATGGCTAATTATCTTTATCTGGCCGATTTGCGCGACGATCTGCCCGGGAAACAGAATGTCATCACCCATACAATCGGTTTCACAACTGATTTTGCGCTGCTTAAAGATACCGCTGCACGTGGTGGTGGCAAATATTTTGTGGCTGACAATACAGCGACACTCACCCAGGCCCTGGCTGATCTGGCCTGGGATTTTTCACGTACTGTCAGCCTGCTGACACAACCGACCATACCGGTCAACAACTTCAACCGTACCGAATTGATAAACGAGGTTTATCTATCCCTGTTCGAACCGGAAGCAACACACCACTGGCCCGGTAATCTGAAAAAATATCAATTTATCGATACAGCAAATGGCGCACTTCTAATCAGTGCGGATGGACAGTCTGCACTGACGCCAGACAGAAATTTCATTGATGATTCAGCTGTCAGTCTCTGGTCAGCTCCTCTCGTTGATGGGGCGAACGTACAACTTGGCGGTGCCGCAAGTCAGCTACCGGACCCCGGCAATCGAAACCTGCTGACAAATGCCACAGGCAGCATGACGCTGTCATCATTGAACACCGGCAACTCAGCTATTACAGCCACCCTGCTGGGTTCTCCTGAAGCAGAACGCAACACCGTTATCCTCTGGGCACGGGGCCAGGATGTACGAGACACCAATGACGATGGCCAAACGACAGATCCGCGCCTGTCAATGGGCGACCCGCTGCATGTGCAACCGGTTATCGGCGAATACGGCGATGCTGCAGCGAGCCGTAACCCGGTCGTGTTCATTGCAACCAACGATGGCTACCTGCATGCCATTGACGCACAACTGGGCAAAGAGATCTGGTCTTTTATTCCACAACGTTTGCTGAAACGCCTGTATCCGCTGTCACTTGATGAAGCCGCACAAAATAAACAATACGGCCTTGACGGGGAACTTGTATTAATCACCGGAGATAATGGCAAACCCGGCACACTGTTGTTTGGAATGCGCCGTGGCGGAGATGCGCTGTACTCAATGGATGTATCGATTCGCACTGCGCCAAAACTGAACTGGTTTATCGACAGCTCAATGCCGGATTTTCTTGATATGGGGCAATCCTGGTCTCCACCTGTAGTGAGAAACATCAAGGTCGGCAGCCAGGTTCGCTCAGTTGCCATATTTGGCGGTGGTTATGATCCGGGCCAGGACAACCGTAATTTCAGATTCGACACCAAGGGTAACGCGATCTATTTTGTCGATGTTGAGACCGGCGAAGTCATCTGGAGTGCCGGTAGTTCACAAACTGCACGCAACAACCACAACCTGCAACTCGACAGGATGAATTTTGCAATTCCCGCTGGCATTCGGGTCATCGACCAGAACCAGGACGGTCTTGCAGACCGCATGTATGTTGGCGATATGGGGGGACAAGTCTGGCGCTTTGACATTATCCCCGGCAACAATCCCAGCAGCCTGGTTGAAGGCGGCGTACTTGCATCACTTGGCGGCGCAGATTCAACAAGCTCTCCACCGTCAGCAACTGATTTACGCCGTTTCTACAATACACCGGATGTAGTCAATGTTATTACAGATGAAAATATCTTTTTATCGATCAACATCGGCTCCGGTTATCGTGCCCACCCGCTCGACACCAACATTGCTGATGAATTTTTCTCAATACGCGACTTTCATTCGGAACAGGTAATACCAAAGGAGCTTTACGCCAGCCAGAGTTTCCCGCTTATCACGCGTAGTGATCTGATTGATATAACCAACACGCCAACTACAACTCTGCAACCGAGCGACGCAGGCTGGCGGCTCGGCATGGTTCAGGATGACGGTGAAAAGATTCTCGGTGAGTCCCTGACTATTGACAATGTGCTGTTCTTTAATTCATTTGCGCCGGTTGAATCCGTGCAATCCTGCTTACCCGGCGCTGGCATAAACAGAAATTATCGTGTCAGTATCATCGATGGTAGTGCGCTAACAAATCTGGATAACTCTGCTGATGCTGAGAACCTGACCGACGCGGACCGCTTCATCGAAGGAACTATCGGAGCACCGGTTTCCGGTCCAGCCTACGGCCCGGACATGCAAGCCTGCTCAGGTCTTGATTGCCTGGATGGTGACAGAGAGTTTCCGTTGGAAACTGATCCGGGTGATAATGGCCCTGGTGCAACTCCGGATATTATTCATGAAACCTACTGGTACCCGGTTGAAGCACCGTAGCAGACCAGGCGGACACCAATTCATGCAATACAAACTGAGCGGATTCACGCTGATCGAACTGATGATCACTGTCGCCTTACTTGCGATCATTACGACGATCAGCATCGCGAGCTATCAACAATACATGCTCCGTGCAAACCGAACTGATGCCAGCGCCTTCCTGCTGCGAATCGCAGCCGCCCAGGAACGATGGTTCCTCGACAATAATGAGTACTCAAATGACCCGTCAGCAGAATTGAGAGTTGGCACAACGAGTGAGCACGGCTATTACGAAATTACCATCACCCGAAATGCGAATCCTGCGACCGGCTACAGGGCCGTTGCAACACCAGTTGCAGGAAATCGGCAGAGCACTGACCCGGATTGCCAGGAACTCAGCATCGATGCGACCGGGTTGCGAGAAAGCGCCCCAAAAGATATTGATGTTTGCTGGCGCTGACCTTGATTAAAGCAGCTTGTTACAGTCGCGTCACATCCTGCCTGCCGTAACTATCCCAACGTTTACCAAGCGAGGCTGACGAGCATCTGAATTTTTTCGCAAAGTTGACTGCAGTTCATCCCGAAGGGTCTTTAGCGGAAATCCACTCCTTCCCCTGACGGATCGCACAGCAAACAAAGTTCGTTGTTCCAATACAATTTCCATGATTATGTCACCTAACTCTTCCGGTTATGTAATGCGCAAAACAAATTAAAATAAAACAAAATTATTTGCACGATTCATTTCTGACATAACACCGTGAGCAACTTCACGAAAGTGACGGTTATTCATTTGATCTGACCATTAATCAGGTTCCTGAGCGGCGCGCTTTATATGCCTGCAATATGGAGCCATGAACAAACAAAGCCACAGCGGTTTTACCCTGATCGAATTGATGACGACCCTGCTCGTCGCCGGTGTCGTTCTGGGTATTGGCATACCCGCATTTAACCAATTTGTCTCTACGAACCAGATGGCCTCCGGCGTCAACGACCTGACTTCGTCGTTACATCTCGCCCGTACGGAAGCCGTCAAACGTCGTGCCAATGTCACAGTCTGCCCAAGCGCAAACCCATTTGCCGATCCGCCCGCCTGTGATAATGCCGGCAATTTCGCCGATGGCTGGATTATATTTGTTGACTGTACAGTTGCAGCTCCCCCGGTCGGCACATGTGGCGCGCCAAACTATGCCGTGGCTGATCGTACCGACGTATTAAACGCGCATGGCCCGATGATCGAAGACCTGGCCAACAATTTCTCTACTTTCTCGACAAATCTTAATGTCACCCCCGGTTATGTGACTTACTCACCGACTGGATTCACACGCACGATCCCGGCACTTGGCGTGGTTCAGCCAATTTCAGATTTCCAGCTCTGTGATCAGCGCGGCAACCAGGATGTTGGCGCCGGCATTGCCGCCGGTCGATGGATACGAATCTCACCCACCGGGCGTCCGCAGATTTTTCGTGAAGTTGCCGAGATTCAAAGCGCCCAGAATCCTCTGAATGGTTGCTGACAACAGCAACCCGCTCAAAGCCCGACTGAATACGCATCAATTTAAAGGATATACCTTCACCATGATACGCACCAGGAACTCACAACAAACCGGTTTTACGCTTGTAGAAGCGATGGTATCGCTGGTTGTTCTGGCCGTGGGTATGCTCGGTGTTGCCGCAATGTATATAGAGAGCCTTCGCTCCGGGCATATGTCCGTATCGTATACGAATGCCGTAACGCTGGCTGCTGATATGGCGGATCGGATTCGCGCCAACTCTCTCGGCATAAACGGTTATATCGGAGCAGGCGCTGGCAACGGCACTGCCGGTGGCAACAATAATTGTGTCAACGGCCCCCTCAATTGCACACCGGCTCAATTGGCCGCAGACGACCTGTTCTGGTGGTATGAGGACATCAAGAACCTGATGCCAGTCAATCGTGCCGCATCGGTAGCCGTCGTCAATGTTCCCCCGCTAGACCAATACACAATCACACTGACCTGGCCAGAACGCGGTCAGCCACAACCTGTCTCTTATGTACTGACATTCAGGCAATAGGAATAAGCTGCAATGTTTGCCATTCATTCCATACAACCCGAGAAACGGTCCGCTGTTGAGCGCCAGGCCGGCCTGACGCTTATCGAACTGATGATCGCGATGGTAATCGGCGTATTTCTGTTGATGGGCACGCTGACAGTTTTCACGCAGAGTCGCGCAAACTTCAAGGTATCCGATAGTGTCGCTCGCCTGCAGGAAAATGCCCGCTTTGCATTGGACACGATCGAACCGGACCTGCGCCTGGCACGATTCTGGGGTCGTAATGCGGAACCCGGTTCAATCCCGGGCCCGACCAATCCGGCCTTCCCGGGTGGCATCAACGTGGTTTGCGACACAATTGATTCAAGTGCCGGTCGAGTCCCGCCAACTACCTACACGGCCTGGACACTAAACCTTTTGCAGGAAATCTGGGCTGTCGATGAGAACTCAGGTTATGGGCACCCTACGCTGGGTATTCCATGTTCGCCAGCCACGGCTGCACAACTCCAATCCGACGCACTGGTCGTGCGCCACGCATCCGGTCAACCGATACCGGCCACCGCTGGTGTTATACAAGTTCATACCGATCATTTAGTCGGTGTGTTATTTAATGATGGGGCCACCCCGGTCGGTTACAACTTGTTGGCACAAACTCATAACGCTGTCGTCAATGTTTATTACATTGATCAAAGCTCTGACCTTGACCCAAACACTCCTTCATTACGAGTAAAGACACTTGTTAATGGTGGCACCCATCAGGATCAGGAACTGATCTCCGGTGTCGAAAACCTGCAGGTGCAATTTGGCGTCGATACCACAAACCCGAACGATGGCATAGTCGATCGATATGTTGATGCTGATCACAATATTATCAATCCGACCACCCCGGGCACGATTGCGACTGCCAAGATCATGTCGGTTCGTCTCTGGATGCTGATGCGAGCCGCGGCACAGGAAAACGGTTTTCAAGACCGTCCGACCTATACATCACCGGACCCGGTCATCAACACCTGCGCACCAGGTGGAGGCTGCAATTACCCGAATAACTTCCGACGCCTGGCCGTTTCTAAAACAATTTTCTTGAGAAATAATCGATGAGTAGCATAAATTACAAATCTCACCGTGAACATGGTGCCGCACTGATCACATCGCTGATTCTGTTGCTCGTACTGACTGTACTTGGCGTCTCGACAATGAGTACGGCGACCATGGAAATGCGCATGGCGGCGAATGATCAGTTCCTCGAGAATGCATTTCAGTTAGCCGAAACCGGTCTCGATACAAACCTGGCCCAATTAAATGCCGGTTTGATTGCAGCACCTGCCGCAACGGTCGCCGGCACATGTCTGGCAACCACGGCACAAGTCTTAATCGCAGACCTCGGCGGCACCTTTGAAAACACCATGTGCTACATCGGCGAGGGCATCGCCTTCAATAACAGTGCCGGCCTCGTCAACAACTACTATTTTCAGAATGATTCGCAGGCTATAGCCCAAAGTAAGGCCAGCTCCATACAAAGCCGTGGCATGAGCGTCATTGGCCCGGCCGGTTTATAAGAGAGGACATTAACATGTTACGCAAAATTGGAATAACACTGATTGCCCTGACGATATTGTCGCCGGTTGCTGCATTTGGTGCCTTAGAGGCTCTTGAGGAGGTCGCTGAATTATCAGTCACCGACATTAGATTGCCCGGCAGTTCCGTGGGTCAGGCTGTATTTCGAAAATGCAGTGGCTGCACACCAACCATCTGGCAAGTTGATGCAATAACGACCTATTTCGTTGGAGCTGATAGCACACCGGTGCCACTTGGCGAGCTGCGAAAAGCTGCCGCAGGCAAGCAAAATGCATTGATTTATGTGTTCTACAGACCAGGCACGAATGCGGTAACAAGAATCGTTCTGGATCTGCTTCAGGGCAAATCTGATTCAGACTCTGATTCAGACTCAGGCCAGAAACAACTCAACAGAGGTATTCAGCAATGATGAAATATCGCAAACATATTCACTGGATCGTAATCTGTTCGATTATCACACTCGGATCTGCATCGACTGGCTATGCCGATGATACAGAACTGTTTCTTCCGGATCCTAACGCAGTTAACACCGGCGGTGGTGCTGGCGCGATCAATGCAGACCCCAACGTATTGTTTATTCTCGACACATCCGGCAGCATGGGCGCTGATGTCCAGACACAGGCACCGTGGGACCCGGCCGTTACATGGGATGGTAATTATCGAACTGATGCCATCTACTGGTCGCAGTTCGGTGGCGAGCCACAGAGTGATACGAATAAATGGTTTTATAAATCTGCCAACCATTGCGCCAGATCTCTCAATGCCCCGAATACAAACCTGTATGACACCGGTGCATACCAGGATAATTTTCTGTTCTGGAAAGCAACAAAGTCACGGTGGAAAAAGCTGAATAAAAAGCATGACTGGTATCTTGAGTGCGAAGGTGATGCCGGCACCCATGGTCAGGGCGCGAATGGCGGCGTGGTTGATCCGTCCAAACTCTTCGCCTCTAATGGCGCCAATGGCCCATGGAGCAACACACCAAGTATCACCTGGAACAGACAGTACACACTTTTCGATGGAAATTACCTGAACTGGAAAAACAGCTCCGGCACCTCCATCGGTACCCGTATGAAGATCGTAAAAGATGTCACCAAGAATCTGCTCGACAACCTGAGCGGAATCAATGTCGGCCTGATGCGATTCAACACCACTGAGGGTGGCCCCGTTATACATGAACTCGCGCCCATTGATACAGCACGCGCAAGCATCAAGGCAGCAGTCGACACCTTGAATGACAGTGGCTGGACGCCCCTTTCAGAGACATTGTATGAAGCTGGTCAATATTATGCCGGCCGGGCCGTTGACTATGGCGATGTAGACTCCAATCAGCTCAGCGTAGCCAATTCCCGAATCGATGCAGATATTGATTCAGCAGACTACGACACACCCATTAATTTCTCCTGCCAAAAGAACTATATCGTCATGCTGACCGATGGTGAACCGACACAAGACACCGGCGCTGACAATAAAATCAGTAATTTACCCGGATTCAACGCGGCAACAGGACAGAACTCCTGTTCAAGGAATTGTCTCGACGAGCTGGCCGGGTACTACAAGAATAACGACATGAGTGAGTTGCCGGGCGATCAGGAGATCATCTCGCATTTCATCGGCTTTGACAATACCTTGCCATTATTGAGCGATGCCGCCACCGCAGGTGGCGGCGAGTTCAAACTCGCTACCGATACAGCAAGTCTGTCAATTTCATTAACCGAAATAATTCTCAAGATTTTTGAAGGCTCTACAACTTTCACCGCACCATCGGTTCCGGTCAATGCCTTCAACCGCATACAGAACCTGAATGACGTATTTGTATCAATCTTTGAGCCCAGCAATCGAATGCACTGGCCGGGTAACCTGAAAAAATATCGCCTTAATGGCGGCAAGTTGACGGGCATCGGCGGCACACAGGCCGTAGACCCAAGCACCGGTTTTTTCTCAACAACGCCGTTAGCACACAGCTATTGGTCTGCAGAAGCAGACGGTGACGACGCCACACTTGGCGGAGCTGCTGAAAATTTACCGTTGTGGACCACCCGCAAGCTATATACGAACCTTGGTGGCACCAGCAATATCGACCTTAGCAATGGGAATGATGTCAGCGTCGCCTCCCAGGTCAGCTCTATTAACCTCGGTATAAACGACGACCCCAACAACGCGATTCTGCGTAGCCAGGTCATCGAATGGGCACTCGGACGGGATGTCCAGGATGATGATGACGATGACCTCGATACGGATGACCGTAATGCCATGGGTGCACCGCTGCACGTTTCACCTGTAACGATGATTTACGGTGGTACCGCTCTTGATCCCGATGCGCTGGTATTCACCACCACCAATGACGGCTACCTGCATGCAATCAATTCCCGTACCGGCATCGAAGAATGGTCCTTCATCCCTGCCCGGTTGCTAGATCGAATCTATGGCCTGTATCTCAACGACGAAACGACCAATGTCAGCTATGGTCTTGACGGTCAGATCAGGACCTACATCAAGAATAATGACTACAAGCCCGGCATCGACCCGAATGTTGAAACAGCCTATCTGATATTCGGAATGCGACGGGGCGGCCAGTCAATATTCGCTATCGACATCACCTCACGCCATAATCCGAAGCTGTTATGGATTGCCGACCCGACTTCTGACCCGGCCCTGGCTGACCTGGGTCAAAGCTGGTCTGCACCATCAGTCGCCAAAGTCGATATCAATGGCACGACCAAACATGTCGTACTGATGGGCGGCGGCTACGACGAGACTCAGGACACAACCGGCTATTTCGAGGATACGGTCGGCAATGCCGTCTATATGCTTGACCTGGATACCGGTACAGTTACCTGGAGCGCGGGTGACAGCAACCTGCACAACCTTGTATTGAATACAACAAGCAATGCGGATGCCAATGCCACAATGAAGCATTCGATTCCCGGCTCAATTAAGGGTATCGATATGACCGGCAACGGTCTTATTGACCGATTTTATGCGGCCGACATGGGCGGACGTCTCTGGCGCTTTGATATCTTCAATGGCACCACTACCGCCGATGAACTAGTCGGTGGCGGACTGCTGGCAACACTTGGCGCAGCCGATCTGGCCACGCCTGCCGCCAGCGATGTGCGACGCTTCTATGCCACTCCGGATATCGTACCGATCATTGCCGAATTTGAACACGAACGGTCTTATATAAGCGTTAATATCGGCTCCGGCCATCGGGCACACCCACTCGCTGAAAATGATAATGACTGGTTCTTCTCAGTACGTGATTACGATTTCTTTCACAAGAGATCAACCGATATGTTCGAAGCGCCCTTTGTATTTAGCGACCTGATTGACATCAGCAACTTCACGCCACCGGGCACAACACTACTAAGTACTGATCTTGGCTGGAGGCTGGGACTCACAGCGGCAGCCGGCGAAAAAGTGGTCAGTTCATCCCTGACCCTTGATGGCACCACATTCTTCACATCATTCAGCCCAAGCGCACGCAGCAATTCATGCACTGAAGCTGTTCATGGCGGCGGTACAAACCGGCTGTATCGTGTATCGGTAGTTAGCGGTGACCCGGCCCCTCACCCGGATGACCCGCCTGTTCCACCGGAAGACATGACCAGCGCTGATCGAATCACTGAACTGGAACAGGGCAGCCTTGCTCCAGGACCCGTTGCATTCTTTACCGTGGATGATCCAAGCCCCGATGATCCGCCGGTTGATCCGGATGATCCAGATAGCTGCACCGGGACAGAGTGCGAACCACCAAAACCAGATGTCTGTATTGGCCCGGTCTGTTTCCCGTCAGGCATTGGTGACGGTTTTGTTCCGACCTACTGGTTCCAGGACGAAACACAATAACTACAGGTATTTATCATCATGTCTACAAAACACTATTCTTCACGGCAACAGGGCTTTACGCTCATTGAGCTCATGATTGTCATCTTACTGATGTCGATCATCCTCGGTATCAGTATTCCAAACTACCGGGCGTACACCCTGAGGGCCGGACGCAGCGATGCTACCAGTGCGCTGATGCGTATTGCTGCAGCCCAGGAGCGCTTCTATCTGCAGAACGGTACCTATGCCGGGAACGCGGCCCTGGCTCTTGATCCACCGAACGGACTCGGATTTACCAACAGTAAAAGCGGACACAGTTATTACGACCTGCAGATAGCAGCAGATGCCGGCGGCTTGACGATTGGTTACTCCGCCTCGGCTACAGTTGATGCAGCCGGCAAGCAAAGAGATGATCCGGATTGCAATTCAATGAGCATCAATCAAAATGGTCAACGAGGTGCAAACGGTGGCTTTATTCCCGCAGCGGTTGAAAAGTGCTGGCGTTAGGTAACCGAAATCGCGGCCGATCTACGAATCCGTAGATTCTCAGAAATAAATTTTGCCCCCGGCCTTCCAGATGGGTAACACCGTCTGGAAGGCCGATTTCATTCAATGCTGTTATTGTTCTGAGCGTCGTCTCTCAAGTATGAAACCGTCATACAGAATTAAAATTACCCCGCAGGTAATCGCAGAATCTGCGATATTAAAGGCAGGGTACGACCATTCTTTATAATAAAATAAAAGAAAATCAACGACATACCCATAGAGCGACCGATCGATAACATTCCCGATCGCACCACCCAAGACGAGGGCCAGGCCCAGACCCAAGACCCGCCGGCCTTCGCTCGGCAATGTCACGAGCCACCAGACAATACCCACGCTGACGATAACTGCGACCCCGGTAAACAACCCATTTTGCCAGCCGGATGCATCGGACAAAAAACTGAATGCAGCACCCGTGTTATGCAACCGCACGAGATCAAATACCGGCAGGATCGGAATTCGCTGGTAAAGCGTCAGCGCATCGATGACCAGCCACTTCGTCAACTGATCAACCACCACGACACTCAGAGACAAACTTAACCAAACCAGGTGGCGTAAACTTAATTGTGGCTTGCTAAACACGTTATTCTCAGGCAAAAATCCGGCTCTCGCCATCGCCATCGACATTTTCAGCACACCGTCCGCAAAGCTCCGGATGTTCTGAGATACTGCCGACGCTATCGCGACGATGCCAGCAACGGACACACTTGCTACGGTCGGTAGCCGAAACACTGACCGCATACCCGTCTTCGGCAACTGCCTCAACAGGTTTTTCATTCATTGAATGCACCGAGGCCGTTGAGGTGATAAAGACAAACCGCAGTTCGTCGCCAAGTTGCTGCAGCGCTGAAAGTAATTCACCATCTGCATATATCTGCACCTGTGCATCGAGGCTGGAGCCAATCGTACCGGCCTCGCGCAGGTCTTCCAGGGCTTTGGAAACTGACTCACGAATCTCGATCATCCGTGACCAGTCAACTTCCTGTTTACCGGTATTCGGACATTCATACCAGGTCGAAAACAACACGGATGTATCACGCTCACCCGGCAATTCAGCCCAGATTTCCTCGGCGGTAAAACTAAGGATAGGCGCAACCCAGCGCGCTAGCGCTTCGACAATATGCATCATCGCTGTTTGCGCCGAGCGCCGCGGATGGCTGTCTTCGCCGGTCGTATACAGGCGATCCTTGATGATATCGAGGTAGAAGCCACCCATGTCGACCACACAGAAATTATGCAGTTCCTGATAGATGGCATGAAATTCATACTTGTCATAGGCGGCGATAATAGATTGTTGTAGCTGCGCTGCACGCTCAACAGCCCAACGATCAAGGTCAATAAGTTTATCGTCCGCTACTGCATTGTGTTGCGGATCAAATCCATGCAGGTTGCCGAGAAAAAACCTCGCCGTGTTGCGAATGCGCCGGTATGAATCAGACATGCGCTTCAGAATCTCATCCGATACATACATTTCGCCACTGTAATCAGTCGCTGCAACCCACAGACGCAGAATATCAGCGCCAAGGGCATTGATAACTTTCTGCGGCACGACCTGGTTACCGAGTCGCTTGGACATCTTGCGACCCTTGTCATCTACCGTGAAACCATGTGTCAATGCCTGCCGATACGGTGCCCTGCCCTCCATCGCAACAGAGGTCAGCAATGAACTCTGGAACCAGCCACGGTGCTGGTCAGAACCTTCGAGATATAAATCTGCCGGTGATTCAATTTCTTCGCGACTCGACGACAGGCAATGATGAACCATCCCCGAATCCATCCAGACATCCATCGTGTCGGTCGTTTTTTGATACAGGTCTGCTTCGTCACCGAGCAACTCGGCCGGGTCGAGCTCAAACCATGCATCAATACCAGACGTTTCCATCCGGTCTGCAACTTCACGTAACAAACGTGGCATTTGCGGATGCATCTCATCTGTCTCGCAGTGCGTAAACAGTGGAATCGGCACCCCCCACGTACGCTGCCGGGAAATACACCAGTCCGGCCTTCCGGTCACCATGCCTTCAATGCGTTGTTTGCCCCAGCCGGGAATCCATTCAACCTGCTCGATCTCCGCCAAACTCATGGCACGCAGATTATTCTTATCCAGGCTGACGAACCACTGCGGCGTCGCCCTGAAAATTACCGGCGTATCATGGCGCCAGCAATGCGGATAGCTGTGCTCAACCTTCTCGGCACACAACAATTTGTTGCCTTCGGCCAGCGTAGTAACAATCACATCGTTAGCTTTATAGATATGCATGCCAGCGAACAGGTGCGTACCCTCTATATATACGCCGCGCGGATCAACCGGGTTATCAAGCGGCAAATCATTTTCAACACCGGCTGAGAAATCATCATGACCATGGCCGGGTGCGGTGTGTACTGCGCCGGTACCGGCTTCGAGTGTGACGTAGTCGGTCAGGATGATCGGTACATTGCGTGGATCAAATGGATGCACTAAGTGCAGACCATGCAGAGCGCTGCCCTTCAGCGTAGCCAGGTGGCTAACATCCTCGGCACGATAACGCAGCAGTGCACCTTCAGCCAGGCCACTCGCCAGCACCAGGCGCTCGACAGTGCCATCAATGGTCACTTCAATCAGTTCATAATCAAGATCAGGCCCGAGTGCGACGGCCTGATTAGTCGGCAGCGTCCAGGGCGTTGTGGTCCAGATCGGTATCGAGACCGGCACATTACTGTCATCCGACTGCAGGTCGAGAGCCGCATAAAAAGCCGGCAGAT
Organism: Chromatiales bacterium; assembly: GCA_002688175.1. Taxonomy (GTDB): domain Bacteria; phylum Pseudomonadota; class Gammaproteobacteria; order Steroidobacterales; genus SMWD01. Next base: position 27,590 of record NZCC01000045.1, read on the forward strand.
CGACGACCAAAAAGCGTACGTCGATAGCCGTCGATGTTTTGTCCTGGTACTCAACCTCGGCCTCGGCGAGCGCTGAACCACAATCGAGACACCAGTGCACCGGCTTATAGCCGCGCTGCAGGTGTCCATTCTCGATAATGCGGCCAAATCCGCGTACCTGTTCAGCCTCAAAACCCGGGTCCATCGTCAGGTACGGTCGATCCCAGTCACCAAGCACACCCAATCGCTTGAAATCCTGACGTTGGGTATCGACCTGCTTGAGCGCATAGTCACGGCATGCGGCACGAAACTCCTGGGCATTTAATTTTGTGCCGACCTTGCCCTTCTTCTTCTCGACCTGCAGTTCGATCGGCAGCCCATGACAATCCCAACCGGGAATGTAGGGCGCATCAAAACCCGCCAGTGTCTTGGACTTTACGATAATGTCCTTGAGGATCTTGTTGACCGCATGGCCAAGGTGAATCTGCCCATTGGCATACGGTGGTCCGTCAAGCAATACAAATTTCTTCCGTCCTGCCCCACGCTGACGCAACTCACCATATAGATCGTTGGCATACCATTGCTCAAGCATCTTTGGCTCGCGCTGGGCAAGATTCGCCCGCATCGGGAATGCCGTTTTCGGCAGGTTCAGAGTGTCTTTATAATCCGTCACTGATTTCGCTTTCTACAATCTCTAACTAACAATACCCGGGCTAACAGGCAAGAATCTGCCGAGCCTCGGCCGCATCGATATGCATCTGTTCCGTCAATGTCTCCAGATCAGGAAAGTGCACCTCATCGCGTAACTTTTGTACAAAATCGACCTGAATATATTCACCATATATATCCCGATCAAAATCAAAAATATGTACCTCCAGCAATGGCACGGTGCCGCCGACCGTGGGCCGCGTGCCAACACTGGCTACGCCATTCAGCAAAGTCGGCCCCAGTCCGTCGATCCGCACGGCGAATATACCTGCAATCGGAC
>NZCC01000046.1 GCA_002688175.1 Chromatiales bacterium
AAATGCACTACGATAACCGGGTGCTGCAACTAACCCAGATGAGCTAATGTGTCTCTTAAATCAGGTGGCTGAAAGTCCACAATGTTTTGACGACGTACAGCATTGGGTTACCTGTTTTTTCTCGTACCGTTCAGCGGCTTCCTGATATTGCCGCTGATGGAATTTACCGCCGACATGACCGTTGCAGCTGTGCGCGTATCCGGTGTGCCGATCTATCATGACGGTTTATATTTTGCGATTCCGAACGGAAGTTTCCGGATCATCGAGGCTTGCAGCGGCATACGCATGCTGATGGCCGGGGTCGCCGTCGGCGCGCTATTCGCTTACCTGAACTTTTATTCCTGGGCCCGCCGCGTCCTGTTCCTGTGTGGCGTCGTCGTACTGACGATCATCGCGAACTGGGTTCGTGCCTATATCGTCGTCATGCTCGCGCATTTCAGTGGCATGGACCTGGTGGCCGATCATATCTGGCTGGGCTATGTGGTCTTTGCCATCGTTATTGTCATCATGCTGTGGTGCGGGTCGCGCTTTACCGACATGGATCCTGCTGTCGAAAATCAACGACGACCCGGGACGGGCCGGTCGAACGTTTCGGCTCATCTTGGCAGAACCCTGGTAGCGGCCTGTGTCATTGTCGGTGTCGTGGTGTCGGCACCGGTGTTGGCTTCCACGCTGATCAGGCACGCGGAACAAACGACAAATCAACCGGTCGCCAGTCTGCCCAAGAGTACCGATGGCTGGTCAGGTCCCGGTCCGTCACCCGAAGACTGGCGCCCGATGTTTCGGGGCGACACGATGATGCTTTCCGGCCGTTACCTGGGACCGGTATCGACGGTGGATGTCTATATCATTTCCTATCGATCTTTATCGCGGCAGTCCGAACTGATCAATGAAACCAATCGGATCTTCGATCCGCAGCGCTGGATTCTGATCGGTGAGACGAGCGGGATCACGGAGTCGGCCGCGGACGAGCTGCTCGCCTACCATGAATCTGAAATTCGAGAGTTCAACGGCGACGGGCGCCTCATCCGGCACTGGTATGTTGTCGATGGCCGGCCCTATCGAAATCGAATGGCGGTCAAGCTCATCGAACTGCGCAATACCCTGGCCGGCCAGCCGACCCTGGCGGGCGTGATCGCCATCAGTGCACCCTTTGATGACGATGCGGCGCAAGCAGCCCGAGGCCTGGATGCCTTCATGGCCGAGGCGATTCGATAATCGTTTACCGATCTGACGGTTATTTCGCGTAAAACGCACTTTCTGAATCGCCGCCGCTCGACTAAAATACCCCGCGCACGAACCGATGCATCCCGGAAAGGTGGCAGAGTGGTCGAATGCGGCGGTCTTGAAAACCGTTGACCGGAAACGGTCCGGGGGTTCGAATCCCTCCCTCTCCGCCAATTTTTCTGCCCCTGTGCGTTTTCATTGGTTTCCCGGACTTTATTGTGCCTGGCAGGACGAAATCTGCAGCCCTGATCTCATTTGATACGCAGTCCACTCCGGATACCGGTACAATACCCGCCGTGCCCGGGTGGCGAAATTGGTAGACGCAAGGGACTTAAAGGAAATTGAGCACCCAGTCAGGAAACGGCTGGTGTGAATGGAGTCAAATTCGGGGAAACCTCAGGCTGCAAGGCAATGGCAATCCCGAGCTAAGCCCGGACTGCGGCAATACCGCTATCCGGGAAAGTGTAGAGACTTGACGGCTCCTGCCTAAGTTGGCGGGCAGTTTTGCTGCCCGGATAAGGTAAAGAGAAAGTCCAGACCACAAATGCGGTTCGCGCTGGTTGAAATTATCAGCGGTGGCGCGCAGCAGTGAAAGCTGTAGTTGGTATGAAAATCCCTCGGAGGCAACTCCGTGCCGGTTCGAGTCCGGCCCCGGGCACCACCCCAAATTAATTAAAGAAGAGAAGCTGACCGTACCTGAGATGCATTCACCAGACCTGACCCCCGAAGAATTGTTGACAACAACACGCGCCGTGCGCAAGCGGCTCGATCTTGAGCGCGGTGTTGATATCGACATTATTAAAGAGTGCATTGGCGTAGCAACTCAGGCGCCGACCGGCGGTAACACACAGGGCTGGAGTTTCGTCGTGGTTGCCGATGCCGGTCAGCGAGCGGCGCTCGCCGAATTGTACCGCCGGGCCTGGAAGATCTATAAGCAGGCACCCGGTTCCGTGTATGACCTGTTCGCCCAAGAACCCTCAGGGGCACGCAAGGATCAGTTCGGTCGGGTGGCTGAGTCGGCGGATTATCTTGTCGAGCACCTGCACCGGGTACCCGTTCATGTTGTGCCGTGTATCGGCGGGCGCGTTGATCGTATCAGTGGTGATTTTGCCAGCGTAGGTCTGGCCAGTGTTTACGGGTCAATATTACCTGCGACCTGGAGCTTTATGCTCGCAGCCCGAGCACGCGGTATCGGTACGGCCTGGACGACCTGTCACCTGATGTTTGAAGAGGAGGCTGCCGGGATACTCGGCATTCCGTACGATAAAATTTCTCAGGTTGCCCTGATCGCAACTGCATACTCGATTGGCACGGATTTCAAGCCATCATTACGCAAGCCGATAGACGACATTTTGCATATAGATCGATGGTGATAATTTTGAGGTTTTTCAGAATTCAGGAATTTTAATCATTAGCTGAAAATAGAGTAATGGCACGTCTTTAGGCGTTATATCTGGAATATAAGTTGCATTGATAGCGATATTCTTTGTCCCCAGGGAGAAAAACGGTAATGCGCCTAAAAAGGGTGAATTGTCATGATAGTCTTTGCGGGTCATCACGAATCCGGCAAGGCCAAAATCGAGATGTATTCCACCTGAGTTATCGCCAAAGTGAAAGCGACGTTTTATTCCGCCGCCGAGATAATTGGATACGTCATCATTGCTATCTTTGAATGTGCTGCCGACAATTAGAGGAATCCAATTAGCTTCTGGTTTTTTGATGAAGTCATATTCAAAACCGATGCCCCAATTTTCTTCGTTATAATCTCCGTCCTCCAGGTGTATGGCCTTGCCGTTAATAATGACGTGCAGTTGATTACCAATGCTTGGCATTGATAAACAGAAAAATAGAATCATCCCTGTGATTAACCGCAACATCCCAGTACACCAATATCTTTAGCTGGCAAGGTAATATCGACAGGATCACCCAAAACTAAAATTAGCCTTGGCCAGACTTTGCACCGCTACAGGCAGCAGTTCGTGGGGGTGCAACCGGAGGATTTAATGCAGAATATGTCGATGACAGGGCGGATATGCCTTGTAACCGGGGCAACTAGTGGCATTGGTAAGGCAACGGCCGAGGCCCTGGCGCAGGCCGGCGCGACCCTGATCGTACATGGTCGGGATGAGCGCAAGACCAGGCAGTTGTGCGCAGACCTTGAGGCGGGCACGAATCATGACAATATTCACTTTCTGTTGGCAGATTTCGCCTCGCTGTCCGAGGTTCGTGCGCTGGCCGTGCAACTCCGCGAACAGTTCGGTGCCCTGCATGTGCTCATCAATAATGCCGGCGTACTGACAGATCATCGTCAGGTCAGTCACGATGGTTATGAGTGGACATTTGCCGTCAATCACCTTGCGCCATTTTTATTGACCAGCCTCGTGCTCGACCTGTTAAAGGCAAATGCACCGGCGCGCATCGCGTTTAACTCTTCGTCGGCAATGGGCGGTGCAGACCTGGATTTCTCGGACCTGCAGATGGAACGGCGCTTTGATGGGTGGACGGCATACGCAAATACCAAGCTGGCAAATATGCTGTGCGCCAACCTGCTTGCCGAGAAGCTGGCTGGCACTGGCGTTGTTTCAAATTCATTTTGCCCCGGTCTGATCGACACCAACCTGCTGGTCGACAATCAGGATTTTGGTGAGGCTCACTATGCCCGCCTGAAACTGGCGATGCGGAGTGTAGAAGAGGGGGCTATCACGCCGGTTTTTCTCGCTACTGAGCCACAGGCTGCGACTATCAACGGGGCATTTTTTCTCAAGTCACACGGTAACGGTATGACGCCGGTGCCGATTCACTGGGATCGGCAGGCGGCTGAACGCCTGTGGAACATCAGTCGGGAGTGCGTGGCACGTTGGCTGGATTAGTTACCGGGGATCGGTGGGTATCCGGAAATCATCAATAGCGCCATTGAGAACGATGGCGATATCATCGCCCCGGATTTCCCAGCGGGTTGAGTCACGCCGCCGGTTTGGCCCGAAGGAATACAGGTAGGTCGTGTCCGATCTGCCGTTGGCGGCACAGTTGTCGCGGATCCAGTATGCATAGTTCCACGGGTCGAGAAAGAATTCAGCCCGCTGCTCTGGCAGACCCTGTTGTGCGAGATTCGCGAAGGCACCGTTGTACAGGTACGACTGCCCGGTTTTTTCTGTGAAGGTAAAGATACGCCGATGGAAACCACAGCGTCGTGCACTTACGTTGCCGCTGGTAAAATCCTTGCGCAGTGTTTTCAGTTCGAATTGTGCGGCTGTGACGTTGGCCGGGTCTGCGCTGCGCAGATGGTTTGTTGCTAACGCTGAACCCCATCCTGCCAGCAAAATAACCAGTGTCGTACCCGTGGTGCTAATGATAAAAGAGGTTGAGGTGCTGGCTGTGGCTGCACTACGAAGACGGGCCTCGGCAAGTGCCGCAAAAAGAAAGCAGGCCCCAAGCATCATCTCGATCCACTCGCCAGTGAACTTGAATGGGTAAATCTGCTGCATGATGCCGGTTAATAAGAAAGCAGGTATCAATATCGGCGGTGGAGACAGGATGCCAATGCGATCGATCAGCTGGCGAACTGCAGGAATGAGACCGAGCAAGGGTAATGCCACGCCATAGCCGAAAATCACCACTACAACGCTGAGTTTGCGTAAGCTGGTCGCGATTACGTTATGCAGGTTAAATTCCTGTTGATAGTTAAATTGCAGGAAGTACTCCGGTGGTCGGTAGCCGAAGAGTCTTTGTCCCCACGAGATCTCCTCCAGCGCAACGAACAGGCAAAACAGCAAGAGCCCGATCGGAAACCAGCTGGCTGTCAAACTGAACCCGGGGCGGGCGGCCACATAGAGGTAGATACCGCCGGCACAGATAAATGCCCAGAAAGTGCTCCACTCGAGTACTTCATCTTCCTGAACGATGATGTAGTAGGTATCCGGTGCAAATGACCACAGCACAAATGCTGTAATACCAATTGCCGCAACCAGCAGGTTGGCAATCAGATCAGAAACAAGATTGGCTTGAGTGCTTTGTTGCATAACGTTTGGCAGGCTGGCTGGGGTCACATGGCGGGATGTTGTTCGTGCTCACCGGCTGCTGTTACCTGGAGTTCTGTAGGTTGATTTTTTGCCTGAGAGAGGTTCGTAGTATGGTTCCGCTGTGGCAATCTAGTTTAGCAGAATGTCGGTCCGTGATTGTCTCGAACAGTTGTAAAAAGCGCTACCATTGAGGTCCGGCAGGTTAACGGTGGCAATGTATGATCGATTTTTACTACTGGCCGACACCGAATGGGTGGAAGGCCTCCATCATGTTAGAAGAGTGTGAGCTCGATTATGAGGTGCACCCGGTTGATATCGGTCGCGGAGATCAGTTCAAGCCTGAGTTTCTCGCCATCAGTCCAAATAACCGGATTCCGGCGCTAGTTGATCACACAGCTGAAGGCGAGCCCCTCAGTATGTTCGAATCCGGTGCGATACTTGTATACCTGGCTGAAAAAACCGGCCGGCTGATGCCGGCAGATTCGCGCGGGCGTTTCGATGTGTTGCAATGGTTATTTTGGCAGGTTGGCGGCCTCGGCCCGATGGCAGGCCAGCTCGGTCATTTTCTGAACTATTCCGACACCAGGATTGACTATGCTGTCGAGCGTTATACTAAGGAATACAACAGGTTACTCGGCGTGCTGAATCATCAGCTTGGTGGGCGCGACTATATCTGTGACGACTATTCGATCGCTGATATTGCCTGTTGGCCATGGGTTCGTTCACATGAGCGCCTGGCGCAACCGCTTGACGAGTTCCCGTATGTAGAAGAGTGGTTCAATAAAATTGCCGACCGGCCTGCTGTTGAGCGCGGGATCAGCATCGGTGCGGCATGGTGGGGTTCACGTGAGCTCGATGATGAAAGTCGCAAGAAGCTCTTCAATCAGACCGCTTTGAGTGTCAGTGAACTGGCGGACGAGGCCGGCAAGAAGGATAGCTGAGGAAGAATCGGGTGTTGAACGGCGCAGTGCAAACAACCCGCACTTTGTTTATGGTGCGTCCGGCCCATTTCGGCCCGAATGAGCAGACCGAAGCATCCAATGCCTTTCAGCAGCCAGTCAGCGGTGCGGCGACATCGTTTGAGGCAGCGGCGCTGACTGAATTTGATGGCATGGCAGAAAATCTGCAAGCGGTCGGCGTCCGGCTGCTGGTCATCGATGATACCGATGAGCCCATCAAGCCGGACGCCGTATTTGCAAATAACTGGGTTACGACTCATGCAAACGGCGATGTGGTTCTTTTCCCGCTCGAGGCGCCCAGCCGACGGGACGAGCGACGCATCGATATTATCGATACGCTGTCCGTTAAGTACGGCTTTACGGTTGGGAAAGTCCTGGATCTGTCTGTCTATGAACGTGAGGGCCGGTTTCTGGAAGGTACCGGGAGCATGGTGCTCGACCGCGTGAATCGCGTCGCCTACGCAGCTTTGTCTACCCGGACACACTTGGATCTGTTGCATATCTTCGCTAACGAAGTCGGATACGATATATGCGCTTTCGATACACTAGATGGCAACGACCGACCGATTTATCACACCAATGTCATGCTGGCGATAGGTGGGCAGTTTGTGGTGATTTGTGCTGCCGCGATCGCCGGGTCAGGACAACGTGAAGCGGTTCTGCACAGGTTGACCGGCACAGGACGAAAGATCATCGACATCACCATGGAACAGATGGGGGCGTTTGCCGGTAATCTGCTCGAGGTACAGGGGCAAGATGGTGAGCCATTCATTGTCTTATCGAAAACTGCCCATGATGTGCTGACCATTGAGCAGCGAGCAATGCTGCAGCAATGCGGGAGACTGCTGCCCATGAGCATCGATACAATCGAACGGGTAGGTGGCGGGAGTGTGCGCTGTATGTTGGCGGAAGTTTTTTTGCCGCTGACTCAGGGATTAAATCAAGGTGACAGTCTTGGTGCATGAATCGGAACGAATCCTGATGTGTCCTCCCGACTATTTTTCGGTTGAGAATGTTATCAATCCGTGGATGGCAGGTAACGAGGGTCAGCTGGATTCTGACCTGGCGCGTCACCAGTGGGATGGCTTGTACAATGCACTGGCCCGGATTGCCGATATCGAGTTGCTTGAGCCCCAGCCCGGGCTTCCGGATCTCGTATTCACGGCCAATGCCGGGTTTGTCCTGGGTTCACGAGCCGTGCCGAGTCATTTTATGCCGCATGAGCGACGTCCTGAGGAAGCTTATCTCAAGCACTGGCTGTCCGAACGCGGATTTCAGTTGCGCGTGCTGCCTGATGATGTTGGTTTCGAGGGGGCGGGTGACTGCCTGATTGATCGTGCCGGACCATGGTTGTGGACCGGTTACGGGTTCCGTACCGAGATCGAGGCACACGTATTTCTCACCGATTGGTTTGCACGTGAGGTGGTCTCTATTCAATTGACCGATGCACGCTTTTATCACATCGATACGTGCCTGTGTCCGTTGTCTGATGGTTCTCCGCTGTACTACCCTGATGCTTTTGATGCGGCATCAATCAGTGAAATTGAACGACGGATACCACCGGACCGACGCGTCACCGTGTCTGCCGAAGATGCGGCAAATTTTGCCTGTAATGCCGTCAATGTTGCAGAGCATGTTTTCTTGCATGATTGTTCAGTGGAGCTCGAAGATGAGTTGAGCCGGCGGGGTTACAAAGTATACCGACAACCTTTGTCGGAGTTCTTGAAATCCGGTGGCTCGGCAAAATGCCTGACGTTGCGTCTTTCGGAAACAGAGAATTGATTATTCAATGAGCCTCGAAATGGATAGCGCAGCGATCATCTATGACGTGCGGCCGAAGCATCCCGGCGCACATGTTTTCGTCGTGATGTGTCGGGTCAGTGAACCGGATCCGGACGGACAGGAATTCTCGTTACCGGCATGGATTCCCGGTAGCTACATGATTCGTGATTATGCGCGACACCTGCTGAGTATGACGGCCTCGATCGACGGTGAAACTGTGCCGATCAGGAAGCTCGACAAATCCACGTGGCGCGCCGGGCCGGGTAAGGGTACGTTGCAAATTAATGCCGAGATTTATGCCAACGACCTGTCGGTCCGCGGCTCATTTCTTGATCATGATCACGCCTTCCTGAATGGTGTCTGCCTGTTCTTCCGGATACATGGTCTGGATAACGAGCGTTGCATTGTGCATATCGCACCACCGGAGCACACCGATGACTGGAAGCTTGCGACCGGTCTGCTGCGCCTGACCGGTGAAGCCAATGCATTCGGTGCTTTCGAGGCGGATGGATATGCAGAATTGATTGATCGGCCAGTCCTGATGGGGCCGTTGCTGTTTGGGCGTTTTGAGTTGGCCGGCGCTGAGCACCTGGTCGCAATAGCCGGTTGCAGTAATGTCGACATGGAGCGCATCGAACATGATGTCGCCTGTATTTGCGCGAGTCATGTTGAAGTGTTTGCCGATAGTGTGCCGTTCGACCGTTATGTATTTCTGATTACGGCGCTGAATGACGGCTATGGTGGTTTGGAACATGCCAATTCGACGGCGTTGATCTGTAAGCGTACCGACTTACCATGTACCGACGATGAGCGAGTCGGTAAAGCATATCGTCGGTTTCTCGGGCTTGTCAGCCACGAGTATTTTCATTTATGGAATGTCAAACGGATTCAGCCGGCAGAATTCGTATCGGCTCCGCTGAATCAGGAGGCCTATACCCGGCAACTCTGGATCTTCGAGGGCATCACATCGTATTACGATGACCTTGGATTGTTGCGGGCCGGATTGATTGAGCCATCGACCTATCTGGAACTACTGGGTCGGTCGTTGACCGGTGTTTACCGGTCCGGCGGACGGCGTCGACAAACGCTGGAAGAATCGAGCTTTGATGCATGGATCAAGTTTTACCGGCAAGATGAGAATGCACCGAATGCAATCATCAGTTATTACCGCAAAGGAGCGATGGTTGCATTGGCGCTCGATCTTGAATTGCGCCTGAAAACCAGAGGCGCTTTTACACTTGACGATGCCATGCGAGCGCTGTGGCAGAAATATGGTGTAGAGACATCGCAGGGATTGCCCGACCGTGCCTTTGAACAACTGGTCGAACAACAGTCAGGTCTGGATCTTGGTGAATTTTTTAACCAGGCCTTGCGCACGACAATTGATCCGCCGGTTGGAATTTTGCTTGCACAGTTCGGCGTGCGTTTGCATATGCGGACAGCAGAGTCGGACACTGATGCCGGCGGCACGGCAGGGGCACCCGGTAGAGAACCGTTGCCATGGTTAGGATTTCGTACCCGGGCCAATGGTGACCGGCTATCGATTAAATATGTTACGAGCAGTGGTTGTGCAGCCGTTGCCGGCCTGGCTGCTTATGACGAGCTTGTGTCATTGAATGGATCTCGGGTGACGAAGATGAACTGGCTCAAACTGCTGGAGCGGATTCAGGCAGATCAAAAGGTCGAGATTTGTGTATTTCGTCATGATGAACTCAGGCGATTTATCGTCACAGCGGAGATGTCACCACGTGATACCTGCTACCTGAGTCTGGAAAGTGATGTTGACGCGGATGTTGCACGCCGCAGGTGTGATTGGTTAGGTACTTAAATTATGCTGGAACTCGGAATCAAGCTCTTGTTGAGCTACTTGCTTGGATCACTGAACGGCAGCCTGATTATCGGCAAGTTTATCGGTGTGGATATTCGTTCGGTTGGCAGTGGTAATGCCGGCGGCACAAACGCATTGCGTACCCAGGGCGCACGGTTCGCGATTGGCGTTATGGTGATTGATATTGGCAAGGGTTTTTTGCCCGCCTGGTTGTTTCCGGCACTTGGCCTGCCCGGGGTGCCGCTTGATCCGGAAATTTCGCGAACCTGGTTGATGTTTGCCTGTGGGGCTGCATCGGTCGTAGGGCATTGTTACCCGGTCTGGTTTAATTTTCGTGGTGGAAAGGGTGCCGCCACGCTCATCGGCATGTTGATAGCCGCTGCACCGGGGCTGCTGTTGTACGGGTTACTGGTGTCTGCCAGCATAATCGTATTGACCGGTTTCGTTGGCCTTGCGACGATGGCGGCAGTGACAGCATTACCGATAGTGCTGTTGATCAAAGGGGAGCCGGGTAGCTCCCCTGCTGTTATTACCCTGTCGCTGTTGGCTCTCTTTATTATCTATATGCATCGCTCAAACATTGTCCGCATGATTCACGGTGAAGAGAACCGCATGCATAAGGCCATGCTGTTTAGCCGTCGATAGTAGCATGAGCGAAATCAGATCAGCACTCATCGCTGCATTAGCCGACGGCACCGTACATTCGGGTGCCGACCTGGCGCATCGGCTGTCGTGTTCACGGACGGCTATCTGGAAGCATCTCAACGTATTAAAGTCTGTCGGGTTGCAGATTGAAGCGCAGCGCGGGATCGGTTATCAACTCAGGCAGCCATTGGAATTACTGGATGAGGCAGTGATTCGACATGGCCTCGATGCCCGTACAAGTGCCGCCCTGAACCGTCTTGAATTGCATGATGACATTGAGTCAACGAGCGAGCGACTGCGTGAGTTACCTGCACCAGCGGCTGATCATTTCGATGCCGTGTTGGCTGAATATCAGGCCAATGGTCGCGGGCGGCGTGGGCGTCAGTGGTTGTCACCGTTTGGCAGCGGTTTATGTTTTTCTGTTAACCGCTGGTTCGAAATGGTACCGGCTGCATTACCTGCTTTGAGCCTTGCGGTTGGTGTCGGTGTATGCCGCGTTTTACGCGACCACGTCACCCATTCCGTCGGTTTGAAATGGCCAAACGATATCGTAACCGACAGCGGTAAACTGGGTGGTCTGCTCATTGATGTACAGGGTGAAGCCGATGGTCCGATTGTTATCGTCATCGGCATCGGGTTAAATTTTGACGTATCTGCAGCCATGGTTGAGCAAGTAGCACAGGCCGGTGGGTTGGCACCGGTTGGTTTGCGTGATTTTGCTGAGGATTCGGGCCTGTCGCGCAATTTGTTGGCAGCTCTGTTAATCAATGAACTGCATACCGTGCTGACCGAATTCGAGCGGAGCGGATTTGATACGTTTGCTGATGAATGGCGTCGCTATGACTGGCTGGCCGATCGACCGGTAACCGCACAGATCGGTCCTCGCTCGGTGTCCGGTACGGCACGCGGCATCACCAATGATGGTGCACTGCTCATCGACAGCAAGGGTGAATTACAACATCTCGTATCGGGTGAGATCTCGTTACGTCCTGACTGTGCGGGGTAGGATCTGAACATGGACCTGTTGATCGATATCGGCAATACCCGGATCAAGTGGGCGATGCTTGATGCAGGTTCATTGTGCGGGACGGATGCGCTCGAGCACGGTGCTGAGGACGGCGCTGTAAAGAATATGCTCGAACGTATCACCATGCCGCCGACCGGTGTTATAGCTGCAAATGTTGCCGGCGAACGGTTCGCTGCGCTTGTAGCCGGGGCTGTGCGTGAGCGTTGGGGGCTGTCCGTGCAGTTCGCGATAACGCAACCACAAGCCGGATCGGTACGAAATGGCTATGACGATTATCGTCAGCTGGGTGTCGACCGCTGGCTTGCGATCATTGCAGCAGTTGATCGGTTTGCCGGTTCGGTCTGTATTGTCGACGCCGGTACGGCTGTGACAATTGATGCGGTTGCGGCCGGAGGCGCTCATTTGGGCGGTTACATCATTCCGGGGCTCGATTTGATGCGCCAGTCACTGGGTAAAGAAACCGGTGATCTGCACCGGTTTACCGTGGATGAGCTGCAGCAACTGTCGCCCGGGGTACCACTGCCGGGTCGCGGTACGGCCGAAGCTATCAGTGGTGGTGCGACTGCGGCTGTCTGCAGTTTGATCGAACGGTGTATCGGTGCGTTGGGCGCGGGGGAAGATGTCCCGACACTCGTCGTGACCGGCGGTGACGCAGAACGGTTAATCCGACATCTGGATGGTGCTGCACATTTCAGGCCGCTATTGGTCCTTGAGGGTCTGATACTGTACGAATTTGATGGGCCGGCAGGCTGAGCGGGTTGTGAGCTGATGTTGCGAAATCTGATTATGGGTTTATTGCTGGCAAACTTGTTGTTGTATGCTTGGGGACGTTGGATTATTGCCCCGGACGTAGCCGATCCGCTGGGCTATGGGGATGCAACTGAAGCTCAACTGGTGCTGATTGAGCCCAACGAGCAGGCTAAAGCCCTGGATAGTGAGCCAGCGCAGGTTGGTACACGCTGTTTTCGTCTCGGTCCGTTTTCATCCGCGGCTGCGGCCGGGGTTATTAGTGATCGATTATCGGTACGCGGACTACCGGTCAAAAGGAGCAGTGAGCTCGGGCGGATCTGGGTCGGGCACTGGGTCCAGGTGCTTGATCTGCCCGACCTTGCAGCGGCTCGGGAGGCGGTGAAAGCGCTGGTTTTCGGCGGTATTACCGATGCTTATATATCGAACCGTGAGCCGACCATCGATATTTCGCTTGGCGTCTTTCGTGGGCGCCGGGGTGCCGAAGACGTGATCCGGCTGGCGCGCACCGTCGGTTATACGCCCGAGACGATAGACCGATACCGGGACGGAATTGAATTTTGGCTTGAAGTCACCGCACCGGCCGACCAGTCAGCCGATCTGGTCGCCATGAATCTTGGTGAGGCGCAGATCATCAGGATCGAGGAACGGCAGTGTGGGATGGATTCGGTTGCAGTCGGTGGCAATGATTCACTAGAATCGCGGGCTCGGGAAAACGGTTCGTCTGAACCGTTGGTAGTGCCGGAATAGCTCAACTGGTAGAGCAACGGTTTTGTAAACCGTAGGTTGGGGGTTCAAGTCCCTCTTCCGGCACCCTATTTTCAATATCTGGGTTCTTGGACTGTGGGAGTTTTCCCTGCGCGATATTTTGTGTCCGTAGACCCTTCGGAAACGCAGCGGAGCTGCTTTAAGGTTTCCGAAGGGTCTACGGACACAAAATACCTTGGGCACATCGGGGTGCGATGTTGGCAAGGTTTTTGCTGCCTTCCGGTTGACATGGCCAATAACGGATTAGACAATACCCGGCTTGCGTCCGCGGAGGGGTACTCAAGCGGTCAACGAGGGCAGACTGTAAATCTGCTGGCTATGCCTACGTAGGTTCGAATCCTACCCCCTCCACCAGCTTCTTTGGAAATTGGTGGGGAGGTAGGGTAAATATATGATTTTTATTCTTTTTTCTGTGTGACGCTAGAAACAGGGCAAAGATCCAATAGATAAATAAAGTATCGCAGAGAGTCCGGCACCGGTGCCAGGTTGGGTATCGGGGCTCCTTTTTTGTGGTCGTTGAGTATGGAGAAACCGTGCGCGCAGAGTGTGTGTTTGTGGCGTTTGATGACCAGGTTTCTGCCGGATACAGGTAATCGGGAGTTTTTTTACCAGATTGCGGGTGTAGTTCAATGGTAGAACCTCAGCCTTCCAAGCTGATGATGTGGGTTCGATCCCCATCACCCGCTCCAGTAAGGGTGGCCCACATAGCTCAGCGGTAGAGCACTTCCTTGGTAAGGAAGAGGTCACCGGTTCAAGTCCGGTTGTGGGCTCCATGTAGTGATCGGTTGGGTGGTGATGCCCGGTCGGTGAATAGAAAAAACGGCGTTCGCGTCGCGTTGTAATTGTTAATCCAGTAGTTCGCACAGACGGGCGGACGCTGGCACTTCGTACGTCTGGAGAGTTTGATGTCTAAGGAGAAATTTGAACGCACCAAGCCACATGTAAATGTGGGCACGATTGGTCACGTAGATCACGGCAAGACGACGCTGAC
>NZCC01000047.1 GCA_002688175.1 Chromatiales bacterium
AAATGCACTACGATAACCGGGTGCTGCAACTAACCCAGATGAGCTAATGTGTCTCTTAAATCAGGTGGCTGAAAGTCCACAATGTTTTGACGACGTACACTTCTTGCGACCGCTTATATATAAAAACCCCTGTTCGTCGAAGTGACCCAGGTCACCCGTTGCAACAGACCGGGGATACCAGTTGTCTTGGTCATCAAGATAACCGAGAAATGTGTTGCCGGAAACGATAACTTCATTGTCTTCAATCTGAACGGTGACATGTGCAAGGGGTTTGCCGGCGCTACCGGGCAGGTTACAGCCAGGTCGGTTCAGGCAGGTAACAGAGGCGGTCTCGGACAAGCCATAACCTTCATAGACTGGTAGTCCTGCATTGTGCGCAAGGTAGATCAGGGCAGTCGAAACCTTGCCTCCGCCAACAGCCACAAATTTCAGTGAGGTGGGTGGAGTCCAGCCATCCTCTATGGCGGCAACCAGGCCCACCAGCATCTGGGGGAGTAGAATGATACTGGTGGGCTGGAGCCTTACCAAAGCCTGAAGCATGATTGGTATGTTCAGGCTAGCGCTGCCGCCAAGACCAGTATCCGCATCGGGGGGGATGATAACGGAGCCGTTGGTCAGCAGCGGGACATAAACGCCACCGATGTTCTCGAGTAGCGTACTGAGTGGTAGAAGACACAAATGACGGGGGTTGGCGATACCGATAGCCTCAGCCAAAGCGTGTGCGACACATAATTGTTGGGCAAAGTTAAGGCATACACCTCGTGGTGCACCGGTGGAACCGGAGGTGAAAGTAATTTTTCGTGTACCTGCGGGTAGTTCCTGCTGTGGGACACTGCTTAATGAACTCAGCATCATGTGATACTTTTCGCCACACTCAAATGGCACTACGTGACCAGGCGTGATTTTTGAAAGGCGGATCGGGTCATCCGTAAGCACAGCGTCAATACCTGCATTTTCTATACAGTGAGATAGTTGTGTATCAGAAAAGAAGTGTGGCAGTGGAACCAGGCAAATATCAGCAAGTTGGCAAGCGAGATCAGCAATGACCCAGGCAGGAGAATTTCCCGCCAACAGGCTGAGCCTCTTTATATCAGCAGCACGTAGAGAATCGGCAAACGACTGAATAGAAGAATCTAACTCGCGCGTGGTTAACTGTTCGTCCGCACTTTCCAGGATGATGCTGTCGGGGCAGGTCGCAAGTCGCTTTGCGAGTTGGGCGAATAAGTCATTCATTTCCACGCGCTGACCTTCATCGACTGCGTCAACTCGGCGATCGTATCGTTAAAAAATATCATCACTGCAGCGGGTAATGGGGATTGACGCAATCTGGCCATCGTCGAGGCTATGTCAATGGCGCACACAGTCGGCTGAGTATCATAATAATGCCCCCAATCAGCCGCATCGTTTCCAAGACGTGCCGGGTCGGCTGGAGCAAGACTGAGTGTTGCAAAATTCAGTTTGCTGATGATTTTCTCTACCTGTTCCGTGGCGGTAAATACAGCCTGTTTGAATCCAGCTTCATGCAGCATGGCAATTTGCACAATGAAGAAGAGCAGGGTGGCGCCGCGATGTGTAGCCGAAAGATTGCCAATTTCGATAATTTCTGAGCGAGAAACATCGGCTGGCAGAAGACGACTCAGGATTTGCTCGATGGGTTTATCAAGGTACTGCTCTACGAACAGGTCGTCATAGTGAGCTGTTCTGATGCCGCCCACGGCGCTGATATTACCCTGGCATTGCATGCTGGACAGGGTGGGTAAAAATTCTGTGATTGTCGCGCCATAGGCGCCGGCAAACTGTTGACTGATATAAGTTTCAAGTTCTGGGCGTTGCGGGTCACGCGCATGATGCAACGTAAAAGATGGTTTCAGCTGTAACAGCCGGTTCAGGGCCTTGCTCGCTGCTGGTATGCGCGGTGCAATAGTCTGTAAGGGTAAGGCAGCTGAAAGGCCCATGCATTGATCCTGCTCGTTTCCGTCGAAATATTGAGGTCTAACTCTAGTCTGTGAAGATTAAGGGAGACTTAAGAGCGGGCGGAAAAATGCGTTATTGCGTCACACTTTTGGGATACGCAGGCGCTGAACAGGTTGTGGCGTAAGTCTTTTGTTAAACGATAGCGCTCATCATCTGGGTTGTGAAATCCAGAAACAGCCCATCCGGACGATTCTCAAAGTATCTGCGCGTGGCCTGTTCGTGGCTGAAATAAAATGTCGTGCCAAAGCCGATATTGTGCAGTGTCTTCTGCAAATCATTCGGTCCGAACCGGCACAGCCACGGTTCACCATATTTTTCAACGAAAGTAGTAATTTTCGTCATTGCATTACGCTCGGTTTCATTGAGCTCTGAATCACCCATGACGAAGTCAAATACGAGTTGACTGGGTGCCGGCAGGCTGGCGACAAACCTGAAAATGTCGAGTACTGATTCCTGATTGAGATAGTAAGACACGCCAAGCCATGAAAAGAATGTGGGCTCATCATGACTGAAACCGCAGGTGGTCAGTCGTTCAGCCAGAGAGTCAGTTTCGAAATCAACGGCGACATGCTGCAGATTGTCACGTATTTGTACGCCGGCGCTTCTGAGTCTTTCAAGCTTCCAGCGTTGTGTGTCGGGATGATCAACTTCAAAGGTTTGTATTTGCTGTGCCGGGTGGCCACCACGATACGGTGACGTATCGAGTCCCGCGCCCAGGACCACGTATTGTTTGATATCGCGGTCGATGGCTGCCGCGAGTTCGTCTTCGGCGTATCGACTGCGCATGATGATAAGTGAGCGGGCCTTGATCAGTTCCGGGCGGGCAAGTCGCTCACGGTCTGCGGCTATTTTGTCGTCCAGATCCGATCCGAGTAGCGTAGCGGCAAGCGGGTCATTGAGAACCTTCGGTTCCCCATCAACGGACATATGCACTGCCCTTAGATAAGCCGAGCCTTCAGCCATATAACTGTGGTTGCCTGATTCCATTATCGGGTCCTTGAGGTTTATAGTTGTCAGGTTAGATCAGCAGCGGGCAGTCTGATAGTAAATGTAATTCCGCCACCGGCACGTGGTGTAGCGCTGATCGATCCACCTTGAATATCAAAGGCTCTTTGTGCAATGGCCAGGCCGAGCCCACTACCACTGGCGTCAGCCACGCTGTTCTTGACACGAAAAAATGGTTCAAAAATTCTATCCAGGTATTGATCGGGAATGCCCGGTCCCCGATCGCTGATTTGCACGATAATGCTGGCTTCTTCCTTGCGCACCTTCAGTTCGACACAACTATCGACTGGTGCATAACGAATGGCGTTGCGCAGTATGTTCTCAAAACCGCTGCAGAGTAGATCGGGATCGCCGATAACCTGCATATCGGGTTGACTGGTCAACTCCAGTCGGCAACCGTGCGCCCGAGCCTCAATTTCTTCTACTTCAACGAGTTCACGGAGCAGTTTGCCAACCCTGATCAGCCGATGTGCGACGGTAGCCGGTGCATCAAGGCGCGAGAAACGCAGCATCTCACCAATAGTCTGATCA
Source organism: Chromatiales bacterium (assembly GCA_002688175.1). Taxonomy (GTDB): domain Bacteria; phylum Pseudomonadota; class Gammaproteobacteria; order Steroidobacterales; genus SMWD01. The sequence goes on from NZCC01000047.1 coordinate 3,511, forward strand.
ATATGGCGGACCTCGCGTTCAATCTGTTCTCGTTCGGCATCACCAAGTTTCTGGTGATGTGCGGCCAGTGCCAATGAGGCTTGCAGGCGCGCCAGTGGTGAGCGGAGTTCGTGTGACATCTCCTGCATTAATTGTTCGCGGCTGTCTATCAGGCTCTGTAATTGGTCGGCCATCGAATTGAAGTCTGCGGCAAGTGCGCCGAGTTCATCGCGCCGACTCGAGATTGCCACTGGCACCCTTGCATCGATGTGGCCGGAAGCGAGTTGCCTGACCGCAGCCTGTAATTCGCCGATCGGTCTGCCGAAGCGACTGGCGATTAGCCATGCGACTGAGCCGATGACAAGTAATGCAACCGTAATCAGGCCGAGCAGGGTGGATAAACTGCCTCGAACACCGATGGTTTTGGGCAGGACAAGAAAGGAATAGACCTGGCCGTCGGGCCCGACCAACTGCGGTGCCAGTCGTAGTGGGCGGTAGTTGGATTCGGTCATATCAGCCGGTGTGACAACATAGTTGCGAACGAAATTGGCAAATTCGCCGGGTAACTGACGTCCAAAAATGTCCTGGCTGGCCTGGTCCAGAATGAACACTGATACATCCGGTGGAATCCGCGCCTCTTCGGCAAGCCATTGTTGCAGTGCAGGTCGTCCGCCCATCGCCAGTATTTCGGCAGCTTCGCGACCCAGGGTGCCGTGGCGGGTCGCGACATACCCCTCAAGTTCGTAGGAGGCAATCAGCGCCAGGATTGCCGCCCCGACGAGAACGAATGCGGCCAGTGTTGCGCCGATGTAGATGGCCATGCGCAGGTAAAGTCGAGGATAAGGTAACTCCATGCGTCAATCCTGGGCAGAAAATTCATCGTCGAGAACGTATCCGTGGCCGCGTAATCCCCTGATGCACTGGGCTTTGATGCCGGCGGTAGCAAGCTTGCCGCGAATCTTGCTGATGAGTGTGTCGATGCTTCGGTCATAGGCTTCGATCGGTCTGTCCAGTGCCAATTTTGTCAGACCGGCACGTGACAGCACCTCGCCGGGTCGGCGCATCAGTTGTTCGAGTACCCGCATTTCCGCTGCAGTCAGCGGCACAGGTGTGTCGTTGACACTCATCGTGCAGCGCTTCAGGTCCATCGTCAACGGGCCGACGTTCAGCGTATCGCGGGCTGGCTGGCCGCTTGTATCGAGCTTCGAACGTTTAAGTATTGCCTGAATCCGAACCGTCAGTTCGAGCGGGTTAAACGGTTTGGGCAGATAGTCATCGGCACCGCCCATCAGGCCAAAAATTCGATCCGATTCGTCACCGCGGGCCGTCAACATGACTACCGGCAAGTCGTGATCTGCGCGCAGACGTTTAAGTACATCGAAGCCGCTGATATCCGGCAGCATGACATCAAGAATAACCAGATCCGGCGGATCCTCGTTGACGCAGCGCAGACCGGTTTCACCTTCGTGAACGACAGTGACCTGGAATCCATGTAGCTCAAGGAACTCGTGGAGCATTTTTGCGAGGCTGATGTCGTCATCGATCAGCAGTAGTCGGGGGGGTGCCTGGGTCATTGCGTTAGGGATTGTAGCAATTAGTCGGGGTGGTTTTTGTTCCCTGCTAAAGATCAGCCGCATTTCATTCTGGGAGTACGTTCGCGGGGGGCGGGCTTTCCCTGATCGGATTTCTCCGTCGGTTGACCCTTCTGAAACGTCGCAGGAGCGGCTTTAAGGTTTCAGAAGGGTCAACCGACGGAGAAATCCGGGACAATTTAGTGGTTCGTGCGCCAGGTCATGGGGCTGAAGTTATCAAGGCAGATGTCATCAATCGTTTATTTCGGGCTGGGGGCCGGTAGCGTCCGTATGGAGTGCAGGGGTGGCCGAATTTCCTGGCGGGCTCTTGCCAGATGGGGCTGACTCAAGGAAGATAACGTGTCTGCGAGCCAGTGATGCTGGTTCTCCAGCTATAAACTGTGTCAGGTCTGGTCGGTCTGTATTTGATCATCTGGCCAGATCGATGACGATAAAAAGGAAAATATACAAATGAGCGTACTGATTGGAAAACAAGCCCCGGATTTTACTGCAGCAGCAGTACTTGGTAGCGGGGAAATTGTCGGGGATTTGAACTTTAGTAAAGCGCGTGACGGTAAATATGCTTTTCTGTTCTTTTACCCGCTGGACTTCACTTTTGTATGTCCGTCCGAATTGATTGCACTTGATCATCGGATGGATGCGCTAAGGGAACGTAATGTCGAAGTCTTTTCTGTGTCGATTGACTCACAGTTCACCCATAATGCCTGGCGCAATACGCCGATCGATAAGGGTGGTATTGGTGCAGTCAGCTATACCATGGTTGCTGACGTGACACATTCGATTTGTCAGGCTTATGGCGTGGAGCTGGAAGGTGCGGGTGTCGCGCTACGTGGCAGTTTCCTGATCGATCAGGCCGGCAACGTGCGTCATCAGGTTGTTAATGATTTGCCCCTCGGTCGAAATATTGACGAGATGGTTCGCATCGTCGATGCATTGCAGTTTCATGAGAAGCATGGCGAAGTTTGCCCGGCAAACTGGAAATCCGGTGATGCTGGTATGACCGCGACACCGGATGGTGTGGCCAGCTACTTGGGCGAAAACGCGAGTAAGTTGTAGGTTGGGATAGAGGCGCCACCTGGGTGTATGTAGTCAGGGCCCGAATAGGGCCTGAGACTGGGCGTGAGGCAGTGGAATCAGACCGTGAACGATGAGCCGCAACCGCAGGTTGTTGTTGCATTCGGGTTGCGGATGACGAATCGAGAACCTTCAAGGTCTTCCTTGTAGTCGATCTCGGCATCGAGCAGGTATTGGATGCTGGTCGGGTCGACGAGTAGCTTGACGCCCTGATTCTCGATCTCGAGATCTCCTTCCTGGACTTCCTCATCAAACGTGAAGCCGTACTGGAAGCCGGAGCAACCGCCACCACTGATGAAGACACGGAGTTTCAACTCGTCATTGTCTTCCTGTTCAATCAGGTTGCTGACTTTGTACGCTGCGGCGTCTGTGAAGACCAGGGAGGGTCCGATGCCGGGTTCAGTAGATGATGGTTCGCTAGTATTTTGCATGGTGGCTAACCTAACGAGTTTGACCCGTTGTTGTCAATATAGTTCGGTTTCGCCATTAAAAGGGTGATTAGCGTCGCGGAAACCGGGACTTGAGTGAACCCGGTCTTACTCTGCCAATCATATGTAAACACATGATCCGAGATACGACAGTTCCCGATGCCATTCTGGCGGCCTATGGCTTGCAGGAGGGCCGCATCAGTCCGCTTGGCAAGGGCTTGATTAATGGTACCTGGCTCGTTGAGGCGGGTGATGAGCGTTTTGTCCTGCAATGCGTAAATCCAATCTTTCCGGCCGAAGTTAATGTGGACATCGATGTCGTCACGCAGCATGTGGAGGCGTTCGGGCTCGTAACCTGCAGGATCGTGCCGTCTGCAACCGGTGGATTATGGGTTCCGATTGCCGGGCAAACCTGGCGATTGCTGACTTTTATCGACGGGGTCAGTCATGATTCGCTGACGTCGCCACAGCAGGCTGAATCGGCTGGTGCGTTACTGGCCGGCTTTCATCACGCCGTGGGCAATCTTGAATACGAGTTTACAAGCCCGCGTCTTGGCATTCACGATACGGCACAGCACCTGGCTTTTCTGCGCGAAACTTTACGCCTCCAGTCGGCTCACCCGTGTTATGCGGATGTGGCGCAGCTCGCTGCCCGGATACTCGCAGCTGCTGATGATTTGCCGTCTTACCCGCAAACACTCGACCGGATTGTGCATGGCGACCCGAAGATCAATAACCTGTTGTTTACACGCGATACGGATATTGCATTCAGCCTCGTCGATCTGGATACGCTCGCGCGTATGCCATTGCCGCTGGAGCTCGGTGATGCCATGCGTTCATGGTGTAACCCGGCAGGCGAGGACGATCAGGTCAGTGAGTTTTGTGCCCAGCTGTTCGAGCAATCGATCCAGGGCTATGCGGGCGAAGCAAGGGACTGGATTACCCCCGGTGAATCGGCGGCAATCGTTTCAGCTACTGAAACTATTCTCATTGAACTGGCGGCACGCTTTTGTGCCGATGCTTTGAATGAAAGTTATTTCGGCTGGAATCCCGACAAGTTTGCGACTCGCAGTGAGCATAATCAGGAACGGGCCGCCAGCCAGCTGCATGTAGTCGAGTCGCTGGCTGCACAGCGTCAGAACCTGGAAGCAATTGTGGCCGCTGCCTTCTGATTACGTCCTAATGACACTGCCTGCACGTCTCTAGTTTCAGCAGTTGCTGGTGCAGGGTTGTGGCCGGTTTCGTCGGCCAGTCGGGTGAGTGGCAGTCGGTACAGGCGAGGGCACGTTCGATTACGATCGTGTGCGAACGTTCCCAATGCCAGTAGCCGGCGCGTTCGTGTTTCAGTAAGCCACTTACCTCGGCGCTGGTCATCAGCGGGACTTCCGGGTTGGCAGCAGTGGTTATAAGTGGTTGTTCGTTTGTATGGTTGAAGGCCGGTGTGATGGTGCCGGCATGGCGCGCACTCGCAGCCGAGTTGCGTCCTGCAATGCGACCAGTCAGGACCGACGGCGCCAGAAAGGTACCGGATCCGCCGTGACTGCCATTGATGCCGGCAACACCAGTCGCTTCACCGGCTGCAAACAGGCCATCAATCGGTTGGTTATTTTGTCCAATGACTTGTGTGTTTATGTCGATGGCAAGCCCGCCCATGCTTTTGCGTGTCATGGGTAACAGGCGAACTGCGTAAAATGGTGGGCTGGTAACAGATTTTCCTGCAGGCTGAGACTGCCCCGACAGCGGGCCGAAGCGCGCGAAATCCTCATCTTCGCCATTGGCAACAAAGCGGTTATAGCGATCAAGGGTTGCCTGCAAGGAATCGGCGTTCAACCCGGCGGCAGTGGCCAGTGCCGCGATCGTATCTGCTTTGTGCACGATGTCCGGGTTGTTCAGAATTTCACTGGCGATCGTGTTGCGATTCAGCCATACGGCACCGCGGATACGAAATTTTTTGCGGCCCCTGTCATCGAACACGAGCCAGTGCATACGTTGATCAAGACTCATGACCGCGGACTCGATAGCTTTTGAGTGCGCTGATTCGTTTACGAAGCGTTTGCCCTTCGCATTGATCCTGATAGCTGCAGGATTTTCGACATGCAGTCCATGCTCCGGGTCTTGTGGATCAGGCAGGCCGTTGATGAAGGTGACCTGTCGGTCCATGCGCATTAATTGTGCCCCGGAGGCTTGTCCGAGCCGGATGCCGGTTCCGGCCGCATATTTGCCTGAACCGATAAGCAGGTGTTCCGGTGCAGTGCCATGCCTCGAGTTCCGGGGGTGAAAATTTTGTCGCACCAGTTCGAGGTTACTTTGAAAGCCGCCGGTTGCGATGACGATGGCAGGTGCTGTGTAGCTGCGCAGCGCTCCGGTGCGAGTGTTGCGGCTCTGGACGTTGTATATACCGGCTTTGTTGAGCGCCAGGTTCACGGCCTCAGCGTTCATGACAAAATCTAGATTGTCCCGGTGTGCGGCCTCGCGCAGCATGGGAATGATGACATTGACTGCTGCGCCACCGGCAAAATGAAAGCGGGGTACGGTGTCTTCGGGGGTGTCCAGCAGGATCGTAAATTGGATACCAAATCCTGCCAGCCAGTCATGAATTTCGCTGCGTGAATTGTCTACGAAAAGGCGTACCCAGTCAGGGTCCGGATCCTCACCCCATGCCATCATGTCGTCATACGCGATGTTCGGCGTATCTTTTAATCCCTTGCGTTCCTGTAAGGGTGTTCCGACCAGTGCGAACCCGCCGGCCTTGACGGCGTGACCGCCTGCTACGGAAGAGGTTTCTATGATCAATACGCCAGCACCCTGTGAATTGGCTTCCAGCGCGGCTGATAAACCAGCAATACCGCTGCCGATCACGATCACGTCCGCATCGGTTGGTGTCGGGCTACTGGTACATGCGTTTAATAAGCCGGTGCAGGCGACGATTAGCACGGCAGCGTGGCCCCGGTGGCTCATTTCATGCCGCTGATCACACTGTTGACGAGGAAGGCATTATCCCAGCCAGCCTTGAGGGGTTTCCGACCGAGTGCCGGACCAAGGCGCACGATAACCAGTTCACGAGAAGGTACAACATAGACACGTTGCGCGCCACGACCTGAAAAGTAGTAAACGTCCCGGGCCAGGAACGGTTCCTTGCGTTCATAGGCGCCCATGGCCGATGGTTTCTCACTGCGTGGGTTTACCTCAACTTCATAGGCCAGCCAGGTCTGCAGGCCATACCATTTTGATACCGGCGACTGGCGAATCATGGCATCGATCCAGTCGGCTGAGACGATACGGTTGCCGTTGATTTCACCGCGGTTCAGCATTAATTGCCCGATGCGTGCCCAGTCCAGTGCGGTAGCCATCAGGCAGCACGATGTGTAGGCATCACCGAATTCGCTGTCGAGCCAGACCAGGGCCTGTTGCCCACCCATCGGATGCCAAAGTTTTTTCTCAAGGTACTCGGCGTAACGCTGGCCGCTTGCTCGTTCGAGCACGGTGCCAAGCAACTCGGCATTGATATTGTTGTAGTCAAATCTTGTGCCCGGATTCCAGCCGGCCATCGGAATCTTGAGTACATAGGGCAGTGTATTGCTTGCGTACAACCAGCGAAAATCGTCACTGAACGGGTTCAGCGTGAAATCATACTGGGCAAGTCCCGACGACATCATTAGCAATTCATGCAACGTGATGTCACCGCGGGGGTGATCCTGCCATTCACTGATATATTTATCGATCGGGTCATCAATCGAACCTATACTGCCTTCTTCGATGGCGATACCGATCAACAGCGCGAGCACAGATTTGTGCATCGACTGGGACTGGGTCAACGTGCTGCGGTCTAAGCCATCTGCATACCACTCGGCCCGGATCTTTCCCTGGTGGATGATAATCAGAGCATCGGAATCGAATCCAGCCGCATAAGTTTCAACAGCCCTGATCGCGAGGTCATGGATAGTGCGCTCCTCAGGCGTTGCGTGTGGCAGGACAAATGAGCCATCCCCCATAACCGGTTCGTTTGGATTGAGAATACGGGGCTGATCTTCCATCGCGTAGATAAACGTGTTGACGAAACGGCGCCACAGCCATGAATCCTCGAAGTACAGGACGTTCATCGCAATCATGATTACGATCAGCAGTAGCGCAGTGAGCCGAGAACCTCTCATCGAGGTTGTACCTCCAGGCGAAGTGAAGAGACTAGTATCACGGGGTCGGCGATAAAAAAAAAGGGCGTAAGCGGCCCATATGCAAATAATTTCACCAGGATTAGTAATTAACCTTCAGGGTGATCATATATTCCAGTGGTGGCAGGCCTGTACGCATAAAGTTACAGCTACATCAGCAGCAACTTGTTGCATGAATTCATCAACTGCCTGTCCGGGTTTAGCGGGGCAGGTCAAGGTGCACAGGAATCCAGAGATGACGATGATGGGCCATCCGCCTGTTTATCGCGATGCATTCCGGGTATCAGTCAATGAGTTTGACGGTAATCTTCCGGTCCGGGCCAATATCCGAGACATCGATCTCGGCGCCCATTGCTTTCGCATAGCCGATCAGGCGTGGTTTGGTCCAGTTCTCATGGATCTCTTCCGGCGTCAGGTCGAACTGACCGATATTCTTGCAGGCCTTCAACACGTGATTGAATGGTTCGGACCAGCTACGTGAATAGCCATCACCCTCACTGTCCAGCGCCAGTGCATAATGACAGGCAGTGCGGTCGAACAGGCCGACCAGGGCAATTTCCTTTTCACCGGTCTTTTCAATGATTTGTCGCATGCGTTCGCTGATGGGTGCCATCGTATCGATGTCGTGCTGAACGTACTGGTCAAGCAGATCGTGGTTTTTGGCAAACTGAATAGCCAGCAGGTGCGCCTTGACCAGCGGGTCATTCAGCTCGTGTGAATAGCCAGCGTGGTTGCTCAGCATCTTCAGTACCACGTTGATCGATTGGCCCAGTTCCTTCTCGTAGCCCTCGAATCCGCTGTTCGTCTTGAAACTGTCTACGACGCTTGATTTCTTCTGTGCGTGCGGTGGGACTTCTGCAGCTGCCGGTCTTAGCATGGTTATTTCCTCGGTTATCCTACTCATACCCATCCGGTGAGATGGCTGAATACACAATATATAGAGTAATTGAGGTGGTCACGGCAAGATTGCAGGGTAAACCACGTGGTGACATCCGCCCTATGGCCAGCTTTGCTGCCCTGGGGGTGGGCGCTGAGGGTTGAAACAGGTCCGGGCCCGGGTTGTGCATCCTGTGGCCGCGGACGGATTACGCCTGATCTGGCCGGTTGCAGATACATGGCTTCAGTGACACCATAAGCAGTCTGACAGGAATAAGAAAAACAAGTTTTTCTAACCGGGGCGTGGGTCGCTGCGGTGAATCAATGTCTTTCTTGGTCAAGACCGTCCCGGGTGTGGCGGTATTTTCGTTTCATCCGGTTTAAGCGCACATTGTTTGAGAGGGGTAGCACATGACAGATTCTGCTGACCAGAATTACGAGGGTGTTTGGGATAGCCGGCTTGGATTTGGCAAGAAATCCGCGATCATTGTGATTGATCTGTTGCAAGGATATACAACGGAAGGTTCTGCGTTGTATGCTCCAGGTGTTGTTGATTGTGTAAAGGAAATGCCGGAATTACTCGATCTGGCACGAGAGAAAGGTGTACCGATCATCCATACACGGGTTCTGTACACGGCACCTAATTACGAGGATGGGGGTATCTGGATTAAAAAGGCCCCGGTATTGCGGGATCTTGTGGAGGGTAACCCGTACGCAGAATTTTGCGAAGGTGTAGTGCCACAGCCGGGTGAACCGATTATCGTCAAGCAATATGCGAGTGCATTTTTTGGTACATCGCTGATCGCAACGTTGAATGGTCTCGGTGTCGATACACTTATTATTACCGGTTGCACGACATCCGGTTGCATCCGTGCTACTGCTGTTGACACCGTTCAGCATGGTATTCGTCCGATATGCGTTCGTGAGTGTATCGGTGATCGTCATGAGGGGCCGCACGAAGCAAACCTGTTCGATATCAACGCCAAATATGGTGATGTCATCAGCAAAGCAGAAACGCTCGAGTATCTGGGCGGTCTTTGATTTATGTCAGTGACCGGTCGGGTCAGAATAAATAACATCAGCGAAGGGGTTACCTATGTCTGAACTTACACAAAGCCAGCATTACGATTACGTGCCGATCATAGATCGTGAGCCATTCAAGTTACCGGAAGGCAAGCGGGTTGCGGTCATGCCGTATATCAACATCGAGCATTTTCCGGCTGCGATCAAGGGCACGCCCCTGATCCCCGGCACGGCTGTTTTCAGCCCTGATCCATTGAACTACGGATGGCGTGATTACGGTAATCGTGTCGGCCTGTGGCGCATGATGGACCTGATGGATGCCTGTGGCATGCGTGGCACGGTCTGTCTGAACGCCGAGATAATTCGTGAATATCCGCGGATTATCGAGGAAGGTGAGAAGCGTAGCTGGGCCTGGATTGGTCATGGCGTCAATAATGCACCCGCAAATTTTATCGGGAATGTCACCGGTGATAACGGCGAGATCGTGCATGCCCTTGATGAAGCCCGGGAGCGTGAGATTCTTCAGGCCACTCTGGATTCGATGCAAGAGGCGCTGGGTCGCAAGACCAAGGGCTGGCTGAGCCCATTCCTGACGCACACGGATAATACACCCCGCCTGCTCGAAGAGTATGGGGTCGAGTATCTGTGTGACTATACCTGCGATGATCATCCGTTCCGTTTTAATACGCCGAATAACAACCTGATTTCGGTGCCGTATACGGTTGAAATAAACGATATTCCTTGTTTCCTTAATCTTGGTATTTCATCCGAAGCATTTGGTGACATGATTATCGACCAGTTCGATGTGCTGTATGAGGAAGGGGCAACGAATGCGCGCTGCATGCCGATTTGCCTGCACACCTTCCACGTCGGGCAGCCGAACAAGTTCAAGCACCTGAAACGAGCATTTGAGTACATTGCCAAGCATGATGACGTCTGGCTGACAACCGGCGATGATGTCAATGATTGGTACCGCGAACAATATATGTAAGAGCACTGGAGGCTTATGAATGTCTAAACGTGTACAGGACGTTGCATCACCTCGTACCGAGGATGCAAAGAAATGGCGGCTCTTCAGCAGAATTTGTGGGTAGAAAAGCCCCTGCTGTGAGTATTGGTGGGCGATGGGAAGAGCACCCCGTTCCAGGCTCTGAGAAGATGGAGTTGCAAGACTACCGTCAACTTGGAGCGGAGGAACGGGATGCAGGTCAAGACTATCCTGAATCGAATTCAGAGGCACCAGTCATTCGTTTACGGACCGGCTCGCCTGATTCAACATCAAGGACTGGCGCTGGAGGTGAAGGTAAGGCCGCGCGCAAACGCCCGCGCGAAGTGTTCGGGGTGTGGGAGCGTGGCACCGGGCTACGACACATTACCAGCCAGGCGGTTCGAGTTCGTACCGCTGTGGGGGATCCCGGTGTTTCTGCTCTATGCGATGCGCCGTATGTCGTGCCCGAACTGTGGGGTGAGGGTGGAGGCGGTACCCTGGTCGAGTGGCAAGCATCAGTTGACCGACACCTATGCGTGGTATTTGGCTCGGTGGGCGAGACGGCTGTCGGCGGTTGCTGTGGGTCGGTGAGAAGCGGCGGGTAAAAACGCTGCTCGGCTTCTTTCGCTGGTTCGGCCCCGAGCGCAGCGCCGAGCTTCGCTTCATCTGCACGGACATGTGGAGGCCGTACCTGACGGTCATCGCCAAGAAAGCATCCCGTGCCATTCACGTACTCGACCGCTTCCACATCATGGCCAAGATGAACAAAGCGCTCGATGAGGTGCGGGCTCAGGAATCGAGAGCGCTTGCGGCCAAGGGCTACGAGCCGGTGCTCAAGCGCACACGCTGGTTGCTGCTCAAACGTCCCGAGAATCTCACTGAGAAGCAGGAGCCGAAACTCGCCGAGTTGTTGCGTTACAACCTGCGCTCGGTTCGAGCCTACCTGCTCAAGGAGGACTTCCAGTTCTTCTGGGACTATATCTCGCCGTACTGGGCAGGTCAGTTTCTGGATCGATGGTGCACACGCACGATGCGTTCGAAGATCGAGCCGATGAAGAAAATGGCTCGTACGCTACGGGCTCATCGCCCGCTGTTGCTCAACTGGTTCCGGGCCAAAGGCGCAGTCTCTGCCGCCACCGTCGAGGGGTTCAACTGCAAGGCGAAACTGACCCTGAGAAAATCCTACGGATTCCGGACCTACAACGCGATGGAAATCGCCTTGTATCATGCACTTGGCGCTCTACCTGAGCCCAAGTTCACCCACAAATTCTGCTGAAGAGCCGAAA
>NZCC01000048.1 GCA_002688175.1 Chromatiales bacterium
GCGGCGGTATTCGTGACATCGTTATAAATCTGGCCTGGCGGGGTAGTCAGATTCGTGATTGGGTCGGCGATGGCTCTAAATATGGGATTAATATCACATATAGCGATGAAGGGTCTGATGCGCTGGAAACCGGGGGGGGTATTTTTAAGGCTTTGCCCTTACTGGGTGAGGCACCCTTCTGGCTTGTGAATGGCGATATTTTCTGCTCCTACGACTACGCTGTAAGGGGGCTGGCGGATGGGCTGCTGGGTCATCTTGTGATGGTGCCCAATCCAGGGCATAACGCGAACGGTGATTTTTCGCTGTCGGCAGGGCAGGTGACCCGGTGTGCCGAACAAACCCTGACGTATTCAGGTATTGCTATATTGCATCCGGGTTTGTTCGGCGGTGCCGTCGGCGGGAAATTTCCGCTGGCACCGCTATTCAACCAGGCGATCGAACAAGATGTTTTGTCCGGTGAGCTTTTTACAGGACGCTGGATTGATGTCGGTACGCCGGAGCGGCTTGCTGAGCTGGATCGCTTGTTGTCGGATGAGTGATTCAGCCCAAGGGTGTCAGGGGGGCTTTCCCTGAACGGTTTTTTTCTTCCAACATCCCTCTGAAACGCCGCAGGAGCGGCTTTAAGGTTTCAGAGGGATGTTGGAAGAAAAAAGCCTTCGATACATAGGGCTTACGTTATTTGAGGTCGCTCCGAATTTTTAGCCAGTTAACTGCTGCAATTGATGGCCCAGGTCATTGGCAACCTGACTGAGATCGTCCGGACCGCCGAGTGAGGTTAATTGGGTCATTTGCATGCCTGCAAATCCGCACGGGTTGATCCTGGTGAAGGGGGTCAGGTCCATATCGACATTCAGAGCCAGGCCGTGGTAGCTGCAGCCGCGGCGGATGCGTAGGCCGATACTGGCAAGTTTTGCTTCGCCGACATAAACGCCCGGGGCTTCTCGCCGGTTGCGTGCTTCGATACCGTATTCGGCTACGGTATTGATGACTGCATTCTCCAGTGCCGAGACCAGCGAACGAACGGTAAGCCCGGCCCGTTTCAGATCTATCAGGGTATAGGCGATGAGCTGACCCGGTCCGTGATAGGTGACCTGTCCGCCGCGATCAACCTGCACGACGGGTATTTCGCCGGGCGCCAGCAGGTGACTGCGCTTGGCAGCCAGTCCGAGTGTAAAGACTGGTGCGTGTTCGAGCAGCCACAGTTCGTCCGGGGTGTCGGCTGATCGGCGGTCGGTAAATTCGTTCATAGACGCGAGCGTTGTTACGTAATCGACCAGACCGAGTTGGTGGATTTGGATCATGCTGGTAATTTCAAAAGTATCACGCTTGCGACCGCGATCAGTTTGTTGTGTTAATCGAAACGTGGTTGCCAACCAGGCCTACAGTACATAGAGCACCTGTTCGCTGGCGGACAACGTCTGGTATATGCGATCGAGCTGATCCTGATTGTTGGCATCAACCGTGACTGTAATCGAGATAAAGTTGCCGTTCTTGCTGGCTCGAATCGCAACGTCGGCAGCGGTGATATCGTCTACATGTGGGCTGATGATCTGCAGCACATGGGCTTCGAACTCGGTATGATCGCGGCCCATAACCTTGATCGGGAACCGGCATGGGAATGCAATCAGGCTTTCCCCGTCAACCATTCGGTTAAGCCTCGTATAACCGGTTAACCGCCGCCCAGACCGGACCCGGAAGTCCATCACCGATGATCTGTTCATCGATACGCACTACGGGAGCGATACCTTTTGTTGCTCCGGTCAGCCACACTTCATCGGCTGCCAGCAGGCGCGCAACCGTCAAGCGTTGGTCTTGACAGGCATAGCCGGCATCGCCGGCAATGGCAATGACATGATCTGTGGTGGTGCCGGGGAGCACCTCGGTGCCGTGCGGTGTGCGCACGAGGGTCTCATGCTCGACAATGATGACCGAGCTGACCGCGCCCTCGGTAACGTAGTCGTGGTCAACCAGGATCGCATCGACTGCCCCAACTGCAGCAGCTTTCTGCCGGGCCAGGATATTGGGTAACAGTGCAGTCGACTTGATGTCACAACGGGCCCAGCGTTCGTCCGGCAACGTGATTGCTGTGACACCGGCAGTGTAGTCATGTCCGCCGAGCTCTGTGGCCATGGCAAATACGGTGGGGCGGAGATTTTCTGTATAGACATGATTCCGGCCGGCATCGGTTCCACGACTGACCTGCACGTAGATAGCCATCGTTCCGCCGCCGTTGCGCTCAATGAGTTCAGTAATGAGGCTGCGCCACTCGTTATCATTGTGCGGATTCCGGATGTTGATCGCCCGCAGACTGCGATCCAGTCGCGTGATGTGTGCGGCGAGCAGCGCCGGTTCGCCGTCATGCACCGGCACGACCTCGTAGATGGCATCACCAAACAGAAAACCACGATCGAGTGGCGAAATATGTGCCTCGGCAAGCGGCAGGAATTTACCGTTTAAGCCGACAATTGCGAGCGGTTGCGCCATCTATTCGAACCAGAGCAGTACCGAATCCTTCGCAACCTGCCACAACGTGCCTTCATCAATCGGTGTCAGTGAGAACAGGTTTGCCTCTGCTACCATCTCGCTATTGAGGTTCACCTGCACTGTGCCGAGCCGGGTGGCCCTGTCAACGGGCGCTACCAGTTGTGACGGTAAATCAACCTTGGCCTTAAGTTGTTTGTAGCTCCCGCGTGGAATCGTGACATACAGATCATGCTGAAGTCCTATGCTGGCCATCTCGGCATTGCCTTTCCAGACCCGCGCCTCGGTTACGGAGTTGCCGGCCGGATACAGCAGCCGGGTCTCATAGAAACGAAACCCGTAATTCAGTAATGCCTGCGAGTCTTTTGCCCGGGCTGAAGTGCTTTTAGTGCCGAGGACGACACTGATCAGTCGCATCTCTTCACGTTTTGCTGATGACACCAGGCAATAACCGGCGGCGTCGGTCATGCCGGTCTTTAAGCCGTCGACACTCGGGTCACGCCAGAGTAAAGAGTTGCGGTTTTTCTGGGTGATCTTGTTGTACGTAAATTCCTTCTGCGAATACCACTTATAGTATTCAGGAAATTCCTCGATCAGCGTGGTTGCAAGTCGTGCTATATCAATTGCCGAGGTAAAGTGTTCCTTGGCCGGCAGCCCGGTTGAATTTTGGTACTGCGTATTCAACATGCCAAGTTCAGCAGCATATTGATTCATCATCTGGGCAAATATCGCTTCGCTACCGCCAACATACTCCGCCAGTGCAACGCTGGCATCGTTACCGGATTGTACAATCATGCCTTGTAGCAGCATTTCGACCGTAACGCGCGTACCAACCTCTATGAACATTCGTGAGCCGGCTGTGCGCCAGGCTTTTTCGCTGACCATCACCAGGTCATCCAGAGAGATCTGTCCGGATTGCAGTGTCCGGAACACAACATAGGCCGTCATTAATTTGGTGATACTGGCAGGGTCCAGGCGTTCATTTTCATTTTTGGCGGCGAGGATGCGGCCGCTATGGTGATCCAGCAGCACGTAACCACGTGCTCCGATTTCGGGCCCTCCGGGCACCGGGAGCTGTGCCTGTGCCAGCCCCATGAACCACAAAACGCCGACGCTCAGAAGCGCCGTGCTGCGGAGTTTAGTCATATTGAACTCCCGACGAGAAAACCCTGGAAAAAATAATCAGTGGCAATGATATAACGGTTGCCCGGTGATAGGCATCAGCTGCCCGGACCATTCGTTGATTCACTGACCAGATGAGTATCGATGATCTCGAGGGCCGCCATTTTCTCGATCAGCTCATCGTATTCAGTGACATTTGTGATCGGCCCTAGTCGCACCCGGAATACGGATGCCGCGGCGGCCTGATCTGAGCGGATGACGGCATTCGGAAATCCGTTACCGTGCAGTCGGTTGAGGAGTAATTGTGCGTTGCTCCGGTCACCGAAGGCACCGACTTGCAGATACAGGCTGACTCCGGCCGGTGGCTCGGCTTGTTGCTCTTGCTGCAGGGCAGGGGTAGCCGTGCTCGCGCTGTTGGCGGCCGGCTCACGGTTTGTCAGCACTTCGATCTCGACCAGGGCAGTACCGGCCCTGATCATGTCGAGCCGGGTGGCTGCAGCGTATGACAGGTCGATAATCCGGTTATCGACGAATGGGCCGCGATCGTTGACCATCACGACGATGCTGCGGTCATTATTAAGATTGCGAACCCTTACCCTGGTGGGTAACGGCAGGGTTTTGTGTGCGGCTGTCAACGCATGCATGTCGTAGATAACACCGCTCGATGTTGATCTGCCGTGAAATTTTTTGCCATACCATGAGGCGACACCACGTTCTTTAAATCCCTGGCTGTCGTCCATGACGTAATAGCGCTTGCCGAACACTTCGTAGAACGGTGGGTTGCCGCGAGCACTACGCTGTTTCGGGCTAGCGTCCGGACGTTGCGGTGGCGTGGCCGTATCTTCCCACCTGACAGCTTGCTGACAGCCGCCAAATAAGGACCAGGCACTGATGAGCAGGACAATGCTTAATCCGCGGCCCAGCTTCCTGCTAAGCGGCAGGTGCGCTTGTCTGTCAATTCGCTTGGTCATTCAGGTGTGGGGTCAGGGCTGGTTGTGGCTGGTCGGGTGGTGCCGCTATCTGCAGCTGATATCGCCGCGGATAACTGAAACACGGCAAGTGCATACATTGCGCTGCGATTGTAACGGGTGATCACGTAAAAGTTGTGAAACCCGATCCAGTATTCCCTGTCAGTCTTGCCCTCGAGACTGATCAATTGTGCCGGTGTGGCGGCCTTGAGGTCGGTTGCAAACACGAAACCCTGTTTTGTCAGTGAGGCGACGGTTTCGGTCATCTTTAGTGAGTTCTTGCCGGTGGGTATCTGGAAGTTTTTATCCGAGGTACCGCGCACGGTGACCGGTTCGCCGGTACGCCAGCCGTTCTTGATAAAGTAATTTGCGACACTCAACAGGATATCATCCCAGTTATTGAGCAGATCGCGCCGCCCGTCGCCGTCGCCGTCTACAGCATAGGCCCGGTAGCTGCTCGGGATGAACTGTGGTGGGCCCATCGCACCGGCATATGAACCGATGAGTTCGGTTAATTCAAGTTGCTCATCCTGAGCCAGCAGGAATAGCTCCTCGAGCTGGCCACTAAAGAATTTTGCTCGGGGGGGATAGTCGAAACCGAGTGTGGCCAGTGCATCGATGACCCGGTAGCCACCGGTTATGCGCCCATAGAAGGTTTCAACACCAATGATTGCGGTGATTATTTCGGCAGGTACTCCGGTTTTTGCGCTGATACGGGCCAGCCTGTCGGCATGCTCGGTGAGGAAGTCTTTACCAGCAGCGATTCTTTTCGGGGTGATGAAAATCTCGCGATATTCATGCCAGGGACGAGTTTTCTCCGCAGGTCTGCTGATGGCGTCTAGAATTTTTTGCTTGGTTTCGGATTGAGCCAGTATGGTCTGAACGTAGCCCTTGTCCAGATCGTGTTTCTTTGCCAGCTCGTTAATGAAGGCCCTGACATCGTCACGGCCCGTATCAAGTGCGAGAGACACGCAAGGCAAGAAACCGATGATGACGGTCAGTACGGTGACAAGCAGGTAATGGTGGAGTCGGGGTAATTGGTTTTGTTTCATCTGGCCAGTAGCTTCCGATGCGTATGGATAGACATCAGAATACCGAAACCGGCCAGCAGGGTCACCATTGATGTTCCTCCGGCACTGACGAGTGGTAACGGTACGCCGACCACCGGTAATAGACCGGTAACCATCGATGTGTTTACGAAGACGTAGAAGAAAAAGGTCAGACTGATGCTACCGGCGAGCAGGCGTGAGAAAGTGTCCTGTGCGACAGCGGCAATAAATAATCCACGGCCGACGATGCACAGATATACGAGCAGAATGACGAGTGCTCCCATCAGACCGAATTCTTCGCCAATGACCGCGAAGATAAAGTCGGTCGAGCGTTCCGGTAAAAACTCGAGTTGCCCCTGGCTGCCGTTTAGCCATCCTTTGCCAAATAATCCGCCGGAGCCGATGGCGATCTTCGACTGGATGATGTGGTAACCGGCACCGAGTGGATCGTTGTCGGGGTTTAATAGCATCAGCACCCGACTTTTCTGATAGTCATGCATGACGAAATACCACAAAAGCGGCATCGAGATCAGTGCAGTTGTGATTGCGCCGACAATATAACTGGCCCCAATTCCAGCCAGGAAAATCACGGTTGCACCTGATAGTACGATCAGGATTGCTGTACCCAGATCCGGTTGTACCGCGATCAGCCCAACGGGCACGAATATGATGATGAGGCTGACAACGATCAGACCGAGTGAGGGTGGCAGCGGCCGATCATGCAGTTGCCATGCCAGCATCATCGGCAGACCGAGCTTCATGATTTCTGACGGTTGAAAGCGGATACCGAAATTCAGCCAGCGTTGCGCACCTTTGCCGACGTCGCCGGTCACCAGGACCAAGACCAGCAATGATAGTCCGGTGGCAAAAATCCATGGTGCGGCCCGGCGCAGCCAACTGGGACTTACCTGCGCCATGATCAGCATTGCAGTGAGCGCAGCACTGATCCGAATCAGTTGACCGACAAGCAAGCCGGCATTTTGCCCAACTGCACTGTACAGGGCCGCGAGGCCGATTGAGAGTATGCAAATGATGCCGGTCAGTAGTGCGCCGTCGAGATGCAGGCGGCGCATCATGAAGGCCGTCGTGCCCAGTGGTTGCTGCCGTCGGTCGGACATAAGCATCGTCATAACAGGTCCCGCAGGTATTTATCTATAACGATCCGTGCAATAGGTGCTGCTGTGCCACTGCCGCTTTCACCGTTTTCGACGATGACCGCGACGGCGATCTGCGGGTCTTCGAGAGGTGCAAATGCAACGAACAAGGCGTGATCACGCATGCGTTCTGCAATTTCTTCGGTATCGTATTCCTGATCCTGTGCGACGGTAAAGACTTGTGCCGTACCGCTCTTGCCAGCCATTGTAAACGGTGCATCTGCACCCACGGCGCGGGCCGTGCCATGTTCGCCCTGCATGACCGCATTCATCGCGCTGATGATTTGTTCCCACTGACCATCATTGATAATGCCAACCGAGTCCAGTGGTATGTGCTGCTTGAATTCAACAGCGGTACTGGTCGAATCGCTGTAGCCGCGTAACAGTGTCGGCTGGTAGCGTTGACCCCGGTTGGCAATGGTTGCTGTGGCATGTGCTAATTGCAGCGGCGTCACCAGCAGATAACCCTGACCGATGCCGGTAATAACGGTTTCGCCAGGAAACCAGATCTTATCCTCTCGTTTGGAGAAAGCACGGCGTTTCCAGTCCCGGCCCGGCACCAGCCCATCTTTCTCACCCGCGATATCAATACCGATTTCGCCGCCAAGTCCGAAACGTTTCAGAAAAGACTCGATGCGGTCAATGCCAAGTTCGCGCGCCAGCTGATAAAAATAAACATCACAGGATTGTTCGATCGCCGTGTGCAGGTTCATCAAGCCATGCCCGCCTTGTTTCCAGTCACGATAACGGTGGCTGCTGCCTGGTAATAAGTATTCGCCACCACAGAATAAGGATTGCTCGGAATCGATCGTGTCGTAGTGCAGAGCAGCCAGGGCTATGATCGGCTTGATGGTCGAGCCCGGAGGATAGGTGCCCTGCAGGGCACGATTGAACAGCGGCAGATCCGGGTTTTCCTGGAGCGCACGGTATTCCTTGCGACTCATGCCAATGCTGATCGCATTTGGGTCAAAGGATGGTTCACTGGCAAACACCAGGACCTCACCGGTTTTTGGATCAATTGCAACGACGGCGCCGCGCCGACCTGCGAGCGCCTGGTGAGCGGCAAGCTGTGATTCGATATCGAGGGTCAGGATCAGGTCCTTGCCGGGGGTCGCCAATTCTGCATTGAGGCCCTGCATGATGCGGCCGCGCGCGTTGACCAGGACTTCCTCGTGGCCGACGTTGCCGTGCAGTTCCTGTTCGTAACGCCGTTCGAGCGAAATTTTGCCGATTAGTGAGGTGCCGGCATAGTCGGTTTTATCGATGGTCTGCATATCAGCTGCATTGATTCCGCTGACATAGCCGAGCGCGTGAGCGATAGCGGTACCGTACGGATAATTTCGTGCCAGCCGGGCATGAATATCGACACCAGGAAAGCGTGGACGTTCGATGGCAAACTTTGCGACTTCAACATCAGTCAGTCGCAGCCGGATCGGGATCGAGTCGAAGCGCCGGTGCTGGCGAATCAAAGCCTTGATCGAGTCGATGTTTTCGGTGTCGATGAGTCCAAATAGTGCGAGCCGATCCAGTGTTTCAGTCATGTCCGGCACTTGTTCCGGTGTCAACTCGAGCTGATAACTCGACAGGTTTTCGGCCAGCACCGTCCCGTTGCGGTCATAAATGAGCCCGCGTGTCGGTGCTAACGGCTGTATGCGGATCCGGTTGCCCTGGGACTGCGCAGAAAAATACTCATATTCGATGATCTGCAATTGGCCGAGTCTAACCAGCACGATTATGATCAGGCTGATCATCAGGATCGTGCAGGCAATGACCCTGCGCAAAAATATTTGCTGTTCCGCCCAGTGATCTTTCAGCCTGTTAGTTGTCAACATGTGATTATTATCCGATCAGGTGAAAGTCTGACCACGATTTTCAATTCGTTCGCGAATGCGGTCCATAATGGCCATGACCGGCGGCCACAGGACTCCGCCGACAATGACCTGCGTCCAGCGGGCGAAGCCGATTGGTGGATTACCGGCTACGCCATCTATCCAGAACAGGATAAAAGCATTGATGGCCAGTAGCGCAACTACCGTCATAGTTAGTTGCCAGAGTGGAAAAATTCGGATCTGTAAATGAAACCGTTGTGTCAGGTAGCCGATGACACTCAACGCAAATGCATTCTGGCCCAGCAGGTCGCCTTGCAGAATATCGAGTAGCAAACCGATGGTCCAGGTGCTGCCGACACTGAATACTCGTGGCCACATCATGATCCAGTAAATCAGTGCCATTGCAGCCCACGGCGGGCGAAATGGTGTAACGAAGTCGGGTAGTGGCAGGCTGACGAGTGCGGCGGCGGCAATCAATACCAGCCAGACGGGCCAATGCGGCGCACCGTTTCGGCTCACTGCGATGTCTCCGCCGGTGCCAGAGGATTGGCCGCCAGGTCGCCGTCATCATCATCCGCACGCTGGGCAGCAGCGGGTTCGGGCCAGATCAGCAGGACTTCACGGATCCGGTTCAGGCCGGCTGCCGGTCTGGCGCTGACCGTCAGGAACGGCTCGCCGCTGGCGCCGGCTATCTCATTAATTTTGCCAACCGGGTAACCGGGTGGGAACGTGCCGCCAAGTCCGGATGTGACCAGGACATCACCGTCCACGACATCGGCATTGCGTGGCAGGAACGGCAACGATAGCCGCTCGAGGTTGCCGGTGCCGACCGCAATCGTGCGCAATCGGTTGCGCACGATTTCGACCGGGATGGCGTGGTCAATGTCGGTGATCAGCAACGCTTCGGCGGAGAAAAACTGGTCGCGAAGAACCTGACCGATGATGCCGTCGGCATCGATCAGTGCCTGACCCACGTACAGTCCGTCGTTGCTGCCTTTGTTGATCGTAATTCGGTGTCGGAACGGGTTCATGTCGATCGACAGGATCTCACCGATGAGTACCCGGCCACTGACCTTGGCAGTCGAATCAAATAATGTCCTGAGCCTGGTGTTTTCGGCTTCCAGTGCGACATAGCGTTGCAGGCGTGCGTTCTGGATCAGGTTTTGTTTTTTCAGCAGACGGTTCTCGTCCATCAGTTCGTCGTGTGTCGCGGCACTATCGCCAATCCAGTGGCCGAGAGAAAACGGCGCATCAATAATCAGGCGAATCGGGTGTACGGCAGCAGACATGATGCGTCGAACCGTAATCAGGTGTTCATTGTTGTGGTCGAGCACCATGATTGCGACGGATAACATGCATAGCATGACCGTTCGCAGGCCGTAGCCTGTATTACGAAGTACGCGTTGGTCGCTGTCAGATCTGCTGAGCGTCATGCTCTGCCGTTGTCATGCTTCGCCTGGCAGCCAGGTGCCGGGCTTGCGGTTGGGAGGAGGGCTGAAGCGGTTAATCCAACCCGAAAACACCGGGTCCTTGTTCATCCATCAGTTCGATGACCCGGCCGCCTCCGCGGGCTACACAGGTCAGCGGGTCTTCGGCGACTACAACCGGCAAGCCGGTTTCTTCCATCAAAAGTTTGTCGAGGTCAAGCAACAGTGCACCGCCGCCGGTCAGGACAATGCCGCGTTCTGCGACGTCGGCGCCTAGTTCAGGTGGGGTTTGTTCAAGAGCGCCCTTGACGGCACCCACGATGCCTTGCAGCGGTTCCTGCAGGGCTTCGAGAATTTCGTTGCTGTTAAGGCTGAAGCTGCGTGGCACGCCTTCAGACAGGTTGCGTCCCTTGACAGATAATTCGCGTACTTCTTCACCCGGATAAGCCGAGCCGATCTCATGCTTAATGCGCTCGGCCGTGGCCTCGCCGATCAGGATGCCGTAGTTACGCCTGACGTAATTAATGATGGCTTCGTCGAACCGATCGCCGCCGATGCGTACCGATGAAGCGTAGACAATACCGTTCAGTGAAATCACCGCAACCTCGGAGGTACCGCCACCGACATCGAGTACCATTGAGCCGCGGGCTTCATGTACCGGCATGCCGGCACCAATCGCGGCGGCCATCGGTTCCTCGATCAGAAATACTTTGCGCGCCCCGGCGCCTTCAGCAGATTCGCGGATCGCCCGGCGCTCGACCTGGGTCGAGCCATACGGTACGCAAACGAGTACCCGCGGACTCGGGCGAAAATAGCGGTTCGGGTGGGTCTTGTGGATGAAGTGCTGGAGCATCTTCTCCGTAACGGTGAAGTCGGCAATAACCCCGTCCTTGAGTGGTCGAATTGCCGTGATATTGCCGGGTGTACGACCCAGCATGTTCTTGGCCTCGACACCGACTGCGGCAACGCTTTTACCGCCCCGGCCCGGTTCTTCACGAATAGCCACCACTGAGGGTTCATCAAGCACGATACCGTGCCCGGATAAATATATGAGAGTGTTGGCAGTTCCCAAGTCAATCGACAGATCGTTGGAAAAGTAACCAAGCAGCTGTTTAAGCATGCAGATAACCCACGAAAAAGAACCTTTAAAACGCTGGCTACTCTAGCAATCAGTGGGATTTTGGGCAACCGCAGATTATCATTAGCTCCCCCGGTTCTCCGGCCTGCTTGGAAAGGGTCCCATGGCACTGTCGAAAAGTGATGTCGAACACATCGCGCATCTTGCGCGTTTGGAGGTCAGCGATGATGAGATTGCTGACTATGTAGACAAGTTGTCGAGCATTATCGATCTTGTCGCAAAGCTAGGCGAGCTCGACACATCAGACGTTTTGCCGATGGCGCACCCGCTGGATATGAGTCAGCGCCTGCGTCCGGATGAGGCGACTGAAAGCGACCAGCGAGACTTGTATCAGCGCAATGCGCAGGCCGTAGGTGACGGATTCTATCGAGTGCCCAAGGTTATTGAGTAAGGGTCGTCAGAAATGATCCATCTGCAATAATCTGCTAACTAAAACCCGAATACACCATGCAACGACAGACAATTACTGAAATCGCCGCGGCCCTCAGGGAGGGCTCCGTCACCAGCCGCCAGTTGACCGAGGCTGCTTTGGCGCGGATCGATGCGGGTGATGGAGCTTTGAACGCCTTTATTACAGTGACGAAAGACCAGGCCCTGATCGCTGCTGATGCCGCTGATGCTGTGCTTGCGGCAGGCAACGGCGGACCGTTGACCGGCGTACCGATTGCGCACAAAGATATCTTCTGTACGCGCGATATCTTGACGACGTGCGGTTCAAGAATCCTCGACAATTTTGTTTCGCCCTATGATGCGACGGTGGTGAGCAACCTGGCCGCTGCCGGTGCGGTAGTGGTCGGCAAGACCAACATGGATGAATTTGCGATGGGCTCGTCTAACGAGACGAGTTTCTTCGGGCCGGTTGCCAATCCGTGGGATACGGCACGATCGCCGGGGGGTTCGTCAGGTGGTTCGGCTGCTGCCGTGGCGGCAGGTTTTGTTCCTGCTGCGACCGGTACTGACACCGGCGGTTCGATTCGTCAACCGGCGGCCTTGACCGGCATCACCGGTTTCAAGCCAACCTACGGCCGTGTATCGCGCTACGGCATGATTGCATTCGCCTCGAGCCTCGATCAGGCGGGTGTGCTGTCCTTAACAGCTGAAGATGCGGCATTGATGATGCAGGCGATTGCGGGGTTCGATCCGCGGGACTCGACTTCGGCCGATTGCCCGGTACCGGAGTATGCTGCAGTGCTCGGCTCCTCACTCGAAGGCAAGCGCGTTGGCATACCTGCGGAATTCTTTGATGCCGGTCTCGAAGCTGAATCTGCTGCCTGTATTCGTGCTGCGATTACGGTTTTTGAAGCGCTTGGTGCGACGGCCGAAGAGGTGTCATTGCCGCATATCGATGCTTCGGTACCGACATATTATATTGTTGCCCCGGCCGAGTGCTCGTCAAACCTGTCGCGTTTCGACGGCGTGCGTTTTGGTCACCGCCATGCGGATCCCAAGGATCTGGAAGAGCTGTATAAGCTGACCCGCAAGGAGGGCTTTGGCGCCGAGGTCAAACGACGCATCATGACCGGCACCTATGTGCTGTCCGCTGGTTACTACGATGCTTACTATTTACAGGCCCAGAAGGCACGTCAGCTGATAGCTGA
This sequence comes from Chromatiales bacterium, assembly GCA_002688175.1. Taxonomy (GTDB): domain Bacteria; phylum Pseudomonadota; class Gammaproteobacteria; order Steroidobacterales; genus SMWD01. Next base: position 12,767 of record NZCC01000048.1, read on the forward strand.
CGATTTCCGCAGGTGTTTTGAATCGGTCGATATTCTTGCCGGTCCGACCACGCCGACGCCGGCGTTCAGACTTGGCGAGAAGATGGACGATCCGGTGCAGATGTATCTGAATGACATTTATACGATTGGCGTGAACCTGGCCGGTTTGCCCGGTGTGTCGTTGCCGTGCGGGTTCTCGGCGGGTCTGCCCGTCGGCCTGCAGTTGATCGGACCGGCATTTGGCGAACAAACCGTACTGAATTTCGCGCATCGTTATCAGCAGCAGACGGACTGGCACCTTAAGACGCCGGATTGTGTAGCGGGGTCCTGACGATGCAATGGGAAACAGTCATCGGGCTTGAGATTCACACCCAGCTTGCAACCAGGAGCAAAATCTTCTCCGGCGCGCCGACGACTTATGGCGCTGAACCAAATACGCAGGCCTGTCTCATTGATCTTGGTTATCCGGGTGTCCTGCCGGTGTTGAATACCGAGGTCGTCCGCATGGCTGTGCGTTTCGGCCTGGCGATAGATGCCGAGATCGCGCCGCGTTCGGTATTTGCGCGCAAGAATTACTTTTATCCCGATTTACCGAAGGGCTACCAGATTAGCCAGTTCGAGTTACCCATCGTTGGTCCCGGGCATCTGGAGATTACCCTTGCAGACGGCAGCAAGAAAACAATTGGTGTGACCCGCGCGCACCTGGAAGAAGATGCCGGTAAATCCGTGCATGATGCATTCGATGGCGAGAGCGGTATTGACCTGAACCGGGCCGGTACACCGTTGCTGGAAATTGTCTCCGAACCGGACCTGAGCTCGGCAGAGGAAGCTGTTGCCTACATGCGCAAGATCCATCAGATCGTGCGCTATATCGGCATTTCTGACGGGAACATGCAGGAAGGTTCGTTCCGTTGTGATGCCAATATATCGGTACGTCCGGTCGGGCAGAAAGAATTGGGTACCCGGGCAGAGCTAAAGAATCTCAATTCATTCCGGTTTGTAGAGCGTGCGATCAATATCGAGGTCGAACGCCAGATTGATATTCTGGAAGACGGCGGCGTGGTTGTGCAGGAGACACGTCTGTACGATTCTGATAATGATCAGACACGTTCGATGCGTTCGAAAGAAGAGGCGAATGATTATCGCTATTTTCCGGATCCGGATTTGTTACCGGTCGAGATCGATTCAACCACCATCGATGCCATGCGCAGTGAATTACCGGAGTTGCCGGATGCCAAGCGCCTGCGTTTCATGGCTGAGTATGGATTGAAAGAAGCCGATGTCCTGGTGCTGGTGGCGAGTCGTCCACAGGCGGATTATTTTGAAGTTGTCGCCGGGATTCTTGGAGAAGGTGGTGGCGAGGCGAAACTGGCCGCAAACTGGGTCATGGGCGAGTTGTCCGGTGCGATGAACAAGGGTGGCATTGGTATTGAAAGTTGTCCCGTGTCGGCGCAGCAACTGGCTGCTTTGCTGCTGCGGATTACCGACCACACGATCTCGGGTAAAATCGCCAAGGAAGTCTTTGAGGCTATGTGGCAAGGGTCTGGCCCGGCGGATGAGATTATTGACAGCCGGGGCCTTAAGCAGATCAGCGATAGCGGTGAGCTCGATAAAATCATAGCTCAGGTCATTACCGAGTGCCCGGAGCAGGTCCAGCAGTATCGGGATGGCAAAACAAAAGTCCTGGGTTTTCTTGTCGGTCAGGTTATGAAAGCGACCCAGGGAAAGGCCAACCCGGGTCAGGTTAACGAGATATTACGTAGAAAGTTATAAATGGGCGAAAGCCTCCGGCCGGTCGGCGTGGTTTAATTGTGCGCATCATTTTTATGCTGCTCGCCAGCTTTGTCGGTAGTGCCCGGCTATATGAACAGGATTAAATTGTGAATGGGTTGATGAATAAAGTATTAGTGAGTCGATGGGTGCGGATAACTGCACTCAGTACCGTCCTGTTAGCAGGCATCGCTGCGATAATTGGTTCGGGTAGCAGCGATAACGCCAGCGTCGATCTGCCGTGGGCGGTGGATAAGACATTCAGCCTGATGCGGGATGATGTACTGGAGATGGATGTAGCAACATTCCTGGATACTACTAATACTTATGTTGTTAATGATCTCGGTGTGGAACCGAGTACCGTCACTGCGACAGCTGCGAGTCACGGGAATGTTGTGGTTGCCGGAACGCTCATCACCTACACGCCGGATGCCGGCTTTATCGGTGCAGATACATTTGATTACACGATCACGGATTCAAACAGCAATGTTGATTCCGGCGCCATTACCATTCTTGCCATGTTGCCGATGCCAAGTCCGCGTCAGATTGCACTGGATAGCGCCAACAATCGTGTGCTGGTAACGGATGATTCCCTGAAGGCTGTTGTGAGCGTCGATTTGACCACGGGCCTGCAACTCTATTTTTCTACTCCAGCAACGCCGGATGCCGTGAACCCGTTCAGCGCTCCAAACGGTATCGCGGTCGATACCGCAAACAATCGGGCGTTGGTGACCGACGTATTTCTTGACGCCGTCATTGCCGTCGATCTTGCGACCGGGGTACGCACGATGTTGTCCGATGCGACGACACCTGATGCTTCTAATCCGTTCACGTCTCCGGATGCTATCGTGATAGATGCGGCTAACAATCGTGCGCTGGTAACTGACTCCGGTCTCGATGCTATCGTTGCCGTTGATCTCAGTACCGGTGCCCGAACGATTCTGTCGGCTGCGACGACGCCGGATGCAGTCAATCCTTTTAGTGCGCCAACTGGTATCGCAATAGATGCAGCGAATAATCGCGCACTCGTAACAGACCGGGTTCTGGCTTCCGTTATTGCGGTCGATTTAACGACCGGTGCCCGTACGATTCTTTCCGCTGTGGGCACACCGGATTCGATCAATATATTTACCTTGCCCGATGGCATCGTCATCGATGCCGCGAATGACCGGGCGCTCGTTGTCGAGCGTGCGCAGAATGCGGTTCTGGCGGTTGACCTGACGACCGGTGCGCGCAGGGTCGTGACATCGACTTTTTTCCCTGATAACCGCAATGTTTTTGTGCGTCCCGGTGCGATGGTGCTTGATGAGGCTGGAGGCCGAGCGCTGGTTGTTGATACGAGCCTGGCCAGAATTATGTCGGTCAACCTGGTTGGAACTCTCGAAAACCATTCTGGCAAGCGGACATTCTTGCCTGACAGTGCAGCGCTTTTGAGCGACAACCATTTGCTGTTGGTGCACGGTCTTGTGAACGATGCAGCCAATAACCGGGTGCTGGTAACGGACAGCGTACGCGATGCCGTCATCGCCGTGGATGCGGTGACCGGGGCGCGGACCATTTTTTCTGATAATACGACGCCAAGTGCCGATAACCCGCTCGACGGGCCGCTCGGTCTGACCATCGATACGGTTGGCGGACGGGTGCTGGTGGTAGACCAGGCCCTGACGGCGGTGCTGGCTGTCGATCTCGTGACGGGTGCGCGTACGGTCCTGTCAGATGCGACCACTCCGGACGAACTGAATCTGTTTGGCACACCGGCCAATATTGCTTTGGACAGTGGCAATAACCGGGCGCTGGTCACGGATTCGGGACTTGATGCCGTCATTGCTGTTGACCTGGGGACAGGTGCGCGCACCATTTTTTCTGATGCGACGATACCGGATGCCAATAATATTCTGATCGGTCCCGATGCGCTTGCGATAGATTCGGCGAACAATCGTGTGCTGGTAGTTGATCAGGGCCAGGCTGGCGTTATCGGTATCGATTTAACGACCGGGGTGCGCACTATCCTGTCTGATGCAACGACACCGGATGCTGTAAACCCTTTCAACTCACCATCCGGTATCTTTGTCGACACTGCGAACAACAGGGCTTTGGTGGTCGACCAGATCCAGAGGACGGTTGTTGCCGTTGATCTCGGTACTGGTGCGCGGACAATTTTGTCGAATAGTCAGAACAGCGTTGGCAGCGAGTTATTGTTGCCGATTGATATTGATGCGGGGCTCTCTGCTGGAGAGGTGTTGGTACTTGACCAGAGTGCGTCCGCCGTTACGAGCGTGGCCACCAGCGATGGCGACCGGGCTATCGTGTCGCGCTGAATACCGCTCTGGAGAGCCATGCTGCGCACCAGACCCGCTTCGATCCAGGTTAGCGCAGCTGTCATCGTGCTGCTGATCGGTGTGCTGGTTTACCTGCTGGATCGTCCGAGTGCCAGCGTGTATCTCATCCCGAATAGCTGGTCGCTCGGTGCCGGCATGCCGCCCGTCTTTGGCGCAATCGGCGATCATCTGCCGACTTTCGCGCACACTTTTGCCTTTACCCTGTTTACGTCGGCATTACTTGAGCCGTGGCGATGGTCAGCGATTACCGCCTGTGCGGGGTGGTGGGTTGTCGGTAGCCTGTTTGAGATTGCGCAAAGCGATCCGTTGGCCACAACCATTGCGGAGCGGGTGCCCGGATGGTTTGCTGACTGGCCCATATTGGATAATGTGCCCGGCTATTTCATCGCCGGGCATTTCGATTTTCCCGATCTCGTCTCGATTGGGATCGGAGCCGTGTGTGCCTTTGTCGTGATCCGGTTATCGCAGGACCGAAGTTCTGTTGTGGAGCATGACGTCTGACGGCCCTGGTTAGGCGCAAAAAAAGCCTCGCTTATGCGAGGCAAAATTTTTGGAGGTAAACTCTTTAAGCCTGACCGGGGTAAGGGTTAGCCTGAAAATACTTAAATCACTAATTGTACTTAAGGTTTCAATTATAGAATGATTCCGCTCAATGGGTCTACACTTTGAGTAGATATTTATGGGTTCGCCCTCAGGGCAAGTGTGGATGTATGCAAGGTATGGTTGGCCAATGAGACCAGGGTATTTTGTAGTGGAAAGGCCTTATCTACGTTTTTAAGGTACGATCGCAGCAATTTAGTGACTTTTAGCGACAAATTAGTGTTAATAGTCAGATCGACAGTAGCCGGCCCAGCTGTGATCCATCTCTGGATTTAATATAAAGAATCCTTTATATTCTGTATCCATGTCTTTGATGTCAGCTATTCAAACGCTCAAGGCCGCGGCAGATCCCACTCGCTTGCGGTTACTGGCCTTGCTTGCCAACGGCGAGGCAACCGTGGGTGAGCTACAGGAAATTCTTGAACAGAGTCAGCCCAGGGTATCGCGGCATCTGCGCCTGCTTGATGAGGCCGGTCTGGTCGTGAAGTTCCGTGATGGTCACTGGATCTATTACCGATTGGCTGCCACAGCTACGGCACAGGCAATCGTTGCTGAAGCGCTCGCATTGATCGGCGCCGACGATGAGATTGTGGATGCCGATCGTATGGCACTGGATCGGGTCAAGCGCAATCGTGAGCGTGAAGTATTCAGGACCGAGGCACTGAGCACAGTCGGGGTTGCCGGGCGACCGTCGCTGCAGAGTTTTACCGAAGCGATTGATGAATGTATCGGTGATAAGCGTTTCGGTGATGTGCTGGATGTGGGCTGTGGGGGTGGCACGTTGTTGCGCCTGCTCGGGCAACGGGCACGCCGGGCAGTTGGTGTCGATATTTCGCGACGTATGCGTTTGCTGGCAAGATCACGCCTGCATCAGGCGGGTCTTGCAAATTGTACGGTTCGCAATGGTGATCTGATGAAACTGCCGTTCGCCGATGATTCGTTTGACCTGGTGATTCTTGATGAGGTGCTGGGCTTATTTGATGACATATTGACAGGCCTGAATGAAGCGCGGCGTGTGCTGCGTCCCGCCGGTCAGTTGTTGATTGCCGATTTTGTGCGACCCGTTGCACGTCAGTTGCCGGAACAGCGTGGCAGCACCAGATTGATTGAGAATCAGCTGACCGCGATGCTGTCTGAACTTGGCTATCGTATCGCACACCGTATCTGGTTCCCGGGCAGGGTTATGGAATATGCGTTGTTTGCGGCAGTGCCCGACAACCTGCAACAAAGGACAGGAACGTATGACTGATACTGACAGACTTCAGGTTTCATTCGAGTTTTTTCCGCCGAATACGCCGGCTATGGAAACCACGCTGTGGAATTCTATCCAGCGGCTTGCGCCGTTACGGCCGCGTTTCGTGTCGGTTACCTATGGAGCGGATGGTTCTACCCGTGATCGCACCCATCGTATTGTTAGCCGGATTATTGCGGAGACAGGCTTACGCGCAGCGCCACACCTGACTTGCGTCGGTTCGACGAAAGAAGAGGTGCAGGCGGTTGCCAGACGATACTGGGATGAAGGTATTAGAGATATCGTTGCATTACGCGGCGACCCACCGGCCGATGCCGAGAAATATGAGCCCTATCCGGGCGGCTATGAGTATGGCGTAGATCTCGTGGCCGGGTTGAGTGAGGTTGCCGAGTTCGAGATATCTGTCGCCGCTTATCCCGAGGTGCATCCCGAGGCTCCCAGTGCAGCGTTTGATCTGGATTGCCTGAAGCGCAAGCTCGATGCCGGAGCGACACGGGCGATTACACAGTTTTTCTTTGATGTAGATAATTTTCTGCGATTCCGCGATCAATGCATATCTTCCGGTATCAGCGCTTCGATCGTGCCCGGTATTTTGCCGATCAACAAGTTCCCGCAGTTGCTGCGTTTTGCAAATATGTGTGGCGCCAGCGTACCGGAATGGCTGCATGAACGTTTCGAAGGACTCGATGATGATGACGAGACGCGGCAAATGATCTCGGCAAATATTGCCATCGATGCCGCTGAGCGTATGCGGGCGGAGGGCATTAATGAGTTTCATTTTTATACACTGAACCGGGCAGAACAGACCTACGCGATCTGTCATGCACTCGGTCTTCGGCCCCGGGAAAACCAGGCTGGCGCCGGCGGAGTGACCAAGCATGGCTAAGCAAAATTTTGATCAGCTCACCAGGCTACTCGAAGAACGTATTGTGTTCCTCGATGGTGCTATGGGGACGATGATCCAGGCCTGTGACCTTGTTGAGGACGACTACCACGGTGAACGTTTTGCTGCAACGTCAATCGATCTCAAGGGCAATCATGACCTGTTAAGCCTCACTCGTCCCGATATTATTTCTGGCATCCATACGGCCTTTCTTGATGCCGGTGCTGACGTCATTGAAACCAATACTTTTAACAGCAATGCTCCGGCGCTGGCGGATTATGGTCTCGAAGAATGTGTCGCTGAGCTGAATCTTGTTTCCGCACAGCTGGCTCGTGCGGCTGCCGATAAAGTCGCCGCTGACACCGGCACGCCGCGTTTTGTCGCCGGTGTACTTGGTCCGACAAATCGTACAGCGTCAATTTCACCGGATGTCAACGATCCCGGATTGCGGAATATTTTATTCGATGAACTTGCCGAGACTTATGGTGAGAGTGCACAGGCATTACTGGAGGGCGGCGCCGACTTCCTGCTCGTCGAAACAATTTTTGACACCTTGAATGCGAAGGCCGCGCTCTATGCAATTGCCCGGCTTGACGATGAACTCGGTTACAAAATACCGGTTATGATTTCCGGGACGATCACCGATGCCTCGGGGCGAACGCTGTCTGGTCAGACGGTTGAAGCATTCTGGAATTCTGTGCGCCATATCGAACCGTTCCTGATCGGCCTGAACTGCGCCCTCGGTGCTGAGGAATTGCGACCCTGGCTGACAGAGTTATCGGCTGTTGCCGACACCCGCGTGAGTTGTCACCCGAATGCAGGCCTGCCAAATGAATTTGGTGGTTATGACGAAACGCCTGAGATGATGGCGGAGATCCTCGTCGACTTTGCCGGGCAGGGCCTGATCAACATGGTCGGAGGATGCTGCGGGACACAACCAGAACATATCGCGGCGATTATCAAAGCACTGGCCGGCAAATCGCCGCGAGCCGTGCCGCAAATTCCGGTCAGGCTGCGTCTCAGCGGCCTCGAGCCGATGAGTGTCGGCCCTGACTCGCTGTTCGTTAATGTGGGTGAACGTACCAACGTTGCCGGTTCGGCGAAGTTCAAGCGGCTGATCGTAGAAGATAATTATGCCGAGGCGCTGTCGGTAGCGCTGCAACAGGTTGATAGCGGTGCGCAGGTTATCGACGTCAATATGGATGAGGGCATGCTCGATTCCGTTCGGGCGATGGATCGGTTTCTGAAACTGGTGGCGACCGAGCCGGACATTGCGCGGGTGCCGACGATGGTGGACTCATCACGCTGGGAAGTTATCGAGACCGGTTTGAAATGTATTCAGGGTAAGGCTGTCGTGAATTCGATCAGCCTGAAGGAAGGCGAGGCGCCGTTTCTCGCGCAGGCGCGTGAAATTCGACGGCATGGTGCGGCTGTTATCGTCATGGCGTTCGATGAGGAAGGTCAGGCCGAGACCGCCGAGCGGCGGATCGGGATTTGCTCGCGGGCTTATAAGTTACTGACTGAAGAAGCAGATTTCCGGCCTGAGGATATTATTTTTGATCCGAATATCTTCGCCGTTGCCACCGGCATCGAGGAACATAACGACTATGGTCGTTCGTTTATCGAGGCGACAAAACTGATCAAGGCCAGGTTGCCGTATGCACTGGTAAGCGGCGGTGTCAGTAACGTGTCGTTCTCATTCCGTGGTAACAACCCCGTCCGCGAGGCGATGCACTCCGTGTTTCTGTACCACGCGATCAAGGCCGGTATGGACATGGGAATAGTCAACGCCGGGCAACTGACGATCTATGATGAGATTCCGGCTGAACTGCGTGATGCCGCCGAGGATGTGATTCTGAACCGGCGTGACGATGCGACCGAGCGACTGCTTGAGATTGCCGGCAAGTATCGTGATGAAGGTGGTGCAACGGTAAAGGCTATCGAACAGGAGTGGCGCGAGTGGCCGGTCGACAAGCGACTCGAGCATGCGCTGGTCAAGGGTATTGATGGGTTCATCATTGAAGATACCGAGGAGGCGAGGGGTAAGGCAGAGCACCCAATTGAAATTATTGAAGGACCGTTGATGAGCGGCATGAATATCGTAGGTGACCTGTTCGGTGCGGGTAAAATGTTTTTGCCGCAGGTGGTCAAGTCTGCGCGGGTCATGAAAAAGTCGGTTGCACACCTCGTGCCTTATATCGAAGCCGAGCAAGGTGGCGAACAGAGGAAGCTGGCAAAAATTGTCATAGCCACGGTAAAGGGTGATGTACATGACATCGGCAAGAATATCGTCAGTGTCGTACTCCAGTGCAACAATTTCGAGGTGATTGATCTCGGTGTTATGGTGCCCCGTGAGCGTATCCTTGAGGCTGCCCGCCGCGAGCAGGCTGACATCATCGGTCTGTCCGGCCTGATCACGCCTTCCCTGGAAGAGATGGTGCAGGTTGCGAGTGAGTTACAGCGCCAGGATTTCGACGTGCCGTTATTGATCGGCGGTGCGACGACTTCACCTGTGCATACATCGGTAAAGATCGACCCGCAATACGATGGGGCAGTGATCTATGTCAAGGATGCGTCGCGTTCAGTCGGCGTCGCACAGAAATTAATCAGTTCGACCGGCAAGGTCAGTTATATAGAGTCGGTCAAGCAGGAATGTGTTAAACGACGCGCACGACACGAAAACAAGAGCAGGCTCGCTCCACAACTTGGTATCGAGCAGGCGCGTGCCAATCGTGCGGTTATGGATTTGTGTCAGACACCGAAGGTGCCGGCATTTACCGGCACCCGTGTAATCGATGATATTCCACTAGTTACTCTCATTGATTACATTGACTGGATGCCTTTCTTTAATGCGTGGGAGTTTCACGGTAAGTATCCTGCAATTCTTGACGACGATATTGTTGGTGAGGCGGTGACCAATTTGTATCGCGATGCACAGGCCATGCTCGCCCAGGCTATGGATGAAGGGTGGCTGCGCTCGCGCGCCGTCGTCGGGTTCTTTCCGGCTAACTCGGTCGGCGACGATATCGTAGTTTACAGTGATGAATCACGTGATACGTCACTCGCAACGTTGCACCAGCTACGCCAGCAACGGCTTAAGCTGGATGGAAAACCAAGTTTGTGCCTGGCTGATTTCATCGCACCGAGCGATGCCGGATGCGCCGATTACATCGGTGCATTTGCGGTAACAGCGGGGCTTGGCATGGAGCAACACGTTGCCTCTTTTGAGCAGAAGCATGATGATTACAACGCAATTTTGCTCAAGGCACTGGCCGACCGGCTGGCCGAGGCCTGTGCCGAGTACCTGCATGAGCGGGTCCGCAAGGAATTATGGGGTTACGCCAGTGGCGAGCAGCTTGGCAATGAAGCTTTAATCGATGAGGTCTACCAGGGTATCCGCCCGGCGCCCGGCTACCCGGCTTGCCCGGACCATATGGAAAAAGCCACGTTGTGGCAGCTGCTTGACGTACAGCGCAACACAGACATCGAATTGACGGAAACGTATGCGATGTATCCGGCCGCGTCGGTTAGCGGTTGGTATTTTTCGCACCCGGAAGCGAAGTATTTCCAGGTGGGCAAGATTGGTCGTGACCAGGCTGAAGACTATGCGCAGCGCAAGGGCTTGTCGTTAGCAACGGTTGAGCGCTGGTTGGCGGCAAATCTGGGCTACGACTCGCAAGCCGCATGACATTGATGCCGAGATCCGGAATTATTTATCTGCCCCGCAAACCGGGCAATCGGCGCGTTGTTTGATGCCGAGGATTTTTGTCGTACCCGCCAGCGCATCATAAACCCAGAGCTTGCCGGCCAGTTGTGAATCGAGGTCGAGCAGTATTTTGATGGATTCGGTCGCCATCATGCAGCCGATCGTGCCGACCACCGGCGCGAGTATGCCTTGTCCCGCACAGCTTTCCAGATTTTCATCGGCTTCCGTGTACAGGCAGTTGTAACACGGGCCATCGGCTTGATCATGACGAAACAATGCGAGTTGGCCTTCGAAGCGAATTGCAGCGCCGGTGATGAGGGGGGTGCCGCTTAGTTTGCAGGTCCGGTTAATCACCCCGCGGGTTACAAAATTGTCTGTGCAATCGAGCACGACATCACTATTTGTCACGGCCTCGAGTAATTCTGCTGCAGAAAGACGCTGACTGAGTTCATCTATCCGGGTGGCAGGATTAAATTGATGCAGGTGCCGGGCGGTAGCTGTCGTTTTGAGTTCATCGACATCCTGTTCGTCAAACAGAATCTGGCGTGGCAGGTTGGTGATGTCGACACGATCAAAATCGTTGATCGTTAATCGCCCGATGCCCGCGTTGGCGATATACAGTGAAGCGGCGCTGCCGAGTCCGCCAAGGCCGATGATGAGGGCGTGACTGTCGAAGAGTCGTTGTTGTCCGTTGGCGCCGATTTGCGGCAACGTGATCTGGCGGGCAAAACGTGGCGTGTGATCTGTTGGCATGCCGGGATTCTAGCAGGCCCCGGGGATGGCGCCGACTTCCGTCATTGGATCCAATCAGCCGGTCAGCTTGCCCTCGGTCACGCGCGCATGGCCCTGCAGGTCACTGTAGGCAAAGGCAGACCCGAATCCGGCTTCTCGCAACAGGATTTCGACGGCCGGTCCCTGTCGATAGCCGTGTTCGATCGCGAGCCATCCATCCATGAACAGGTGTTTGGGCGCTTCTGCAATGATCTGCTTGATGCAGTCCAGACCATCTTCACCGCCCCTGAGCGCCAGCATCGGCTCATGTTGCAGATCAAAATGGTGCACGATGTATTCCATGTCGCTTACATAGGGCGGGTTGGCGACGATCGTCGAGAACTTGCGGCCGGCAACCGGTTGAAACCATGAGCCGCACTTTAATTCAACGTGGTTCAATCTAAGGGCCGCTGCGTTGTATTGTGCGACGGCCAGTGCCTGGTCGCTGATATCGGTTGCCGTGACATGGGTATTCGGGCGTTCACTCGCGACCGCCAGTGCAATGGCTCCGGAACCGGTGCCGAGGTCGAGAAAGTCTGCTGGCTGGTCTTTGGGGATATGCGTCAATGCGCATTCCACGAGAATTTCGGTTTCGGGTCGCGGTACCAGCGTATCGGTCGTAACGGTCAGGTTAAGAGACCAGAACTCCCGTGAGCCGACGAGTTGTGCAACGGGGATGCCTGTCTGGCGCTTGCGTACGAGGTTGGTAAACAAAGCGGCGCTGGCCGGCGTAACGAAATCTTTTCCGGCACTAATCAGCTCGACGCGTGTCTTACGCAATATATGGCCGAGCAGCAGTTCGACATCAAGCCTTGCGGACGGGCTGTTTTCCTTGAGCTCCGTTGTGCAACGACGCAACAAGCTGTCGATCATCAGTTCCGAGGTGTCGGGGTCTGTGTGCATATGCCGCCTTATGTTAGCTTAGTTATTATTGTCCGGCACGAACTCTATAAACATACCTCTTTATGGCCCGGTCGGCGAGGGGTTTGAAACTTAATGAGCATATTAGGCATGAATGATAGCGACATTGAACATAAACTGGCGACCCGCTGTATCCATGCGGGGGATACTGTTGATGCTGCAACCGGCGCGGTTATGCCGGCCATTGCCACCAGCACGATATACCGGCAGTCGGCGTTTAATGAGCCGGGTGAGCACATATATGCACGCGCCTCAAATCCAACCCGTGATGCGCTCGAACGTTGTGTTGCAGAATTGGAGTCCGGTGTCCGTGGGCTGGCTTTCGCATCGGGGATGGCGGCAACGGCCAACGTTCTTGAGCTGCTCGATGCCGGCGATCACATGATTGCCCCGACCAGTATTTATGGCGGATCGTTGCGCCTGTTCAGGCAGGTGCGTACGCGAACCTCGGCGCTCGAGTTTTCTTTTGTTGATTTCAGCGATCCGGCTAATGTCGAGCAGGCGATCAAGTCGAATACGCGCCTGATCTGGATCGAAACGCCGACCAACCCCCTGCTGAATATTATCGACATAGAAGCAACGGCCGCCCTGGCGAGAGCCCACGATATTCTCATCGCCGTTGATAATACGTTTGCGACACCGTGTGTGCAGCGTCCGCTCGAGGCCGGCTGTGACATCGTCATGCACTCGACGACCAAGTATCTGGGCGGGCATTCTGATGCGCTGGGTGGATTGATTGTGGTTGCGGATGAACAGCTTGGCAAGCAGCTGGCCTCGCTACGCAGTGCGGTCGGCGGGGTTGCCGGCCCGTTTGATGCCTACCTCGTGCTGCGTGGCATCAAGACGCTTGCATTACGCATGGAACGACACCAGGCGAATGCGATGACGGTTGCAAAATGGTTGGCTGATCGCCCACAGGCCGAACGGGTCTACTACCCGGGTCTTGATGAACATCCTCGCCATGAGATCGCAACGCGCCAGATGGATGGCTACGGTGGCGTCGTATCATTTGTTTTACGCGGTGGTCTGGGTGAGGTCGGTGCTTTCCTCAATGCACTACGGGTGTTTACTCTTGCCGAAAGTCTCGGTGGAGTCGAAAGCCTGGTTGGCCATCCGGCGACGATGAGTCATTCGAGCCTGCCGGCGGAAGAGCGGGCCAAACTTGGTATAACTGACAACCTGATTCGCTTGTCAGTTGGTATCGAGCATGTCGACGATTTACTCGCTGATCTTGATTTGGCGTTGGACATGTGAAGTTAAATTTTTAATGGTTCGCATTGATGGCATTGTTGGCTTGAAAATTTCTTTATTGAATATTTATTAGAGGGTTATATTGGCAGGTGATGTATTAAATGCGATATCTGATTTTCCATATTGTAGTTTGGAGCGCATTATTTTTGGTTACTGCGGGTAGCTCAGCTGACCTGCTTCCTCTTGAGTCATTCGCAATCCCCCCACAGTTTAATAGCGTCACGCTTTCGCCAGATGGGCGGTACCTGGGTGTCAAAGCCTATCGTGACGATCGTTTTTATGCGGTCATTTACGATCTGGACAACATCGAATCAACAAAACCGTTGGTGATTGCAACGGACCCATGGTCTGTGGTGGATCTGAAATGGGCAAATAGCGAGCGTATCCTGATTACGGTTGAGCATTCCGTACAAAATTTTCGCTGGAATTTGTACGCGAATCAATTAACGGCATTCGATGCTGACGGCAGTAACGCTCTGGTTTTCATGTCAACAGGCAAAAAAGCAAGCCCGAGGTTTGATGTCTTTCTAGGCGATAATATTGTAGATATGCTGCCGGATGATCCCAATCACGTATTGATCAGCTGGAATCCGGATGATTTTAAAAAACAAAGGCTCTACAAGCTCAATATCTACACCAGTAAATTGACGCTTGTCCAGAGTGGAAAACGCGGCACTCAGTCGTGGCTTGTTGATCGGGAAGGCAAGGCCAGAATCGGTACAGGCATCGATGGAAACAAATTCAAAGCATTTCAGCGTCCGGTTAATTCAAAACGATGGCAACTTCTATTCAATGTTCCTCTGGAAGATAGAAGGTTATTTAAACCTGTTTTGATTGACGCTGAGGACCCGGATATTGCCTATGTTCTGTCTGATTTTGAGGCAAATACAATTGGACTCTATAAGTATCGGCTGAGTTCCGCTTCATTTGTCGAGGAAATTTTCCGGCATCCTGATTTTGATGTAAGCAATGTCACTTTTGATCGCAACAATAAAAAAATACAGGGCGTATCGTTTGTGCGCAGTAATCTTGAAACGAAATGGTTAGATCCAACGGAACCTGCTTTATTGGCTAAAATTCGCGATCGCTTGCCTGAGTATGGGTTACTTATTATCGACAAGAGTGAGGATTACAAACGAATTGTAATTTATGCATCAGCTAGTGATCGACCGGCACGCTATTACCTTTATGAACAAGAGCAGGATCAGCTAAGATTTTTTGCGCATACTTATCCTGAACTGGATGGTAAGCCGCTGTCCACGGTGCAGGAAGTGACTTATCAAGCCAGGGATGATCTGGAGATTGCTGCTTTCGTGAGCGTACCGGTTGGCGAGAGTTATCCGCCGTCAGCCCCGCTGCCGACAGTCATTCTGCCGCATGGGGGTCCGGCTGCGCGGGACTTCGCCGGCTTTGATCCGTTGGTCCAGTTTCTGACCAACCGCGGTTACCTGGTTTTGCAAGTGAATTTTCGGGGTTCTTCCGGTTATGGCAGGAAATTCAGGATGGCCGGTGAACGTCAGTGGGGACAGGCCATGCAGGATGATATTACGGACGGGACACAGTGGCTTGTCGATCAGGGAATGGCAGACCCGGATCGCATCTGTATCGTCGGCGGGTCATATGGTGGGTACGCAGCCCTGATGGGCGCCGTTAAAACACCGGATTTATTTCAGTGCGCAGTCAGTATCAATGGCGTAAGTGATATGCAGGCAATGATGACAAGCAACAACAGGTTCTATTTTGGCTGGGTGGCTAATAGTTATATTGGCGATTGGAGTGATAGGGCCATGCTGAAGGAAAATTCACCCACTAACCGGGCAGCAGATATCAGAATCCCCGTTTTGCTGGCACATAGTACGAAAGACTCTGTAGTAAAGTTTAGTCAATCTGAAAAAATGGCCAAAGCATTGAAAAAGGCAGGTAAGGAATACCGTTTCCTCCCGCTGGAAAACGGTGACCACAGTATGTTGTTGGGCGACGTTCGCCCAGAGTTATACAGAGCTCTGGAAACCTTTCTGGGCGAGCATCTGCACTAGATAGTTTTGTTCTTTGAGAGGATCGACCTGGAACTGCTAGGATCAGACTTGAATGATGCATAAACTCCGCACAAGAAAATTATTTATTTTATTCAACGTTGTATTATTGGTCATCGCATCCGACGGACTGGTGCTGGCGCATGACAGCGAGTCGCTATCGCCCAGGCTGACACCCAGGCTCCAGGAGTTGCTGCGTAAAGAGATGCAATTCATCGACGAAGCAAGTCAGAATATCCTGACGGCACTGGTCGCCGGCAGCGATGCACAGGTAGCCACATTGGCGCAGCAGATTCATGACAGCTTCATACTACGCCAGTCCATGACCCCTGAGGATAAGAATCACCTGGTAACGGTTGCCCCGGAAGGTTTTGTGCAAAGGGATCGGGATTTTCACCAGGTTGCAGCGGAGCTTGCGGCAGCAGCGCGAACGGGCAACCGTGCGCTGCAACATCAACAGTTTGGTCGCATGATTGAAGCATGCAGTACCTGTCATGCTTTATATGCATCAGACCGGTTCTCCGGATTTTCTGAATAATTATTTCTTTCGGAAGAAAATTTACTGTTAACCGCAATATTTTCGGCCTGTATATACTGGGGTCTTAAAAATATATGCACCAGATGGACGAGAAACCGTTGTGAGCAGGATTAATAAATTAGCATGGGTAACGATTGCAGCAAGCTTGTCCGGGTTTTTGGTTGGTTGTGGTGATTCGCCGCCACCGGAAAAGCAGACGGTGCCACCGTCTGTCTTTGAACCCGTACCGGAATCGGACCGGGATCTGAGGCTGAGCATTTTTTTCGCCATTGTCATGGAATATGGCTGTCGAATGTAATCCGATGACGCCTATTAAAGTTGAGTTGGGGCGAAAACTTTTTTATGACACCCGCTTGTCAAAAAATCATGACGTGGCCTGTAATACCTGCCATCTGCTCGACAGCTATGGTGTAGATGGGTTGCCGACTTCGGTGGGGCATAAAAATCAGGTTGGGGGTCGTAATGCACCGACGGTTTATAACGCAGCCGGGTTTATTGCCCAGTTCTGGGACGGGCGGTCACCGGATGTCGAAGACCAGGCCAAGGGGCCACCGCTGAACCCGATTGAGATGGCGATGGCAGATGAGGAAGCCGTCGTTGCCGTGCTTGCGTCCATTCCAGGTTACGTGAAGTTGTTTTCGGCTGCATTCCCCGATGAAGGTGAGCCGATCACTTTTGACAACATGGCAAAGGCGATCGGTGCATTTGAACGGGGACTGGTGACGCCGTCGCGCTTTGACACCTACCTGGACGGTGATGACGAGGCATTGAGCGAACAGGAAATAACGGGCCTGATAACATTCCTTGATACCGGCTGCGGCAACTGTCACTCCGGTCAGTATCTTGGTGGCGGCATGTATCAGAAACTTGGGCTGGAAGAGGCCTGGGATAAAGATAATGATCAGGGCCGCTTTGACGTGACCGGCAAGGAAGAAGACCGGCAGGTCTTCAAGGTACCGTCACTGCGCAATATTACCGAGACCGGACCGTATTTCCACACTGGTTCTATCGAGACGCTGGAAGAAGCGGTGGAACTGATGGCAAAACATCAGTTGGGTAGTGACATCAAAGAAGAACAGATTCAATCGATCATTGCTTTTCTGACCGCTCTGAAGGGTGAGATCAATGCGGTCTACATCGCCCGACCGGAGTTACCGCAGAGCTCGCCTGCAACACCGGCTCCGGATCCGAACTAAAGTGGGTGGTTACCGAAAGTTCCCAATAAGTATTTAGTCGAGATTCAGCCAGTCGGGTAGCTGCAGTCCTTGCTCTGCCAGGAAAGCACGGTTGAACAGGCGTGCCCGGTAGCGCATCGCCGAGTCGCAAAGTAACGTCACGATGACGTGGCCGGGACCGAGATCTCTGGCCATACGGATCGCGCCGGCAACATTCACGCCACTTGAACTGCCGACCGACAACCCTTCTTTTTTGATCAGCTCATAAACCAGTGGAATCGATTCGCTGTCCGGTAACTGGTAGGGCATATCGATCGGTGTATCGGCCAGGTTATCGGTGATCCGGCTATTGCCGATACCCTCGGAAATTGAGCTGCCCTCGGCCTTGAGTTCACCGTGTGCATAGTAGTTATAGAGTGCCGAACCGGTTGGGTCGGCGAGTCCAATCCTGACATTGTCACTGCGCGCTTTCAGTGCGTGCGCCACACCGGCGAGTGTGCCGCCGGTACCGACCGAGCAGATGAAGCCATGGATCTCTCCATGGGTTTGTTCCCAGATCTCGGCGCCGGTAGTTTGTTCGTGAAACTCGCGGTTCGCAAGGTTGTTGAACTGGTTGGCCCAGATCGCACCGTGTTCATGTGTTTCGTTCAGTTCCCCGGCGATGCGTTCGGATACTTTGGTGAAATGATTGGGGTCCTTGAGCGGTACGGCCGGGACCAGATGCAGCGTAACCCCATACGATTTGAGGGTATCGATCTTGTCCTTGCTCTGATTGTCCGGCATGACGATCACGGTCTCGTAACCGAGTGCGTTGCCGATGACGGCAAGGCCAATCCCGGTATTACCCGCCGTGCCTTCGACGATAATCCCGCCGGGCCGCAATTGGCCACTGTTTTCTGCATCCCTGACGATGCCGAGCGCCGCGCGGTCTTTGATCGATCCGCCCGGGTTCATGAACTCGGCCTTGCCGAGAATCTCACAGCCGGTTGCAGCTGAGGCCTGGTTAAGGCGAATCAGCGGCGTGTTGCCAATGTAATCAAGCGTCGATCGGTAATGTTCAGTCATTTTATTTATGTCTCAGGCTTCCAGAGCAGCCAGTTGATCGGCCTGATGTTCGTTAATTAAAGGCTCAATCAAATGTGTCAGGTTGCCGGTCAGTACGTCATCGAGTTTGTACAGCGTCAGATTGATGCGGTGATCGGTAATTCGCCCCTGCGGAAAATTGTAGGTGCGGATTCGCTCCGACCGATCGCCGGAGCCGACCAGGCTTTTGCGTTCGGCCGCGCGCTCCCGGTCTTGTTGCTGCTGTTGTTCATCGAAAAGTCTGGCCTTGAGTAATGACATCGCATGGGCGCGATTCTTGTGCTGCGAACGTTCATCCTGACATTCAACCACCAGCCCGGTTGGCAGGTGAGTAAGACGTATGGCCGAGTCTGTTTTGTTGACGTGCTGGCCACCGGCACCGGAGGCGCGAAAGGTGTCGACGCGCAGATCAGCCGGGTTGATCTCGATTTCATCGATCTCATCGGCCTCGGGCAATACGGCGACGGTGCAGGCCGAGGTATGAATTCGTCCCTGGGTCTCAGTTTCCGGGACACGTTGCACGCGGTGCGCGCCGGATTCGAATTTCAGCTGTGAATAGGCGCCTTTACCGATAATCCGGCTAATGATTTCTTTGTAACCGCCATGTTCACCTTCATTGGCATTCATGATTTCCAGTTTCCAGCCTTGTGTATCGGCATACTTGGAATACATTCGAAACAGGTCGCCGACGAAAATTGCAGCTTCATCGCCACCGGTACCGGCACGAATTTCAAGATAAATATTGCTGTCGTCATACGGATCCTTCGGAATCAGCGCTTTACGAACAGCAAATTCCAGTTGCTCCATCGACCCTTTGAGGACCTCGATTTCCTCTTTGCCCATTGACCTGATTTCAGCATCGGCATCATTCAGCATCTCTTCGGCCGCCGTCTGATCCGCCTGTGCCTGCTCATAATCATTGAATAACGCAATGACGGGTTCGAGTTGCGCATATTCCTTCGACAGATCGCGGAACCGATTCTGATCCGTGATGATGTTCGGATCCGACAGCAAGGCTCCCAGTTCCTCGGAACGGGCGACGAGTTGCTGCAGCTTGTTAACAAGGCTCTGTTTCACGTGGTAGTTGCTCTTGGTAAATGACCGAATCAGCCGGCCAGTGCATTCATCACCAGTCCGTTACGGATTCAGGGGTAATTGTCCGTCGCCGGCCGGTTGCTGACAAGGACCGGGCAAAAATGAATGCCATAAATGCCTGTTTTTCTTTTCACCCGCCGGGCGGCACCGGTCTTTTCCTTTATCATATTGGCACATGACCTGTTTGATCCGCTGCTTTCATACTGTCCGGCAAGCACGTTGGCTGTGTGGGTTGACGATTGCGGCCATGCTCTGCGCCTGTTCCGGCCCGGTGCGTGATGCTACGCCCGAGCCTGTGTATATCCCTGACGAGAGTTATTACCTGCTGATGGCAGAGATTGCGGTGCAGAGAAAGGCCTGGTTGACGGCCGCCAGGCAGTATCTGCAAGCCGCGGCGCTGAGCCCCGATCCGGAGCTGGCCCGGCGGGCCACCGACTTTGCGACCGGGTATGGATACGAAACCGTTGCGCTGGGTGGTGCGCGGCGCTGGCTGGAACTGGAGTCGGATAACCTGGTGGCGCATGCGCATGCCGGACGACTCTATTTGCGGCGCTATGACACGGATCGCGCCTACCCACATTTGCGTGCGCTGCTTGGCGATCTCCCGGATGACGAGACTTTCCTCTCGCTCGCAGCGGACCTGGCAGCAGAGGACAATACTGCAGGCGTCACGGCGGTGTTCAAACGCCTGGCCCGGCAATATCCGGATTCTGCCGGGCTGCAACTAGCGCTGGCGCGTTCGGCCATGCGCTCGGGTGACTATGAACTTGCGTTACTGGCGGCACATCAGGCCGGCAGTGAGCAGAAGCGTTTGCTTGAGTCGCAGTTGCTTATTGCCCAGGCCTTGATGGCTTTGGGTCGCGAGGCTGCCGCACTCAAGTGGATCGAGAATCTGCGCGATGAGCCAGCATCGATTATGGTCGAACTGGAGTACGTGAGCCTGTTGTCGGCAGCCGGGCGGGTGGAGCAGGCCAACGAACAGTTGGAGAGCTTGGCCAACGTCTATGGCATTCAGCCGGATTTCGTTCGGGTTCATGCGCTGGTCAATCTGGCGGCCGGCGACCTTGATACGGCAGCTCAGGATTTCCACAAGCTGTTGTCGGCCGGTAAGAATGTCTATGAGTGTTTTTATTACCTTGGGCGCATCGCAACCCACCACGGGGCCTATCGTGATGGCATCGATTATTTTGCGCGTGTGCGTGGTGAGCCTTACCTGCTACCGGCACAGATTGCTGCGACCCAGGCTTACCAGAAGCTCGATGAGCGGCAAGCTGCGCTTGATGGCCTGCAGGCTTTCACACAAGACTATCCGCGCCATGCATTAGCCATGTCACCGACACGTGCGCAATTGCTGTTCGAGCTGGGTGATACGCAGCAGGCGCTGGCTACGTTTGATGATTTGCTGGATTACCAGCCTGATTCAATAGAATTGTTATTGGCCTACGGTACGATGCTTGATCTGGCTGGCCAGCGGGATCAATCGCTCGTCGTCATGCGGCGTGCCGCAGAACTCGCCCCCATGGATGCGAATGTTCTCAACGCGCTTGGCTATACGCTGGCCAATCGAACCCGGCGCTACGATGAAGCCTACCTTCTGATTCGACAGGCACTCGAACTCAAGCCCGATTCACCGGCCATTATCGATAGCATGGGTTGGGTCCTGTATCGACTGGGTCGGGATGCTGAGGCGCTCAGCTACCTTGAGCTGGCCTATGCGTTGATGGACGATCCGGAGGTCATTGCCCATCTGGGTGAATTGCTGTGGGTAACTGGTGAAGCGGATAATGCGCGTGAATTACTTGATCGTTCCCTCAGCACCTATCCGGATCACGAATTGCTCGTCGAAACCCGGGCCCGGTTACCGCAATGAATGTGGTGCGAACGGGCTGGCTGGTCGCCCTTGTTGCGCTCGCTGGTTGTGCGACTCGACCTGTCGTACCCGGCACCGGGGTGGACTGGCTGCAACGGGCTGAGAACCTGCTGCAACTGCCGGGCTGGGAGGCCAATGGGCGCATTGCGGTCAAGTCCGGTAAGGAAGGGGGGCAGGGCAACATCCGCTGGGTCCAGGATGGTGTCAACGTCCATATTGGACTACGCGGGCCGTTCGGCGTCGGCGCCTATCAGATTGACTGGAACGGCAATGATGATCTGGTCGTTACCGGTAAAGCCGGTGAAGTGACGTTGGCGTACGCCGGACCCGATGCAGTCGAGCGTTTCATGACGGACCAGCTCGGCTGGTCGTTCCCGGCCCGTAGTACGCGCTACTGGATTCTCGGCATCGCTGATCCCCGTTTCACCAGTCGAGCCGAATACGATGCCGACGGTTGGCTCGTTACGCTCGCGCAAAACGACTGGGTGGTATCGTACGATCGCTTCGTCACCGAACATGGCCGCTGGATGCCGCGGAAAATTGTCATGCAGAATGATCAGGCCAGGGTCAAATTAATTGTCGATCAGTGGCGCCTGTAACCGTAAGTTTGTTTGACACGCCTAGTGCGTCAAATCACAATAGCCGCGCCCAGGTGCGGAGAGTTTTACAGCGATACTATGGGCTCGACGTTGGGGCGTAGCCAAGTGGTAAGGCATCGGGTTTTGATCCCGTGTACCGCAGGTTCGAATCCTGCCGCCCCAGCCATTTTTAATCTATTGCTAACAGGGTTGATCGAGTGAACAGCGACAACAATTTCGTTATTCCGAACATGATGATCTTCACCGGGAATGCAACCCCGGGGCTGGCCGCCAGCATAGCCAAGCATCTCACGCTGCCACTGAGCAAAATCCAGGTCGGACGGTTCAGTGACGGCGAGATCGCCACGGAAATCATGGAGAATGTACGCGGGCGTGATGTCTATATCGTTCAATCCACCTGCCCGCCGGTTAACGATAACCTGATGGAATTATTGGTTATGGCTGACGCACTGCGTCGGGCATCGGCTGAGCGGATCACAGCTGTAATCCCGTATTTTGGTTATGCCCGACAGGATCGCCGGCCACGTGCGGCCCGGGTGCCGATCACGGCACGCCTCGTGGCCAGTATGATTGCGACGGCCGGTGTTGATCGCGTTTTGACCGTCGATTTGCATGCCGATCAGATCCAGGGCTTTTTCTCGATTCCACTCGACAATGTGTATGGCTCACCGGTTCTGCTGGGCGACATGTGGAAGCAGAAGGATGAAAACATGGTTGCCGTGTCGCCGGATGTCGGTGGTGTGGTTCGCGCGCGCGCCTTGGCCAAGCGAATGGACGACCTTGATCTGGCCATCATCGATAAACGTCGTCCGCAGCCGAATCAGGCCGAGGTCATGAATATCATCGGTGAAGTCGAGGGCAAGACCTGTGTGCTGATCGACGACATGATCGATACGGCCGGTACCTTGTGCCTGGCTGCAGCGGCACTGAAAAGCAATGGAGCCAAGCGGGTTGTAGCCTATATTACGCACCCGGTACTGTCCGGCCCGGCTGTGGATCGGGTTACCAATTCCGAACTCGATGAACTGGTCGTAACCGATACGATCCCGTTGTCCGAAGCGGCTGCTGCCTGCAATAAAATCCGCCAGCTCGGGGTCGCGGAGCTGCTGGCCGAAACCATGCGCCGCCTGGCGCTCGATGAATCCGTCAGCTCCCTGTATCTCGATTAACCATAAAACCTCTGTATTTCCCCACCCGTACCGACTCTGCTATCATCCGCGGCCCTTCATATAAATAGCCGTGCGCCCGGTCGCAGGGAAACGGTGAATTAGACCAATACAGGAGGCCGATTATGGCTGTGGTATTTGATTTGGTCGCGGAAGAACGGACAGATTCAGGGAAAGGTGCGAGCCGCCGCCTGCGTCGAGCCGGAAAAGTTCCCGCGATTGTTTATGGCGCAGGTCGCGCCCCGCGTTCGGTGTGTTTTGACCTTGGTACGCTGATGCACAAAATGGAGAATGAATCATTCTTCTCCAGTGTGCTGAGTATTAGTGTTAAAGGTGAGGCTCGCCAGTGCATCCTCAAGGATGTGCAGTTGCACCCGGCTAAACGCATGGTTATGCATCTCGACTTGCAGCGCATTGTTGCGGACGAGAAGATCCGTATGTCCGTGCCGGTTCATTTCCTGAACGAGGATATGGCCCCTGGCGTCAAGCAAGGTGGCGGAACCGTCGCGCATCTCGTGACCGATGTTGAA